>WFYR01000061.1 GCA_015489955.1 Mesoaciditoga sp. | reverse complement strand
GAAAGAAAGTCGTTTTGTTATTTCACCAACGAATATTTTTTGTCAAATTGGGCTCAGGTGTACACACATAAAGGAAGTTCCATTGATTCTTTTTTTGATTTGAACGGTAAGCGCGTGGGAGTTTTAAAATCGGATATTTTTTATGAAGGCCCTCTGGGAATAAAGTATTTTTTAGAACATCTAAAAGTCAAATCAAAATTCGTTGAATTCAACAGCTACTCCGATATTTTCAAAGCTATTAAAGCTAAAGAAATAGATGCCGGGGTGGTAAACAGATTTTTTGGCGTTGAAAACGCTTCAAAATACGGGCTACAGAGCACATCAATGATTTTCTACCTCATTGAGGAAAAAGCGGCCTTTTCCAAACAAAGCCATGTTGCAAAGATCGTAGCGCCGATTGTAGATAGGTACATCAAGCAAATGAAAGAGAACGACAATTCAGTTCTTAACGAGTCAATTTCTAAATACTTACATGTCCCTTCCGCAAGTTCGTTCATTCCAAGATGGGTTCTCTACGTTTTTGGAGCCGGTATTCTTGTTTTTGTGGTGCTGATCGTTAACGTGATTATCTTGAGAAAACTTGTAAAAAAAGGAGCTAGCGAGCTTAAAAGAAAGAACGAAAGATTAAACGAAACCATCGAAGAACTCACCGCTTCAAATGAAGAAATAAAGGCCATAAACGAGGAGTTGGAGCATACCTATTCCGAATTAGAAAAGCTTAACAAAAGATTTCAAAGCGTGATAGTTCCTTTGTCTCAGCTCGACATGGTGAAAGTAGAAGAAAATGAATTTCTCAACAGAATGCTTGACAACGCTCTGGAAATGATTCCGGCTGCCAAATACGGAAGCATCTGGATTTTTGACGAAAACAAGTGGAAAATAGTCGCGTGTCGCGGACACGATGAGAAGATTTTGAAAAATCCAAACATCAATTTTGAATTGGTTAAATTCAGCAAAGCTCAAATCGTGAAGGATCTTCTAAAAGAGAATGAAAAAATATCCTCTTCAAAGGCATTTGAAGCGGTGAAAAAAGCTACGAAGCCCATAAAAGAATCACTGTCGCACCGTTGAATTTTTCAAATGAAATACTTGGTTACATGTCAATCGATATTCCGAAAGAGAGCGAATACACTTTTTCTCAAAATGATGTGGAAATTTTGAACGCTTTTTCAAAGATAGCCACGGCTTTTTACGTTTCAAGAAAATATTTAAAAAGTCAGCGTGAGCTTCAGAAAAAGCTTATAATGGTGTTTGTCACAGCCCTTGAAAAGTACGATGTCTACACCAAAGGCCATTCTGAACGTGTGGCAAATTGTTCTATGAAAGTTGCGAAGATGATGGGAATGGATGAAGAAGCTCAAAGAAAGATCTATCAAACCGGATTGCTTCACGATGTGGGAAAGATTTTCGTTCCTTTGGAAATACTGAATAAAAATGGGAAACTCACTCCTGAGGAGTACAACGCTATAAAAACACATCCCGTAATTGGTGCGGAATTGATTGAAGAGGGAGCTAACTTGAAAGA
Source organism: Mesoaciditoga sp. (assembly GCA_015489955.1). Lineage (GTDB taxonomy): Bacteria > Thermotogota > Thermotogae > Mesoaciditogales > Mesoaciditogaceae > Mesoaciditoga. The sequence continues at coordinate 56,424 of WFYR01000061.1, read as the reverse complement.
AATTGCCGTGATAGTAAAGCACCATCACGAAAGATGGGATGGCAAAGGATATCCAGATGGGCTGAGGGGTGAAAAAATACCGTTAGAATCGAGAATAATGTCAGTTTGTGATACGTTTGATGCCATGACAAGCGATAGACCGTACAGAAAAGCGTTGAGTGAAGAAATAGCGCTGAAAGAAATCGAAAAAAACGCGGGAAAGCAATTCGATCCCGCAGTAGTTGAAGCTTTTTTGAAGATGAAAATGAAAGAAATCGAGTGTTCTGAGAGCTCTAAAATTCAACGCTGATAAACTTTTTCTCCGTACAGGTAGGTTTCTAAGACGTTGAGCTCTTTATCTAGCAAAACGAAATTCGCCAGATATCCTTCTTCTATCCTACCAATTTTTTGTATGTTTAAATTCATAGCCGAATTGTAAGACGAAACCATCGCAAGTTCTTTCAGAGAACAATCTGTGAATTTCTTGAAATTTTTTACCGCTTTGCTGAACAAAAGGGTGCTTCCAGCCAACGTTCCGTCTTGTAGCGTCGCTTTACCCTCTAAAACGTTGACCTTTAACCCACCAAGCTCGTATTCTCCATCTTCAAGCGCCGCGGCACTTATGGAATCGGTTATCAAAGAGATGCGTTCGGCGCCTTTTAACCTGTAAATTAGCTTTACAAAATTCGGATCGAGATGGATACCATCCACTATCATTTCAAGTGTAAAATCGAAGTAAAGTCCTGCCCCACTTCCGCCCAATTCTCTGTGATGAAAACCTTTCAAGGCATTTGGAAAATGAGTTATTCTGTTCACGCCATTCAGAAATGCCTGTCTTATCTCTTCGAAATTGGCATCGCTATGGCCAATGGAAACGACCGTTCCATTTTCTTTCAAAAGAGGAAGCACATCGTAAAATCCTTTTAACTCGGGTGCCATAGTTATAAGTTTGACATGAGGTGAAAGTATCTCTTCCATTTCCCTGGAAGTGGCCTCACGAATGGCGCTGGGATTTTGGGCACCTCTTTTATTTATGTTTATGTAAGGTCCTTCGTAATGAACTCCCACAACGGAGGTCTTTGATTTTTTGTACACGTACTCTTCGATCATGTTTGAAACCCTGATCATATCTTCTTTCTTGGCTGAGATGGTTGTGGGAATGAAAGAGGTAACTCCTTGAGTGTAAAGGAAGCGTTCCCACCTTTCCAATTTTTCATCGTCGATGCTCATGGTGTCTATTCCAAAACATCCATGAGTGTGTGGATCTACAAAACCCGGCATGAGTATGTTATCAAAGGTGCTAGCGCCCTTAGGGGTGACTTTTCTAACGATTCCTTCTTCCCATAAAACATCTCCGACAAATTCTCCCTTTAGCGGATCTACCACCAGCACGTTTTTTATTTCCAATGCTCATCACCACCACTTTCGTTGTCATTCGCTTTTCCTTCATTTTAACATTTTTGAAAAGGATCCAAAAAAATTAAAAATGTGTGCAAGTTAAAAGTGAAGATAATTTTTTTAAATCTTCTCAAGATGCTAAAATGATTTTAGAGAGAAGAAGTTCAAATGACGGAGGTGCGGATTATGAAAAAGCTTGGCATGATCGTTTTGCTGATGTTCTTTTCTTTCACAATGACATTTGCGAATTTAACAGCTCTATTCGGAAATAATGAAGACATGCAAAGCATTGTTCAATCGAACGACGAATTTGCGTTTGACTTGTACTCCAAATTGAAAAGAAATGGAAATTCTTTTTTTTCACCATTTAGTATTTTTGACGCCCTATCTATGGTTTACGCTGGCGCTAATGGTGAAACAAAAACGCAGATGACAAAAACCCTTCACATAAGACTATCAAATGATAAATTTAACCTTGCTTTTTCAAAAACCGTTGATTTGATGAATTTAACCGCCACCAACTCTTCCACTCTTAACGTAGCCAACGCTTTATGGGTTCAAAAAGGTTTTAAACTTTTACCAAGCTTTGTTTCTATCATAGATAAATACTACAATGGAGAACTTTACAAAGTCGATTTTGCAAAGCCCCTGGAAGCGAAAAAAATGATAAACGACTGGGTGAGGGAAAAAACAAAAGGAAAAATTGAAGATATCATAAATAGGCTTCCAGGCTTAACGAGACTTGTACTTACAAATGCCATATATTTCAACGGAAAGTGGAAAGTGGCATTTAAAGCTTCCAATACGAAAAAGGCTGATTTCTTTGTGGATAGCGGGCACACAACGAAAGTGGAAATGATGTACCAAAAATCAAAATTTTCATACATGCAAAATGATCTTCTGCAGGCTTTGAGGCTTCCCTATGGAAGTGGAAAACTATCGATGATCGTTTTACTTCCAAAAGACAAGGACGGCATACAGAATCTTGAGAATTCATTAAGTGCGTCTAACTTTAAGAAGTGGTGCTCCGAAATGAAAGAACAAACCGTGAAGGTATTCTTTCCAAAATTCAAGCTAAGAGATGGGTACTCGCTCAACTCTGTTCTTAAATCTCTCGGAATGAAGAACGCCTTCGACAACGCTGACTTTTCAGGTATAGATGGCGCAAAAGATCTAGTGATCTCTGATGTGCTTCACAAAGCGTTTGTAGACGTAAACGAAAAAGGAACGGAAGCCGCTGCTGTAACAAGTGTTATTATGACCCTTACCTGTGCACCCAACGTCAAACCACCCGTTATTCCTGTTTTCAAGGCAGATCATCCATTCATCTTCTTCATAGTTGATAAAATAAGTGCTACGAGTGATCTCATACTTTTCATGGGAAAAGTGGAAAAACCTTGACTTCAACTGCGCGGTCCCCTTCCATGAACTTCGCCTTTGACGTGGTATAATTTTGTCGAAAGATAAAGATAAAGATGGGAGAGGATGTGAATTGAAAAATGAATGGGAGGTTGCTGACCACCACGAAGAGTGGGAAAGGTTTTTGTGTGAAAATTTCAAGATAACCCCCTTGTTGGCTCGCTTGCTCACCAATCGTGGCGTTGATACTTTAGAAAAAGCACAACAATTTTTGACTCCAGCTTCCATAAAATTGGAAGATCCTTACAGAATGCGAGATATGGATAAAGCCGTTGAAGAACTTTTACGTGTAAAAGAAAGTGGCGCACCGTTGGTAATATACGGTGATTACGATGTTGACGGGGTAACTGGTACAGCGCTTTACTATCTGGTTTTGAAAAAGTGGGGCTGGAACGTCGATTATTACATTCCAAGCAGATTAGACGATGGTTATGGCCTTAGCAGGGAAGCCATAGATTTTTTATACGAAAAAGGTGTAAGAAATTTAATGACAGTTGATTGTGGGATAACTTCCGTAGATGATATCGCTTACGCCAATTCAAGAGGTTTTCGGGTGATCGTCACGGATCATCATGAAACGAAAGATGAAATTCCAGAGGCCATTGCCGTTATCGATCCGAAAAGTCCAGATGATTCTTACCCATTTAAGGATTTTTCCGGTGTCGGTGTAGCCTATAAAGTGCTTCAAGCCCTTCAGAGCAAAATTGGAATACAAGACGATCTCGAAGAGTATCTCGACATAGTTGCGCTGGGAACGGTGGCCGATATAGTTCCACTCTTATGGGAAAATCGTTACTTCGTTTACAAGGGAATGAAATTGCTTGGAGAGAAAAAAAGGGTTGGCCTGGCAAAGTTGATGGAGCTTTCCAACGTTGATCATTGTGATGTTAAGGCCCATGATATAGGGTTCAAAATTGCCCCCAAGATAAATGCCGTTGGCCGCATCGACAGTGCGTACACCGCTTTAGAACTGGTTTTGGAAGAAGACGAATCAAAAGCGTACTCTCTTGCCAAAGAATTGATAGAAAAAAATAAAAAGAGACAATTCATAGAAAATCAAATACTTCAAGAAGCTCTAGCGCAACTTGACGTTATGGATGATCTGAAAGAACGTAGAATATTGGTTTTATCTGGCGAAAACTGGCATCCGGGTGTTATTGGAATTGTGGCCTCGCGAATTCTTTCCGCTTTTCACAAACCGACTCTTATGATTTCAAGAGAAGGTGAAATAGCAAGAGGTTCTGCCCGCAGTATTGAAGGGGTAGACATAGTAAAGATATTAAAAGGCGCCGAGGATCTTCTAGAAGAATACGGTGGACATAAAATGGCAGCCGGCTTTTCGCTTAAAAGCGATCTTATACCAGAATTCGACGCTCGATTACAAGAGCTGATGAAAGAATACGATTCCAAAGATTTAGCGTCTGTCGTAAAAATCGATGCGAAACTGGATCTTTCGGAAATAGATGACTCTTTGATTGAAGATATTGAAAAATTGAGACCGTATGGCAGTGGAAATCCAGAACCTATTTTTGAATTTGATAATTTAGAAGTGGAAAGAGTGAGAAGCATTGGAAAATTCGGAAAACATTTGAGCTTAACTGTGGGAAATGGAAAGAAACACGTCGATGCCATCGGCTTTGGTCTTTCAAATAAAATAGATGATAATTTCTATTCAAGACCAAGTGTGAACATTGTGGCAAACATATGGAAGAACAATTGGGGTGGAAGAAAAAAGATTCAGCTTAACATCGTGGATTTGAGGGTAAGCGGCGAAAGAAATTCAACCAGAACTTTAAGAAAGAGCGCCATAAAAAGGAAATTTTCAAACGTGCTTTCTTTTGAAGAAAACACGTTGGTAGTTGGCAATCCGCATGTGGAAGAAAGGATGATACTTGAATCGTCTTTACTTGAAGGAAGATTAGTGGTTGTCGCTCCTTCCAATTCAATGATGAGAGATTTTTACTCTTCTGTGGCTCCAGAGGTGAAAGCCATTGGCAGAACGGCAACTTATGTTGATGCGATAAACGATGGTTTCGAACAGGCTCATGTTGTGTTCACAAACGTTATCTCATTGAAGAAAGTTTTGAAAGACGGAGATAGGCTTTTCGTGTGTGAACCTCAGCTTATGTATGAAATAGGGTTGAGAGATCGTTTAATAGAAGCTGTTCATTCTAAGAATCTGAGAAAAGTGCTTCTCTTTTCATCATTCTTAAGCCACGAAGTTGAAAACGATTTGAGTATCGATTTCAACATTGAAAAGATCTTTCACGAGTACCATAAGAGAACAGTTGGCCTCATAGACGATAGAAATTCCAGAGAAAAGTTCAATTTAGTCTCTTCCATAATAAAAGAAAGAAATAAAAAGATCATGATAATATTTTCAAGCGTGCAAAATTTAAAAGATGTGTACAAACGCCTATGTGAGCTGTATCCATCCATGTGTAAGAGCGAAAAGATAGTTTCTTACATTCCAAACTCCAATTCTCATCATCATATTTCAACCTCAATAAAAAGAGGAAAAACTAGAGTGCTTTTGACTTCTTCAACGTACGCATCGACAATCGACGAAATGGATAGAATCGTTTACTACGATTTTCCAAGAAATCATATTTCTTTTTTGAAGCCTCCAACACTGTTCGAAAACAACAACATCCCAATTATTCAAATGCTTTTTGGGGAAGAAGATTTCGATTCGAATATGAAAGAGATAGAAGAGCTATTTCCCACTTACGAGAAGGTTAGATTGGTGGCGGAAATTTTGAGTGATGGATGTGCGAAAGAAGCTGAAGAGTGTTTGGTCGAAAGCGGTGTAAGCCGTTCCAAAGCGTTTTCAAAGATCTTCATATCTATTCTAAAAGAAATAAACGTTTTTGAAGATGGACGAACAGTTAGGATACCTGAAATACAAGAAGTTGAAAACTCGTCGCGTGAAAAAGAGGGAGAAGTGGAAAAGAAGATAGCATTTTCTGTAAAGAAAAGACTTATGAACAGAAACACCCGGGAAATAGCCAAAATCTTTCATAATCCCTTCGATGGTAATTATGCGAAAAGCATCCGTTGATTTTGGGACAAAAAGAAGTGGCATAGCAATTACAGATCCGACGGGAAGTGTGGTAACAAACGTTAAAACCGTTCCACCAAAAGATGTGGTGAAAGAACTCAAAAAAATAGAAAACCTCTCGGAAATTGTGGTTGGTCTACCGTTGAATTTAAAGGGAAAATTCACTCCTTCAACGTCTAAAGCTGTGGATAAGGCAATAGAAATTTCAAGAGAAATGGCACCAATTCCAGTTTACATGGTTGATGAACGTTTTACTTCAAACATTGCGAATCGAGAGATATTTTCTTCAAATTCGAAAAAAGGCATAGTCGATGAGTTGAGCGCTTCAATAATACTGCAAGACTACATGGGGAAAAGAATAAAAGCTTACAGGGTATCTCCTACGCTTCAGCCACCCTCAACAGAAATTGCAAATTTTTTTAAATTTCTCTCTCCAAAAAGGATAATTATGATCGGAAGTGCGTTGAGGGGATTGGAAAGCTATGATATATCCCCTTGTGAAATATACGAAGATGACCCCGTATATTTTAGGTTAAGAGAAGTTAATATTTTTAGAAAAAATTTGGGAATAACTTTGCATTTTGGTGTATTTTGGGATATAATTCTACCGTACTTGGACATAGAAGATTTGATTATTACCGATCTGAGTTATTGGCATGAAATAGATGTGAAAAGGCTTCCTCATGGAATAAGAGTTGTAATTGACGATGAAAAGGGATATGTAAAGATAGGAAATCAGCCACTAATTTTTTTTAAAGTGAAATAATGATGAAAAAAAACATTTTCAAGCTTTCAAGAGAGTCGGTAAATTTTTTTAAGCATTCAAATGTAGTCTTTGACTTCGGTGTAACGGTTATTTCCAACATTGTGGTTGGTGGCCTGCTAGGATATTACCTTGATAAGTGGACCTTCAACAACAAAGTTTTGCTTGTGATATTCTTGCTCCTTGGCACAATTTCTGGAATGTACAATGGCATGAAGGTACTTTTAAAAGTAGCAGCAAAGGAAGAAAGAAAACAAAATGAAAAGTGACTCTCTTTCGTGGTCTTTAAACTTGTGGTCATCTTTTACGCCGGCGGGGCTCTTTTTGCTTTTCTTGGATTGGAGAATTTTTCTGTCATTTCTCCTTGGGGCAGTTGGTTCTCAATTATCCTTATTGCTGATGGCAGAAGATGCCAATAAGGTAAAAGAAGGTAAGTTGAAATCCCTGAAGTTCGGTTTCTTAAAGAGGTACATTTTAAGCGCTGTGATTCTCTTATTTTCCTCCATCTTTGGAATAAAAGGTTTGATCTTTGCCTTCTTCGGTCTGGAGTTGGCAAGGTTCACACTTATCACATACGTGGGGAGTGGTAAAACTTGAAGGTTTCTTTTTCAAGGGGAGAGAAGATCTTTCTTACGCTGTTTTTGATAGTGTACGCTGGCGTGGCAATCTGGAATTTTGGCAAAATTTCTTTTCCTGAGGGAATTGGAAAAGTGTGGCAGGTGCACGTACCTTTACCTTCGCTCTTGGGTACTTTAAATCCGATTACCGTTATAATGACCGTTGTTATCATGTCCATTCTCATTTACATGGCCGTTTCCTTCAAACGACATTTAAGCAAGATTCCTTCCAAGAAGCAAGCTGCTATTGAGATTATTCTTTCTTTCGTTTATGATTTAGTCGAAGATGTTATTCCAGTTAAAGAATTCGTTAAACCCACTTTCTACGTCTCGATGACCCTCTTTCTGTTTATCTGGTTTTCTAACTTGTTAGGCGGCATTCCTGGCATAAGCGTTGGAGTTTCAAGCCATCATCTCGTTTTAAATTTATTTACCGATACGTGGCCATCTCCAACGGGAGACTTAAATACTAACGTTACCTACGCGGTGATGGTTTTGTTTATAAGTCACATATTTGCCATAAAACTCAAAGGCTTTAAAAATTGGATGAAGGGATTTATCGATCCGAACCCAATAATGCTTCCAATGAATATAATAGGAGAATTGGCAAAGCCAGTTTCACACTCTCTCAGGCTTTTTGGAAACATCGCAGGTGGGGGCATCATGGTTTTGATGCTGAGCTACCTCGCAAAGTACACGATAGTTCCAATGGTGCTGTGGGGATTCTTTGGATTTTTTGTTGGCACGATACAGGCGTTTGTCTTTTCAATGCTCGCAATTGCTTATATAAGCGTTCAACTTGAACAATAAAAAAAGGAGGAGATTGAAGTGGCAGATCTTTCTATGGCTCAGGCGGTTGTGGAAGCCGCAAAATACATAGGAGCAGGGGTGGCAATGGGAATAGGCGCCATCGGTCCAGCAATAGGTGAAGGACACATAGGGCAGGGCGCAATGGAATCTATGGGAAGGCAACCCGAAATGGTTGGAACGCTCACAACAAGAATGTTGCTTTCTCAGGCGGTCGCGGAATCTACGGGTCTTTACGCCTTGCTTATCGCCTTTATGATTCTTCTCTTTTAAATGGAGAGATAAAAGATGTCGTCAGGAGTATTTGTCAATTTCAACGGTACATCTATACTTCAATTGATGAGTTTCTTTCTATTGATGTACCTTCTTATCAAGTATCTTTATAAACCTTTTTTGGCCCTTTTAGACAAGAGACGTCAGGATATAAAGGCGGAATACGATAAAGCTGAAGCGTCCAAGAAGGAAGCTGAAGAGATGAAAAAAAAGATGGAAGCTGAAATGAAAAAATTGAATGAAAAAATAAGCGCCATGTACGAAGAAGCTAAAGAAAGGGTTAAGAAGTACGAAGAAAACGAAAAAAAGCGCGTTCAGAGTGAGATAGCGAACATGCTGGAAAAAGGTCGAAGGGAAATACAAGAAGAACAGGCAAAAGCCGAAGAAGCTTTGCGTACAAAAGTCGTGACATTGGCCATAGCTTTAGCCTCTAAGGTCATTCAAAAAGATTTAGACGATAAAGCAAAGAGAGAATTTTTGATGAATCAACTCTCTAAATTCGGTGATAAGAAATGAAAAGCAGCCGTGCTGTTGTGTTAAGGTATGCTAGGGCTCTTCTTGACTTGGGCAATGCGCAGTGTATAGACACCATAAAAATTTTAGCGAATATGAAAGACGAAAAGATCGTAGACTTTTTACGCGATCCAACAATTCCCCCTTCCCTTAAATCTGAAGTGGTGGGGGAAGTGTTCGAAATTAAAGAAAAATGCCAAAAGTTTCTGGAAGTGATCTTCGAACACAAGCGCTTCAACATATTCAAAGATCTTTACGAAGTTTCATGGAAACTTTGGTTGAGAAAGAACAATAAAGAAGAAGTAAAAGTGGAAAGTGCCCAACAATTAAGTGAGAAAGAGATTCAAAAAATAGAAGAGGTTATAAAAAAAGTGAGAAGAACGGAGCCCGTCATAGAGCTTTTGAAAAACGAGAAACTCCTGGCAGGTATAGTCATAGATTTTGAAGATTCGGTAGTGGATATGAGTGCGGCCGGTGCTCTGAAAAAAGCGGCCAGTCTTATGTATGGAGGGTGATGGAATGCGTATAAACCCAGACGAGATAACGAGGGTTCTGCGCGAGAAGATAGAGAATTTCAAAAACGTTCCCGATCTGAAAGAAGTTGGGCGTGTCATTCAGGTAGGAGACGGAATCGCTCGCGTTTACGGACTTGAAAATGTCATGTCTAACGAACTTGTGAAATTTCAAAATGGAAGCATGGGAATGGCTATAAACCTTGAAGAAGACAACGTTGGAATAGTCATACTTGGTTCATACAAAGATATAAAAGAAGGGGAATTGGTTGAAAGAACCCATAGAATTGTTGAAGTTCCGGTAGGTGAAGAATTGGTTGGTAGAGTCGTAGACCCTCTGGGCAACCCATTGGATGGTGGAAAGCCCATCTCCGCAAAGAAAATGAGACCTGTTGAAAGAAAAGCCGTGGGTATTATAGAAAGACAGCCAGTTGACACACCATTGCAAACTGGTTTGAAATCCATAGACTCCATGATACCGATAGGCAGAGGGCAAAGGGAACTTATAGTTGGCGATAGACAAACGGGAAAAACTGCCATAGCGGTTGATACGATAATCAATCAAAAGGGAAAAGGTGTTTACTGCATATACGTTGCCATTGGACAAAAAGGTGCTGCTGTTGCAAGGACGGTTGAAAAGTTAAGGCAATACGGAGCTATGGAATACACAACGGTCGTTGTGGCAGGAGCAAGTGATCCGGCTCCTTTGCTTTATTTAGCTCCCTATGCGGGAGCGGCAATAGCGGAAGAGTTCATGTTTTCGGGGAAAGATACCCTTATCGTTTACGACGATTTGAGCAAACACGCCGTAGCATACAGGGAAATATCACTGCTTTTAAGAAGGCCCCCTGGTCGTGAGGCGTATCCCGGAGACGTGTTCTATCTCCATTCAAGGCTTCTGGAAAGAGCTGCGCGTTTAAGCGATGAGCTTGGCGGCGGTTCTATGACGGCCTTGCCGATAATAGAAACTCAGGCCAACGACGTGAGCGCCTACATACCAACCAACGTTATATCCATAACCGATGGGCAGATATACCTGGAGTCATCACTCTTCTATTCCGGCTTCAGACCAGCCGTAAACGTTGGGCTGTCGGTTTCAAGGGTTGGTGGTGCGGCTCAGACTAAGGCTATGAAGAAAGTCGCTGGGAATCTAAGAATAGAACTTGCGCAATTCAGAGAATTGGAAGCTTTTGCCCAATTCTCAACGGAACTCGATCCTGCTACACAGGCGCAGATAAATAGGGGCCAACACCTTATGGAACTCTTAAAGCAAGAACAGTACGCTCCAATGCCATTTGAAGAACAAGTGGTTTCACTTTACACAGGTGTAAAAGGATATCTAGATGACGTTGAAATAGAGGCTGTTAAGAAGTTTGAAGAGGAGTTTTTGAATTTCATGAGAGAAAAACATCCTGACGTGTTGGATGCCATTAAGCAATCGAAGGATTTAACGTCTGAAGTGGAAGAAAGATTGAAGGCTTCCATTGGAGAGTTCAAGAAAAATTTTAAGGTGAGATAAGATGGGACGTGGGACAGAGCAACTCATAAAGAAGAAGATAAAATCAGTTAGTTCCACGATGCATATAACGCGTGCCATGGAAATGGTGGCGACCGCCAAGCTAAACAAGCTTCAAAGGATGGTGAAGAATTTTTACGATTATGAAAAGAATTTCTCAGATGTGTTTGCCCGTGTAGTCGGGGCCGCTTCAGATTTCAACAGTCCGTTGATATACAAAAAAGAGCCGAAAAAAACTTTGCTGGTTGTTTTTACAGGTGATATGGGTTTGTGTGGTTCGTACAATAACGATGTTATAGATTACAGTTACAAGTTTGCGGATAAACTTGGAGAAAAATTTGCAGGTTTTTACGTAATCGGCTCAAGGGCAAAATCGAGAATGTCTTTTGATAAAAGAAAGATCAGGTACTCTGTTGTAAACGCTTACGGAACTCCGTCGTACGATGATGCGCAGAGCTTTGCAAACGAGCTGGTGGACATATACCTTAGCAAAGAAGATGTGGATTCAATAAAGATCGTGCAGGGATATTCCAAAAATCCTTTAGTTCAGTTGGTTAAAGTTGAAGATTTTTTGCCAATAAAACCCATCAAGAATTCCAATAATTCTACTTCTGTGTACGATTACGAACCTCAACCTTCAGAGCTACTCAATGAAATTTTGCCTCAATATCTTGGAACAAGGATGTTTCGAATAATGCTCGAAGCGAGAGTGGCGGAACAAAATGCAAGGCAAAATGCCATGAGAAACGCCACAGAAAACGCCAAAGAACTGGTCAAGGATTTAACCCTTAAGTACAACAAAGCGCGCCAAGCTTACATAACCCAGGAGATAATAGAGGTTACAAACGGTTCAGAAGCGCTTAAAGACGCCTGATTAGGAGGTTTGAAATGGCTACTGGTAAAGTGGTTAGCGTAATAGGTCCTGTTGTTGACGTGAAGTTTTCATCTGATACTCTTCCAGACATTCATAACGCTTTAAAGGTTAAGATAAACGATAGGGAACTTTTCATGGAAGTTGAACAGCTCATAGGAGACGATGTGGTAAGATGTGTGGCATTGGATTCCACCGATGGTTTATCGAGAAATGAAGAAGTGGAAGATCTGGGAAAGCCCATAAGCGTTCCTGTTGGAAACGAAATAATGGGAAGAATGTTCAACCTTCTCGGTCAACCTATAGATGGCAAAGGGGAAGTGAAAGCAAAAGAAGCATGGCCCATCCATAGAAGTGCTCCTGATATGAACGATCAATCCACTGAAATAGAAATTCTGGAAACGGGAATAAAGGTTATAGATTTGATAGCTCCCTTTCCAAAGGGTGGAAAAATAGGATTCTTTGGTGGCGCTGGTGTCGGAAAGACCGTGTTGGTTATGGAAATGATCAGGAACGTCGCGATTGAGCACGGTGGTTTTTCGATGTTTGCCGGCGTTGGCGAAAGAACAAGGGAAGGGAACGAACTCTGGAATGAAATGAAAGAAAGTGGCGTTATAGACAACACCGTCCTTGTCTTCGGACAGATGAACGAACCACCGGGCGCAAGGTTCAGAGTTGCGTTAAGCGCTTTGACGATGGCTGAATACTTCAGAGACAAGCAGAACAAAGATGTGCTCTTGTTCATAGACAACATTTTCAGGTTTGTCCAGGCGGGTTCGGAAGTTTCGGCTTTGCTTGGTAGAATGCCTTCCGCGGTTGGATACCAGCCAACTTTGGCAACGGATATGGGAGAATTGCAGGAAAGAATCACTTCCACGAGGAATGGTTCGATAACATCCGTTCAAGCGATATACGTTCCCGCCGATGATATTACAGACCCAGCACCGGCTACAACGTTTGCTCATTTGGACGCTACTATAGTTTTATCAAGACAAATAGCGGAGCTTGGACTTTATCCCGCGGTCGATCCTCTGGATTCGAACTCCAAAATATTGGATCCAAAGGTAGTTGGTGAAGAACATTACGAGGTTGCACGACAGGTTCAAAAAGTTCTTCAAAGATACAAAGATCTTCAAGACATCATAGCAATACTTGGAATGGAAGAACTCTCAGAAGAAGACAGATTAACGGTTCAAAGAGCCAGAAAGATTCAAAGGTTCTTAAGTCAGCCTTTCTTCGTTGCCGAACACTTCACCGGCACGAAAGGACAGTACGTGCCATTGGAAGAAACCATAAGAGGTTTTAAGGAAATACTTGAAGGGAAATACGATGATCTGCCAGAGCAGGCATTCTTGATGGTTGGAACAATAGAACAAGCGGTCGAAAAGGCTAAAACCCTCAAGAAAGGGGCTTAAGCTGTGTTCAAAGTGAGAATAATCACTCCACAAAAGCGCGTTTTCGATGGAGAAGCCGTTTTTGTAGAATTCAAAACTGTTGAAGGAGCTATGGGAACACTTCAAAAGCGTGCGCCTTTCCTTGGAGCGTTGGCCATATCTGAGTTAGAGATTGAAAAAAGTGGTGGAGAAAGAGAGAAATTTGCCATTCACGGTGGAATAGCCGAGTTTTCACAAAACACTTTAACGATTCTTTCAGACACCGCAGAAAGAGCCGATGAAATAGATATCGAAAGGGCAAGAAGAGCTTTAGAAAAAGCAAAAATAGAATTGAAAAATGCGGAAGATGAAAAGAGTAAGAAAGATTTAGAAGGAAAGATTCAAAGGGCGACGGTGAGGTTGAAAGTGGCGAATAGGAAGTAATTTTTCTTACGAAAGAGAGGTGGAAAAGGTGAGAATAGGCATTCTCACAGGGGGTGGCGATTGTCCAGGTTTAAACGCTGTCATCCGTGGCATAGTTAAAGCGAGAAAAGACGAAGAAGTAATTGGAATAATGCGAGGGTGGAAAGGTGCCATGGAAGGAACGTATGTTAAGTTAAGCGATGAAAATGTGGAAGGAATACACTTACTTGGCGGGACCATTCTGGGAACTTCAAGGGTGAATCCATTTGCCACTGAAAATGGACCCAAAAAGGTTGAAAAAAATTTTAAAGAGATGAAAATTGACGCTCTTATAGCCATCGGAGGCGATGATACGCTGACGGTGGCTTCAAAATTTTCGTCACGTGGGCTAAGAGTTATAGGAGTGCCTAAAACCATCGACAATGACGTTGCAAACACCGAATATACTTTTGGATTTCACACGGCTGTAAATGTTGGCGCCGATGCAATAGACAGACTTCAATCAACGGCGAAATCTCATGAGAGAATCATCTTTGTTGAATTGATGGGAAGAAATGCTGGATGGATAACGTTAGAAGCCGGATTGGCAGCAGGCGCCCATTTGATACTTATACCTGAATTTCCACGTACAATTGGTGAAATAATAAAGATACTCGATAAAAGAATGAAGGAAAAAAGATATGCGGTTGTGGCGGTGGCAGAAGGCTTTAAACCCACTGAATTGGAGCAGGTGGTTGGAGACAAAACTACCGTCGATGCTTTTGGACATATAAAGCTTGGAGGAATTGCACACTACCTCGCTGAGATAATTGAACAAAAAACGGGGTATGAGACTCGTTCCGTTGTTCTTGGACATCTTTTAAGGGGTGGAACGCCAACTGCTTTTGACAGAATACTCGGGACAAGATACGGCGTTGAAGCGATGCGGTTAGTTCAACGCGGAGATTTTGGAAGGATGGTTGCCTTGCGTGGAAATGATATAATATCTATACCACTTCAATACGGAGTTGCAACAAAAAAGGTTGTACCGTATGAATACTACAAATTGGCGGAGATGTTTTTTGGATGAAGGGAGAACATCCATTTGTAAGATGGGCCATAAAAGTGATAGAATCAAAAATTAGGAAGGGTATTGTTCCAAAGCCCAATCCTGAAGAGTTACCCCCTGAAATGTTTAAAATAAAAGCGGGGGTGTTTGTCACTTTGCATAAGGAAAACGGTGAGCTTCGCGGATGCATAGGCACTTTCCTTCCAACGACGGAGAATATAGCTTATGAGATAGCTCAAATGGCTCTGGAAGCCGCTTTGAGGGATCCACGTTTTCCGCCGGTTCAACCGACAGAGCTTGATTCTTTGGTGGTGAACGTCGATGTTTTATCCACACCTCAAGAAGTTCTCAGCCTTGAAGAATTGGATCCAAAAAAATACGGTGTAATAGTCGAAAGCGGCTGGAAAAGAGGGTTGCTTTTACCAGATCTAGAAGGTGTAGATACCGTAGAGGAACAATTAAGAATTGCAAAGCTAAAAGCGGGGATAGGTGCCAACGAAAGAATAAAAATATACAAGTTCACCGTGAAGAGATATCGCTAAAGGGGGAAGAACGTTGGAAGAGAAAGACGTAAAAGAACTTGAAGAAGTACTTTCATCTTTGGATGGAATTCAAAAGGCAAAGGTTGTGGTCGATGAATTGACAGGTGAAATGAAAGAGATCCACGTACTTTCATTGGCCGATAAGAATTCAAAGCAAATAGTGAGAGATGTGGAAACCGCTGTGCTCACCGTTACAGGAGAAAGAATTGACAGGAGAATAATAAGCGTGGCGCAGATGTCCGCGCCTTCTGTTTCAAAAAGCAAAAATTCGAAACCATTTTTGGAAGAAAATGTCACAAGTGGAAAGAAGTTTAGAATAGAATCGGTCGGTTTTTCAGAAGACGAAATGGAAATTGAGGTAAACGTTGAACTTTCCGATGAAGAAGAAATCAGGGAAGCTTCAAAAAGAGGAGTGCGTTCTTTTAAAAACGTTCTCAAATTATCAGCCGAGGCAACTATAGAAGCGGTGGAAAAATTAACCAATTCTTCAATGAGAATATCGCTTGACGATGTAAGAGAGGTTTCAACTGGAGAAAGAAAATTTTTTCTTGGTGTTATGACCGTCTTAAAACCAAATGGTCTGAGCAAAGAGCTCGTTTTTGCGGGGGCAGTTGGATTCAACGCGGTTAGGAACGTGGCAGAAGCCGTGGTTGATGAGATAAACTCAATGTTGAATTTCTAAGAGGGTGATGTTTGATTGGCAAAGGTATACGTTTTAACGTCTGGAAAAGGAGGAGTTGGTAAGACAACTCTGACAGCTAATTTGGGAACGGCAATGGCTTTAGGTGGCGAAAGAGTTGCTCTGATAGATGCCGATATAGGGTTAAAAAACTTAGACGTTGTGATGGGATTGGAAAACAGAATTGTCTACACATTGATAGATGTTGCGAACGATAAAGTGGGAGTTTTCGACGCTTTGGTAAGACACAAACAAATAAAGAATTTGAGCCTTTTACCGGCTTCTCAAATAGCC
This sequence comes from Mesoaciditoga sp., assembly GCA_015489955.1. Classification (GTDB taxonomy): domain Bacteria; phylum Thermotogota; class Thermotogae; order Mesoaciditogales; family Mesoaciditogaceae; genus Mesoaciditoga. The sequence continues at coordinate 40,336 of WFYR01000061.1, read as the reverse complement.
ACCAAAGAAATGGTTTCTCCGGAAGACATGAAAAAGATTATTGAAGAGATGAAGGAAAGATTTGACTACATATTCATCGATTGTCCGGCAGGCATAGAAAGAGGCTTTAGAAATGCCGTTGCCGGTGCGGACGAAGCTTTGGTAGTTACAACGCCGGAATTGCCTGCCATCACAGACGCTGATAGAGTTATAGGTTTGCTGGAAAATATGGGCTTCCAGGACGACAAGATCCATTTAATAGTTAACAGATTCAAACCTCATATGGTAAGGCACGGAGATATGTTAAACATAGAAGATATAAAGTCAGCGCTTTCCATAGATGTGATAGGCATTGTACCGGATTCAGAAGAGATAATAATCTCCACCAATAAAGGAATCCCTCTGGTGCTTAGCGACGGAAATTCGGAAAGTGTTATGCACAAGGTTTTGGAGGACATAGTTAAAAGACTTAAAGGTGAAGACGTTCCCGTTCCAAAGTTGAGCGAACTGGAAGAAAAGAAAGGATTTCTGGAAATTCTTAAATCTATTTTTGGACGTCGTCGAAGCGGAGATGACTGATAATGGGATTCTTAAGCATATTTTCTAAAAAGCGTAACAAAAAAGAAGAAGTCAACGCTCGCGACTCCGCTAAAGAAAGGTTGAAATCTTTGGTGGGAAACGGGCGAAGAATGGTATACAGAATAGACGATTTTAAAAATCCGGAAGAGCTTGCCCAAAAGACCGCCGAGATAAAAAATGAAATTCAGAAAAAAGCCTCCCAACTGTTCAAAACGGATGAGGCAAAGGTTAAAGTTGTTGTTGAAGAGCACAACGGATACGTTGTGATAATTGCAAATATAAATTTTGAGTGAGAAGTGATAAAAATGTGGACTACACTGAATGTGAGAACGCACGAACATTTTGAAATGATAGATATTACACGAGAAATAGAAAAGTTAGTTAAAAAGAGTGGCGTAAAAAGCGGAAGGTGTGTTGTTTACGTTCCACATACCACTGCCGCAGTTACGATAAACGAAAATGCCGATCCATCTGTGAAAAGAGATATCCTCCATGAGTTGTCAAAGGTTATTCCATGGAATGACGAATACACTCACATGGAAGGAAATTCGGCGGCTCACATTCTCTCCACACTTGTTGGTGTTTCTGAGCTTTTACCAATAGAAGAAGGACATTTGCTCCTTGGAACGTGGCAGGGAGTTTATTTCTGTGAATTCGATGGTCCGAGAAGTCGAAAGGTGCTCATATCGGTTGTGGAGGATTGAAAAATGGGGAAAAAAGCATTTTTTATTTTGATCACATGTATCATTAGCGTTTTTTTTACTTACGCTCTTGGCAATGATTTTCCAATGGGAAGTGTCATGAATTTCAATCCCGCTTACATGGTTTCAAATACGAAGTGGGCACTTTCTTACGAATCTTACTTTGAAGGTCAGAAGATGAACATCATGGTTTTTCAACCTTTTGAAAACGGCTTTGCTGGAAAGATCGGCTTTTACACCGATTCAAAGGGGAATGGCATTGCTTACTCTATAGCCTCAAAACGGGGAAATTTAGCACTTGGAAGCGATCTTACTCTTTCAAACAGTGCATCTTCTTTATCTTTTGACGTTGGTTTTGGGATGATTCAAAATGTGCTTAAGAATCTCATTTTTGATTTGAGAGTCCCGCACGCTTTTACATACGTTTACAAAGAGGGAATACAAGTTCATCCAAACGCGAAAATGGCTTTGAATTTCGTAAAAAGAAATTGGAATGCGGCCCTCTTTGCGGGAATTGATTACCCATGGGTGAGCGGAGGAGCCTGGGGAAGCTTTTCCGCATTCGGAGCGCAGGCTTATTTGTATTTTGAAAGCGGATACGATTCTTCTATTTCAACAGTGGAAGAACAGAAATTGGATTTCATCCTTCAGTACACGCTTTCCAACGTTAAATTGGCTTACATTTACGACAGTTACTCCAACACACTTATGGGTAAAAAAAGTTTGAAGAGCCACGGAATTAGAATATCCGTTGAATGGTGATATGGAGTGTTTGTAGACAAAGCTAAGATATACGTTGCCTCCGGCAAAGGCGGAAATGGAATCGTTAGTTTTAGAAGAGAAAAATTCATCCCAAAAGGCGGTCCAGATGGCGGAGATGGTGGGAATGGTGGTTCCGTAATAATAGAAGCCACTTCTTCTATGAACACCTTAATAGATTTCAGATATCACAAGCATTTCAAAGCCGAGGGCGGTGAAAATGGAAAGAGTTCTAACATGACCGGTAAATCGGGAAAAGATCTTGTGATTTACGTGCCTGTGGGTACCATAGTTAAAATAGACGGAAAGTACATCGCTGATTTAAACGAAAGTGGAAAACGTGTTGTTGTTGCTAAAGGTGGAAAAGGTGGAAGGGGAAACAGCCACTTCGCGACCGCTACAAGACAGGCTCCAACAATAGCGGAAAATGGTGGCGACGGAGAAGAACATTGGGTTGAGTTAGAGCTAAAACTTCTCGCAGATGTTGGATTAATAGGATTGCCAAACGCGGGAAAATCCTCTCTTATTTCGGCGATGACAAACGCACATCCCAAGGTTGCGAATTATCCTTTTACAACGCTGGTACCTGTGCTTGGAAAAGTGGACATGGGATTTGGCAAATCTTACATTTTGGTCGATATCCCCGGAATAATAGAAGGGGCACATTCAGGAACAGGACTTGGAGATGAATTTTTGAAGCACGCTGAAAGAACCCGAATAATGGCACACGTTGTGGACATTTCCGGAGATAATCCAATAGAAGATTATGAAATCGTTCGTAAGGAAATGAAATTGTACGATCCTTCCTTTGAAAAAAAACCAGAAGTGATTATTTTGAACAAAACAGATTTGGTCGATCAGAATAAAATTGAAGAAGTTAAAAGGAAATTCAAAGGTAAAAAAGTGCAATGTGTTTCCGCTTTAACAAGAACAGGATTGGAAGAATTAAAAAAAGTGCTTTACTACGAACTGCAAAGCGCTCCAAAAATAGAATTCAAAGTTGAAAAATATGAATCTCAAAAAGACAGAGAAGAGAAAGCACCTTTGTTTGTTGAGAAAAAAGAGGGAATGTTTTTCGTAAAGGGAAAAGAAGTCGAGAGATTGTTAAAAAAATATCAAATAGGCTATAAAGACGCTTACGATCTTTTTATGAAAAAGTTGGACAATTTAGGGCTCGAAAGAATGTTGAAAAAGGCGAATGTAAAAGATGGGGATACCGTTGTAATTGGAGATATGGAGTTTGAGTATAAAGAATGAGAGTGGGCATATATGGGGGAACTTTTGATCCGGTTCACAACGGTCATGTGGTAATTGCCACAAAGATAACAGAACTTTTGAATTTAGATAAGCTCATCGTGATGCCGGCGTACATTCCACCCCACAAAGTTGAAAGAAAAAGAGCCGAATTTTCTAAAAGATTTGAATGGTTAGAGTTGGCCTTTAAAAATTTAGAAAAGGTGGAAATATCGGATTTTGAGGGGAAAAAAGGAAAAATTTCGTACTCCATAGAAACGGTGGAACACTTTGAAAAAGTGTATGGTAGGCTGGTGTATTTGATAGGGGAAGACAATTACCTATCGATAGACAAATGGTACAGATACGAAGATTTTTTGAAAAAAGTTGAACTGTGGATCTATCCTCGTTCGTGTAATTTAGAAGAAAAAGATGTGAAGAGATGGGCTTCTATATCTGATGATATACATATCGCAAAAGATGTTCCTTTAATTCAAATTTCTTCAACGGTAATTCGTGAAAGGATAAAAAAAGGGTTGACAATAAGAGGATATGTTCCAGAAAGTATAGAAAAAGACGTTTGGCAAGCGTACAGTAAGGGAGGAAGTTAAAATGTCTAAAATAAAAAAAGTGGCTTTTGAACTTAAGGAGTACGAATTTCCAGAGCCTTTTAAAATAACGGGAGCCATTCATACAAAAGCGGAAAATATAGAAATCACGGTTGAATTGGAAAGTGGCACTAAGGGCATGGGAGAAGCATCTTACTCTTATCGCGTTAACGGTGAAATGATTGCGTCCTTGCTTGCTATGGAAAATAACGTTAACGACATGATCAAAGGTGTGGATGTGAAAGATTACAGAAAAATCTTCGATATCATAGATGGCTTTTCAAGAACGGCTCCAAGTGTAAAAGCCGGCGTTCAATTCGCGGTTCTGGATGCGTTGAGTGCCGAGATAGGTGTGCCAGTTTATCAAATACTCGGCGGAAGTACGAACAGAATAAAAACGGATAAAACCGTTGGGATAGATGAACTGGAAAATATGGTGGAAAAGGCAAAAAAATACTACTACACCGAAGGATACGAAACGCTTAAGATAAAGGTTGGACTGGATTTGAAAGAGGATATAAAAAAGATGATAGCGATATCCGAAGCTACGAAGGGGGCATCCTACATAGTCGATGCAAATCAAGGTTACTCGCCGAAAGAAGCGATTCAATTCGCGGATGCAACCTATAGAAATGGCGTTAACATCGTCGTTTTTGAACAGCCGACGATGTGGAACGATCTTGATGGTTTAAGACTGATCAGGCAAAACTCTCCATTTCCAATAGCGGCAGATGAAAGCGCCAAGAGTAAGTACGACGCCTATGAACTCATAAAAGAAGGATGCGTTGATTTCATAAACATTAAACTCATGAAATCCGGTATTTCGGATGCACTGGCAATTGTGGAACTTGCCAAGATAACGAATACAAAGCTCATGATAGGCTGCATGTCCGAAAGCAGTGTTGGTATAAACCAGAGTGTTCATTTTGCAGCCGGCACAGGGGCATTCACGTATCACGATCTGGATTCGCACATATTAATGGAAGAAGATGAGTTTAGAGGTAAGTTCAAGCAAAGTGGACAAGAAATAACTTTATGAGAGTTTCGTTAATAGCCGTTGTAAGTGCCAACGGGAAAATCGCAAAAGACTCTTCCTTAACGGTTGATTGGAATTCCCATGAAGATCTGGAATGGTTTAAAAAAGTGACGATGGATATGGGAACGGTTATAGTGGGAAGAAAAACATTTGAGCTGATAGGAAAGCCATTGCCAAAAAGGTTAAATGTGGTTATGACTCGAAAAAAAATTCATGAAGAAGGCAATAACAACGTCATTTTCACCGCACAAGAACCAACAGGTATATTGAATTTTTTGAAGAATTCCGGAAGGGAAAAAGTTGCCGTTATAGGGGGAAAAGAGATCTTCAGTTTGTTTTTGAAAGAAAAATTGATCGATGAGATGTACATAACTTACGAGCCAATTCTATTTGATGGAATTGATCTTTTTGAAAATGTAGATTATGATATTCGCTTAAGGACGGAAGAAATTCGAAGGTTAAAATCTGGTGCGATTGTCGTTCATTACACTTTAAAAAATGGGGATGAAAATGAAAGAATTTGAAGAGATAGAATTGCTGTTGAGAAGAACCTGTTTCAGGGTAAAAGTTGCTGGAAGGTTGGTGTTAAAGGATTTTGAACTGACCGCCTCTCAGTTTGATATACTTCAATACCTTTATTTTGAAGGGCCGCAGCGCATGACACAATTAAGTGAAAAGATGGGTGTCACGAAATCCACAATGACAGGCCTCGTTTCTAGATTGGAAAACGCGGGTTACGTTACGAAGAAGACTTATGAAAAAGATAAACGAGTCATATTGGTTGTTATAACCAAAGAGGGTGAAGCGATAATAAAGCGGGTTATAGAAAAGAGGATAGATTTTATAACCTCTTCGCTGCGAGATGTAAATAGTTCTGAGCTCCTTAAAAATCTTAGAAGTATATACAACGCCGTGTCGAAGGAGTTCGATCAATTAGAAAAGAGATGAATGGTTTTTCCGCGGAGACGTTGTGGTGAAATCTTTCCTTCAGTTTCCCATTTCTTTAAAATTTTAGGTGTAACGGACTCACTTACCGGTGCAAACGTTAAGCGATGAAAAAGCGTTGGTCCCATTTTTTTTATCGCTTGAAGATGTTGGTATGTAGCGTACCCGACATTTCGTTCAAAGCCATATCCGGCAAAAAAGGGAGAAAGTTTTTTCATTATTTCATCTCTAAAAACTTTTGCCGCTATTGAAGCAGCGGCAATAGAAGGGCTTTTTCCGTCCCCTTTTACCACGCTTTCATGGGGAAAATCAAATCCCATTTCAAGTCCATCCACGAGAACAAAAGCTTTTATTCCAAGGTTTTGGTAAGCCCTCTGCATGGCAAGCCTTGTGGCGTTCAGGATGTTGTAAAAATCTATTTCTGTGGGCGTGGCCATGCCAATTGCCATCTGAGCGTTCATCAGAATTTCTTCCAGCGCTTCTTTTCTTCTCTTAGGTGTCAACTTTTTTGAATCGTCCACTTTTTTTACCCAATCTCCCCATTTTTCTATTTTAACTGCTGCGGCAACAACCGGACCGGCAAGCGCTCCCCGTCCAACTTCATCTATCCCAACCACATTTTTGTATCTGGATATGTACTGTAAGTCAAATTCTTCTACCATTTTCCACCCTTTACTTTTTTCAATTCATCGCGGTAAATAACGGCTTCTTCAAAACGCCATTCACTCGCCGCCTCGTTCATTTTTTGCTCTAAGAAGGTTATGTATTCCTCAACGTCCACCTTTTCTTTCATTTTAAGAACCTCTTTGACGTTTTCATTTACTTTGTACTCTTTCTCCTCTTTGCCCGTGCTCATGAAAAATTCATCTATCTTTTTTTGTACGGTTTTCGGAGTTATATTGTGTGCTTTATTGTAAGAGATCTGTTTTTCTCTCCTGCGCTTCGATTCTTCTATAGCTCTTCTCATTGAATCGGTTATCCTATCTGCGTAAAGGAGAACCTTACCGTTAACGTTTCTCGATGCCCTTCCCATTGTTTGAATAAGTGAAGTTTCCGATCTTAAAAAACCTTCTTTGTCCGCATCCAAAATGGCAACTAGAGAAACTTCTGGCAAATCCAATCCTTCTCTCAAGAGGTTAACTCCGACGACAACATCAATGTCTCCCTTTCTCAGTTTGGTAAGCACCTTCATCCTTTCTAAGGTATCTAAGTCTGAATGGACGTATTTCGCATGGTATCCCATTTCTTCAAGGTATTGGCTTAATTTTTCCGACATTTCTTTTGTTAAAGCTACCACAAGAGCCCTTTCATTTCTTTTTTTTAATTCTTGCAATTCATCTATCAAATCATCCACTTGATTAAGCGTGGGTCTTACCTCTACCTCTGGATCTATCAAACCGGTTGGTCTGACGATTTGTTCAACAATTACATCAGAGTGAGAGCGTTCATACTTTCCTGGCGTAGCGGAAACGAAGACAATTTGTGGAGCCCTCTGCAAAAATTCTTCAAATTTCAAAGGCCTGTTGTCGTAAGCGCTTGGCAAACGAAAACCGTATTCCACAAGACTTTTTTTTCTACTTTTATCTCCTCTGTGAATTCCCATTATCTGTGGCACACTTATGTGTGATTCATCGAGAAATACCAAAAGATCTTTTGGAAAATAATCCATAAGCGTCCATGGGGGATCTCCAGGCTTTTTCCCGCTAAAATGGCGCGAATAATTTTCTATTCCACTACAATGACCGGATGTTTCAAGTGCCTCTATATCAGACAAAGTTCTTTGCTTTAACCTTTGAGCTTCTAAAATTTTGTTTTGCTTTTTTAATTCCCTTAAACGCTGTGAAAGTTCCTCTCGTATTGATTTGATCGCTCGCTCGACTTCATCACGCGTAGAAGTGAATTCTTTCGCGGGATATAAAACTATTCTATCTACTTCATCAATGGTTTTTCGTGTAACCGGATCTAAAAGCAATATTCTATCTACTTCATCATCAAAAAATTCCACTCTTACAACCATTTCATCGTAAGGAGGCATTATTTCAAGCACTTCACCGTGAAGTCTAAAAGTGCCGGATAACACTTCCGCATCGCTTCTGTGGTACTGCATTAGGGAGAGCTTCTTCAGCATCTTTTTTCTTTTAATCTCTTCTCCTCGTTTCACAACAAGGTTTATATCTTTAAAATCTTTTGGGTTTCCACTGGCATACAAACAAGAGACGCTTGCCACCACGACAACGTCTCTTCTTGTTATCACCGATTTCATCGCGGAAAGCCTCATTTTTTCTATTTCATCGTTTATATCTGCTTCTTTTTCTATGTACAGATCCTTGGAGGGAAGGTAAGCTTCTGGCCTGTAATAATCGTAGTAGCTAACGAAAAACTCCACCCTGTTTTTTGGGAAAAACGATTTGAACTCTCTGTAAAGTTGGGCGGCCAGGGTTTTGTTTGGAGAGATGACCAACGTTGGTCTGTTAAGCCTGGATATAACATTGGCCATCGTGAACGTCTTACCTGATCCTGTAACTCCCAGTAGCGTCAAAAATCTTTTTCCATTTTCTATCTCGCGAGTCAAAATTTCTATTGCCTGTTCCTGATCTCCGGAAGGCGAAAAAGGGCTTACCAATTCAAATTTCATTTTTTCACTTCAAACTGTACAGTCTTTCTTTTTTGCTCAGTATTTTTGTGATTCTTATTCCAAAGTTTTCTCCTATTACCACTACTTCTCCTTCCGCAATTGCTTTTCCGTTTACCAGAATATCGACAGGTTCTCCCGTTAACTTTTCAAGCTCGATAAGCGAACCGCTTCCCAGATCCAGTACCTGCTTCAATGTCATGTTGGTTCTTCCTAGTTCAACGGAAATGTCTAATGGAATATCGAGCAACGCTTCCAATTTGCTTGCGGGCACCGTTTCTTTTTCTTCTTCAAGTTCTTGAAATTCGGCTTTCTTTGCCGGCTGCGAGAACTTCTTCTTTTCCTTCTTAACAGGCGTTTGAACTTGTGTCGGTGCGGCAGGCGAAGGCATCACAGGCTCTTCGTTTTGCACGCTTTCATCATTTTCAGTATCCTCTTCTTCCATCTGTGATGGCAGCGTGTCCGTTAGAAAACTCGCAAATTGCTTTGCGAATGATGGAGACATCAGTTGCATCATATCGCCTTCGGCCAATTCTCCAACCTTCATTTTAAAGTGGACTTCCACCACCTTTTCTCCTTCGTAAACTGGTGGAAAGTCAACGTTTTCATCATCGAAATTAACTTCCTCAACCTGTGGAGGAGATATATCCACAGGTTTTTTGATGATTTCAGAAAGCGCTGTGGCCGCGGATCCCATCATCTGATTCATCGCTTCGCCAACCGCACTTAACTTTATCTCATCGAGTTCATCGCTTACGTTTTCACCGCTTCCACCCATCATTATATCGGAGATAACAGCCACAACATGGGGCTCAAGTATAAAGGCGTTGGTACCGTTTAACCCTTGCGTGTAATCAACACGCACTATAACCTTTTTCCCCTTAAATTTTTTCTTAACATCGGAAAGGTTCGCTTCATTTACAGATGGCGTGGTTATCTCAACTCTTTTGCCCAGAAGCGTTGAAATAGCGGTGGCCGCGGAGCCCATGGAAATATTTCCAAGTTCTCCTATCGCGTCCATTTGCATTTCGCTTAGTAGCGGAGCAGACTCGCCGCTTTCTTTGCTCTCAGACTCGGAATTTTCAGAAGCGGCGTTGGCCGCTTGAAGCAAAGCGTTGATCTCTTCTTGAGATAATTTCTCATTGTCCATTTACTATCTCCTCCGTGATTTCCTCCACGGGTTCTACGATTTTAACCGCTTTGAATCCCTTGTGTTTTCCTGGAATACACTTGAACTTTTTCTTTCCATTAACGTAGAGGTCTACCAAATCGTCTACATGTCTATCTAACATTATCACGTCTCCTTCGTCCAGATCTAAGAGCTCTTCGAGCGTTAATTTCACTTCACCAATGGAAACGGATAAATTCAAAATGGATTCTTCCAACAATTCTCTTAACCTTTTTTCTTCTTCTTCACTTACGCCCTGAGTTCCCTCTTTGAAATACGATTCGGCGTAAAGCTTAGAAGCAAACGATTCAAGAAGTGATGAAGGCCAACACAAATTCATAAAGCCTTCTGCTTCTCCCAATTTTACATCTAAAGTAACCATCACGACCATTTCGTTGGGAGGGATTATTTGAACAAATTGAGGATTGTTTTCTATTGTAACAAGTTCAGGGGTAAATGGATATATATCGTTCCACGCCTCTTTCAAGGTGGATAGAATTCTTATAAGTTCACTTTTGGCGAGTGTGGACTCTATGTCCGTTAAAGCCCGAAACTTCTGGTAAACTCCTCCAATTCCGCCCAACAGCCTGTCTATCATGGCAAAGACGATCTTCAAATTCAATTCAACTAAAGCGTTGCCATGAAGTTCTGGCGCGGTGAAAACCCCCAAAAAGGTTGGAGGGGTTATGGACCTCATGAATTCCTCATAAGTTATCTGATCTATGGAAGCGTTCGTTATTTCAACAAACGTCCTCATTCTGCCAGAAAGGTAATTCGATACTCCCCTTGCGAAATTTTCGTGTATCATTTCAAGGGTTCTCAACTGCTCTTTAGAAAATTTGCTTGGCCTGGCAAAATCGTAAATTTTTATCTTTTTCTCTTCTTCTTCATTCTTTACCTGTTCCGCCGATAGTTCTCCCGTTTCCAGCGCTTGAAGAAGGGAATCTATCTCACTTTGATCTAATACTTCAGGCAAACATCATACCTCCTCATACTGGAGCAACGGCTTTTATGTACAGGTAAACTTGGAGCACCCCCAAGGGCGCTTTACTTCCAGTGAATCCGGTTATTTGATCTACCAGATCCACTATTTGTTGTTTCAAAGTTTGAAGACCATCCGGATTGAGTATTTCACTTGGGCTCTTGCTCAATATAAGCGTTTGCAGCCCATCCATAATCTGAGGCGTATCAAGACCTATTGCTTGACTGCATTCTTTACTGCCAACCAAAAAAGAAAGGCTGTCCACGACTAAAACCTGATTTCCTCCCCTTAACGGAAAAGTCGCGTTAGAACCACTTCTTATCAAAACGGCCATCGTTCGAACTATCTGATTGGTGACTTTTTGAGATTTGGCGGGTTTGTTCATTTTTTTAATTAGAAAGTAAGTTCCTCCCATCGATATTATCACGGACAAACTTACTACAATGAGTAACGACATGAGTCCGCCTTTTTTCTTCTTTTTCTTTTCCTTATCCGCCATTTTAATCCCCCTGCTTCTTGATTAGTATGTCAACCCTTCGGTACGAATCTCGAACTTCTTTAGTTATGGACGCTACTTCAGCGTTTAATTCTGACGCTTCCTGGGAAAGCTGATCGTAGTTTATCTGACCTGAAGCGTATTCCTGCCTTATCGCCTGCAATTTCTGTTCGACGGAAAAAGTTTCACTTTTCAGTTTTTTTAGCATGGGTTCATCTCCCAAACCTATCGCCACGAAACGGGATGGATCGTACCAGTAATTCGGATCGAATTGACCATTCATGATTTTCACCACTTCTTCATTCGCCCTGGCGTTTTTCAATTCATGCAAGAAAAACCATATAACCGATGCCGCTCTCGCGGCACTTAAATGCCACTTGGATGGATATATCGAATCTTTAGGCAAAGGTAAATCGGTTGTGTAACCGTAAACCCATAATGGATTTGTGGAATGTTCTATTATACTTTTTCCAACTTCCGAAAGCAAATCTTTCGCTTGACCAGTTAACTCTGCGGAGCCACGCTTAAAGAACGCCATATTGTGAAGTTCCACAAGCAAACCCTGATTCGTTTCCTTTACCGTTATTTTACCCTTGTACTTTGGATTCTGGCTTATGTGTAAAATTTCTTCCCTGATACCCGCATTTGTCGTTACCAACGGTTCTTTGCTCAAAGTCCTTCCGCCCGTTAATATACCGGGTGGAGTTGACTTAAAAGCAGTCTGGATTCCAACCGAAACCTGTTGAAACTTGCCAGGACTCAGCGTAGACATTGCCACCAACGCTATAAAAAAAGTCATCAGCAAACTGTTCATGTCGCTGAAAGTTGACATCCATGCGGGGCTGCCAGCTTTGCACTCAGGACATTTTTGTTTACGCGCCACCTGCCGTTTCCCCCTCCGCAGCCGGTTGAGCGGTCGCGTTGTAAGCCGCTAATTCCTTTTCGGTAAGAAAGCTCTTCAATTTCTCTTCGAGTATTCTTGGATTGTCGCCGGCTTGAATTGATAACACTCCTTCGAGGATCATTCTTCTGTAACGCGTTTCTATCTTTTCACGAATGGCGAGCTTCTGTGACATAGGCATGAATAAAACGTACGCCAAGACAGCACCGTAAAAGGTCGTTATAAGGGCAACTGCCATGGAAGGACCCAGCGTTGATGGATCGTTCAATTGGCTCAACATTTGAATCAAACCAACCAACGTTCCTATCATACCAAAAGCAGGGGCAAGCGCTGTACCGGTGTCCATCATGCCCCTCTCTATTTCTGATTCCTCTTCCGCCAATTCCATATCCGTTTCAAGCATGGTCTGAAGTAGTTCTGAATCTATTCCATCCACGACAAGCTGAAGTCCTTTTTTCATAAACTTATCATTTACACCATCGAGCTCTTGCTCTAAGGATAACAAACCTTCTCTTCGCGCCTTTTCTGAAAAGGTTACCAATTCCCTTATCGTTGCTGACATGTTGTGGGCCTTGTAAAACATGGTCGACAACATGACGTTCATAAGTTTCATACCCTTGTCCATTGGATACGCGGTGAGTATGGAACCTAAGGTTCCTCCCAAAACTATCATTACAGACGGGATATTGATGTAAAGCCCGAGGTTGCTTCCCAACCCCATAGCTATCATTCCTGCCGCCAATCCCAGGCCCATTAAGGTAGCCAAATCCAAGTTTACTCACCTTCTTTGTAGGGAATCTCAGGAATTTTGGAAAATATCTCTTTTTTATATTCTACCACTCTTGATATGACTTCATCAATTGATTCTTTCACCACGTACTTTTTATCGTTGAAAAGCTTTATGACGGTATCCGGATTTGACTCTATCGTTTCTATGAAATCACAGTTCAAAACGAACATCTTACCACTTAAATTGGTTAACTTTATCATTCTATTTCACGTCCATCAAGGTGTTTGTTTAAGGTTCACCAGCTGTGCGATGATGGCATCAGATGTGGTTATAACCCTGGCATTTGCCTGGAAGCTTCTTTCGGCCACTATCATATTTGTGAATTCCTGGGCTAAATCGACGTTTGACATTTCCAGCGTTCCCGGTATGAGAGTTCCTCTTCCACCAGTACCGGCCTTTCCCACTTGCGGAACGCCACTATTTGCCGATTGGGCGTACAAAGAATTTCCAACTGCCTTTAATCCGGCTGGGTTGTTGAAATTCGCCAGCGCGATCTTACCCAAAATGTCGGTAAGACCGTTAGAAAAAGTTCCTATTATGTCCCCGCTTTCATTTATGGCAAAAGATTGCAACGTTCCCTTCGCGTTTCCATCTTGTTCCGTTATCGCCGCGCTCGCGCTTCCAGCCAAATCCGTTAGCTGCGTGAAATCTATTTGAGCTGTAACCTTTCCGGCACCATCTGAAGTGTCAAATTGAATGCCAGTTGGAACATTTTCTGGAGATGGATTTTGTGAAATATTTCCACCACTAAGAACGTAATTGCCTAAGAGTTTTCCAGACGAATTGAATTCCAAAACACCTGTTGTTACGGTTGAACTGCTTGATGAAATCGTACTTCCACTCGAATTAACAAATTTTATTGGAGTTCCGTCTGCCAGACGCGCGTCCCAGGCCCACGCAGTACTCGTTGAAGAACCACTCACGGTTCCCAAATTCGTGAAATCTATGTACAAAGTGTATGCCCTTCCCAGAGAATCGTAAATCTGAGTTGACGTCGTGTAAACCGGATTTTCGTAGTTGGCGGTTACGGCGTTGGCGGTGTTGTCAGCCTCAGAAAACATGATAGGACCGGATGTTGGCAAAGTGATGGCGGTTCCGCTTATTATGTTTGTCGAAGATGAATTAGTTGTCAAGCCTATACTCGAACCACTTGTTATGTATATATCCGTCGGCGAAGTTCCACCGGTCGATACAACGTTACCGTATTGGTCAAGAGTTATAGTACCACTTGTAGAAGCATTTTGAATATTATCTCCAGAAGGTGCCTTCACGACTTTGGCAGTCCAATCGTAAGTTTTCGTGTTGGAAAATGGATCGAAATTATTCGTATCTAATTTAAAAGTGAATTGTACTGTATAACTCTTACCCTGATCATCCGTGACGGTTATCACTACCGGAGAGACTCCAGTTGTGGAGTCCAGGTTTCCAGCCGTTTTTATGTTTTCGGTTTTTTTGGCGGCCATCGTCTGATTGGCCGCGATCTTTATCTCACCGATTGGATTGTTCGTATCAACGTGTCTATGGCCCTGCGAATCTATTGAAGCCTCCCAACCCATTATCTTGTAGCCGGTTCCGGCTTGAACAAGCGTGCCGTCTTCGTCCAAAGCAAAGTTACCAGCTCTGGTGTAAAAATCACCATTTCCACTGTTGACGACAAAGAATCCATCGCCTTGAATTGCCAAATCTGTTTTCTTTCCGGTGTTTTGGAAACTTCCTTGAGTCATGATCTGATCTATGGAAGCTATCTGCGTTCCCAATCCCACTTCCATCGGGTTGACGCCTCCGAGGTTTCCCTGAGGGGCCCTTGCAGCCCTTAAAGCCTGCAAAAGCGCCGTTTCGAAGGTAACCCTTGAGGCTTTGTAGCCAACCGTGTTCAAGTTGGAAATGTTGTTTCCTATAACATCCATATCCGTTTGTGAGGCCTGTAAACCGGTTATTCCACTGTACAGAGATCTAAGCATAAAATCACCCCTTAGAGAGCTGTGTTATCTTTGGCAAAGGATAATCAACACCGTTTATGGTAACGTATATTTGTCCATTTTCAAATTTTACCGCGCTTATCGTTCCGCCCTTTGAACCGCTTATCTGAAGGTGGGTTCCATCTTTTTCTATGGCTTCGATCTGAAAAGTGTACGTTCCATCTGGTACCTTCACACCGTTGGAATTGGTTGCCGACCATTTGTAAAGGTGATTACCAGCCTGAAGCCAGCCAAGCTTTTCCGTGTCTATCACTTTGCCAGACGAATCGTATATCTTCACGTACGTCAAAGCCCCCTTGGGCAGTGAAAATCCTATAGTCCCGCCTTTTCCTCCTATGACATCCACTTCGTTTGAAAGAACGCTCGCCTTTTCTCCTATCAACGAAGCCGCTTGGAGTTGCATTGACGATGAAAAATTATTTTCAAACTTATCAAAAGCGTTTGCCAGGTTTGTCGTCTGTTCCAAAGCACTGAATTGTGCCATTTGCGAAACGAATTGGGTGTTGTCCATCGGTTTTAAAGGATTTTGATTTTCCATTTGTGTAACGAGCAGCCTTAAAAAGGCGTCTTTTCCCAGCTGCTTTGAATTTTTCAAAGTTCCAACACTTAAATTAGGGTTTATGTTATTCACTCCTCCGAACACCTTCACACCTCCTCTTTTCTAAATTCTTTGTATTCTTCATTGAAATTATTTCCTCTTTCCTCTTTCTTTCGTTCATTTTGTTCTCGCTTTTGTTCCTGATGGCCTTGACCAGTGTCGAACCACTGTTGACCATTTATTTGAACGTTGGTAACGTTGAAATTCAGATTTGAAAGCTGATTTGTCATTATCGGTAAAGCCATTTTCATGAGCTCGCGCGTTTTATCATTCTCCACGCTCAGCAACAGTGATGTCTTTCCAGCTTTTTCCGTAACTTCAATGATGACCTTTCCAAGTTGTGGGGGATTTAGCTGGATCTGAATCTTCAAAGGCGGTCTTTGATTTTCGAGAGCTTTTGAAATGGCCGTTACAACCTGTGTGGAAATATTCTTAGGCGTCTGAGACGTTTTATTTGTGACGTCGTTTTTTACAACTTGACTAATTTCTTTTTCCCTGTTAAGCTGCGGAAGCGATCCGTAATCCTTTGAAAGCTCGTGTTTTCTAACGTATTCTATTTTTTCATGAAGATGAACTTTGCTGAAATTGACTTTCATATGCCCTTTTTTCTGTGAACCTTTTGTGATTTTTACAACCACATTTTCAAAATCCTGTCTTTTTTCTCGAAAATGAGAATTTTTCTGAAATTGGTTGGAATTACCATTCTTGAGACTTTTAAGTTTTTCATCTTCTTTGATTATTGTACCTTTCAATGAAGAAGTGGAATTAAGGCGCTTCACAGTTTCGTTCTTTTTCTCATCTTTTCTTTCATCTTTCGAGTTGACGAAGAAATTTTTTGCCATCTCATTTGAAGAAGCTCTTTTTTGATCAGATTCTTTTACGTTATTTTTTGTGTTGCTTTTAGCGATATTGACGTTTTTAACAGAGTTTAACTTTTCTTTTCCCATAACTTTGTTTTTCTCATTGTCATTCTTTTCATTTCTAATGGCTTTATCGTTACTCTTTCCATTTTTAATGACAAAAAGATCGTGCAAAGCATTTGACGTTTTCTTTTCTTCAACTTTTACAGCTTTTAATTTCTCATTTTTCGCATCTTTTTCCCCATGAATGTTAAAATTCGCGTTTGCGCTGGTAAAAGTTTTTTCCTCTTGAGAAAGTTTTGAATTTGTATCTTTTATATTTTTCTCTTCATCCGCCTTAGAAACATCTTTCAACCCATCAACACTTTTATTTTCTTTGGGTTTTTCTTTTTCACCTACGTGTGAAAAAGAGGTTAACGCTTTCGCTTTTTCCAAAATTTCCTTCTTTGCCTTACCTTTCTTTTTAGTTACATCCGTTTTTATATTTTTCGAATGTTCATTGCTGGATTTTTTTACTTTATTTTTAGAATTTTTGCTTTGTTCAAGCAACAACGCGACATCACCTTCCAATTGTGTGTTACTTTTGGAAGATTTTTTCTTTTTTTCTTTTACCTCAACTTTATATGTTTTATCCTTTTTTTTGTTAAGCTTAACCCTTGCCTCGCTCACACCTTTTGCTTTGTCTTTTGTTTTGTCCTTCTTTAAAAAAGCGACGAAGGGCTCTTGGTTTTTTTTCTTGGCGTCGACTCTTTTCACATCTTTACCATCGTGCAAGGCAAGCAAAGATACAATTTGGCTCTTCACTTTTTACCACCTTCCGCCAAAGCGTATATGATGGACGCCGCGAGTTTCGGATCACTTTGCGCTATGGATTGCAATATGCTACCCGCCGTTTTGGGCGGCAAGCGCATAAGGGCATCCACTAAAACATTTATCGGTATTTTGGAATTTGCCAATATTTTTCCTATTTTGGTGGGATCCGTGTTGGTTATCCATTGGTTCAAAGTTGATAGCCTGTATTCATAGCTTTGCTCTTTTTTAATCTTTTCGTTGAACTCTTTCATTTCAGAGTCCAATCTGGTTTGGGACGCTTGCAAGCTTGCTTCCATCCTTTGCAATTCTTCCCTTAGAGACTCAAGCTTTTTTCTTTCGCTTGCGAGCGAAGCCGCCTGTGAATCGAGAATCTTTTGAAAGGCATCGAGCCTTTTTTCAAATAACTCCTGATATGGCACCACCTTTAGCGGTTTGTATTCAACCTTGCTGCTGAGAACTGGGATTTTTTTCATTAAAGACGCTGTGTAACTTTTTATATCCGAGAAGGGTTTTATGCCGTACAAGCTCAATCTGTTCGTTTCAAAGTACAAGTAACCTATCAAAAGTATGAATATACTTATAAGTAAAAACACCAAAAAAGATACGAAGATCATTTTTCCGCGTTTTTTTGACATCGTTTACCTCCTCGTATAATTCTTCCATCTTAACTGGAAATTATCCTAAACAAAAACCCGCTCGTATGGCGGGTTGAAAATTTTTTTCTAACTTTGAATTACTTGATTAAGCCGATGCGTTAAATCCTCCACTTCGTACCACTGCAGGGCGCACTTTCGATTTCTTTTCCACTTCTTTCCACGTTTCTAAAAGCTCTTCAACCAATTCCTTGGAAGTGTTGAGCTTTTCAACATCGGCATTTACATTCCCATCTATAAGTTCTCTATAAATGAAATCGTACAACGCACGCAGATTTTTAGAAATTTCTCCACCTTTTTCCATGTCCAAAATCGAATTCAGATAGAGAATTATATCTTCAGCCTTAACGATAGAATTGTTCCTTACTTCGGCTTTTTCAATGTTAGAAATTGCCTCTTTTATCAAATCAATGACTTTCTCATACAACATTTCCACCAGTTTTTCCGGCGTGGCCGTTAATATCGCGTTTTGCGTGTACTCATTCATCCGACTTTCCTCCTTCGAGAATTCTTGAAAAGATATCTTTGTAAGCCCTGGTTATTTTATTTATCCTCTTGCGTATTTCTTCTTTGTTTTCCAAAGCGGTAAAAGAATTTATCTCTTCAAACATTTCAAGTATACTTCGAGATTCTTCTTCACTTTCGATCTTTTTTCCAGCTGATTGAATTGAAAATATGGCATTTTCCATAACCTCAAAGCCACTCGAAATCTTTGAAAGGGTTTCGAATATGTGATCATCGTCTAAATTTTGAGAATTTATCCATTCTATGAATTCCAGCGCGCTTTTCGCTATGTTCTTGATCCCCTCATCCAACGAAATAAATCTTATACTAACATTTTCTCCATCTTTAACAATGGCGCTTTCGAGGTCAGACAAAGGAATTTCTCTCCCATTGACCGAAACGGATTCCAGGATCTCACCTTCAGGGTAAAGCTCCCCGATAATTTCTTCCAGCCTTACTTTTCCAGCGTACTTTCTCGATTCTTTTCCATTCACAACAACTTCAATCATACTCTCCCTCCGCCACTATATTCGACCGATTTTTAAAAAACTTAAATCCTCAACCTATGCGTCAATGTTACAAAGCGTTTCAAAAAATTACCTTGACCGCTTGAAAAGCGGATCTTAATTGTTGCTCACATGTTTTATAATGTCTTTTGTAATATCCTTCGTAATGTTCGCGCGCAACATGAGTAAATCGTTTTTATTTTCAATCTCCAACCAAAATTATAAAATCACAATTTCCGAGATTGTAATAACCATTTAAAGCGGCGAATTCTTCCATTTCGTAATAAAATTCCAAATTGCTGAAATTGTCCAATTTGACGAATTTAAACTTTTTGTGAGGATACATTCTATCAATTATTTTCTTAACCGCATCTTCTTTGTAATCACCACTTTTGAGTTCGAAAATCATGTTTTCACCTCTCAAAGAGTACAACAGTGGCACTGGAATTATACGAACGTTAAGCCCACTTTTAGACCATTTATTCCATGTGGTGTACGAAAAAACTTTTTTCGCCATCGATGAATTGTTAACAACTGCAAAGCGCAGGGAAGTGGATTTAAAAAACGGGGAACAGTTCTGCAGTTCTATGGAAATGTCTTTAAGCCTTGTGACATCCGTTTTTAAAGTACCGTTTGAGTTTATAAAGGGATAATTTTCAAGATGTACCTCTGGCTCTTTTTTCAAGAAGTTGACAAGCACGAGGAATTTTGAAATGTTCAAGGAACTCTTGAAAGTCCTTGAAAAAGTCGGGTACAGTTCAAGCATATTAAGAGGGCCTTCCGCGGATATCAACGAAAGTACTCTATCGATTTTATAATTTTCTTCAAACTCGGAGTATACCTCTTTTTTCCTTTCTTGCGTTCTCAAACTTTTGCGCGCAAGTAAGTTTATGAAATTCTCGGCTTTAGAAGGGCTGAAAATGAAAAAAGCGGTAAATTTTATCTTTATCACATTTTCAATGCTTTTCATTGCCGCGTTTATTCCTTCTTTTTCATAAACAATGTTGAGTTCTTTGCCTTTTACGGATAAGGTCGCGGGAATTTGAAATATAATCACATTTTTTGAAGTGAAATCCATTCCCACGATGTAAAAGCTTAAAGGTATTCCGCTATCATCCGTCATAACGCTGAAGATGTAAGCTTTTGAATTTGGGTATTGTTCGGAAAGGGTAAGAAAACCAATTTCAAAAAAAGGGTAAAGGGTTGTTGAAAAAGTTAGAAATGCCAGAGCTATTGAGACAAAAGCGACTCCAAATTTAACGTATTTCATCCTCAAAAACACCCTTCATGTAATTCCAGGTTTCTACGCTTTTTAGCAGAACTACAAAATCGTTGTCCAACGCGTACTTTATCTTATTTTTTATCACTTCCTTGTAGCCATCGTCTAACGAGCGTTTCGCGCATTTTCTCAGCGCGTCCACACCGGGAAAATTTCTACCATGTTCAAGGGTATCCAACACGACAAGGGCTTTGACGATCCTGGAGTCGGTCGCCATTCCAGAAGTATGGAAGGCAACGGCGTCCAATATTTCTTGATCTTTAACATCAAAATGTCTCTTCAAAAATTCCGATGCCACCTTGCCATGAAGTAGAAGTGGAAATGATTTTTCTTCTTGAGTTACTTTTATCTTCCATATTTTCGCAATTTTTAAAAGTTTTTCACCTTTCACGTCTCTGAAAAGATCGTGAGCGCATACCGCCACTAAAATCCTTTCAAGATCCAGGTTGTGAATCTCAGACAACTTCACGGCATCTTCTTCCATACGTTGAATGTGAGCCGCCCGTTGACGGCTCACCATGTATTTTCTGTACTCTCTAAGACGTTCAATAACTCGCTCGTACTTCGTAGTCAAAATTCTCCTCCGAATTGGCCATTGCTTTTACGTAAAAACGTATTTCATTTGCCGATATCCTCTCAATATTCAGAGTTTTACTCATGACTTCTGAAGATTGTGGAACGTATTCGTAAATCCAAACGCTTTCTTCTTTGTTTGAATGATTCACCACGTAAAATCTGTAATAATCTACAAAGCTTTTCTTCGACACAATGGAATGACGGACTTTCACATTTTTCACTTCAACGTTGAAATTTTCCCCGTAAGGAATTTCTAAAACGGAAGATGCGGGACTATCCTGGACTTTGGCTTGCCCAAGGTAATACGGGATCTCATCTTTTTCATCGTAGATGCTAATAGTGCCGGCGGGAAGGGCAAATTCGTGTTTAATTCTTACCGCCTGTAAAACTTTTGTGAAATTCTGCGAAGGGTTGTAGGCCACATTTATCTTTTCAACGTTCACTTTTTTTGAGAAGAGTGAAAAGTAAACCTTCGAATTGGCATCGAGTGTTTTTACAATTCCGAAATTGTAAACTTTGTAACCTTCGTAAGAATTGAAAGAGGAATTCTCAGGAGTTTGTGAACCTCTTATTGCCAAAGCTTTGGGGTATATGCCACTTTTTTGGAACTCTTCAAATTGCTTTCCGGCTACGAAAAAAAGATGGAAATTTTTAAAAGCCGTGTCAGTTTCATTCCATAAAAGAAGTTTGGCATCTAATGTGGAAGAATTCATATTCAGCGTGTAAAATGCGTTCCATCCTATGTTCGTACTTATGTAATTGTAAGAAAGTCGCGTCGCATTCGTAGAAACCACAAAGTAATTTTTTTCGTCTGTCAAAATTGGAGATGGAAATATGTACTCTCCCACTGGAGAAAAATACACGTTTCCCGTGTGAGGGTTTTGTAAAATTTGCGGCTTTGCGGAAAGCAATTTAAGTGTTTTTACAGAACCATCTTGAAATTTGAACTCTATAGATTTACCAACGTAAGCGTTTAAAAACGCCTGTAAGCTGCACAGTTCTCCCTTATGATAGCGGTACCATTTGATTGGAAAAGACGTACTCAAGGAATTCTGAATTGTGAAGTTGGTGGTTGGAATTATCAAAAAGCCATTTGTCCTTTGAACCTTATTCGAACTTATGAGAGCAAAATTCGAATAGACAACCAACGTCTCTCCTATCATCAACGTCGCGCTTACCATTAAAAGTAAGAAAAACAAAACCATGATAGACTTTTTCACGTTCTTTCCCTCCTCAGCGTTTTTCAAGTATCACGATCTGATACGGTTTAACAAATAGGGTAAGGAACCCATTAGCACTTTTTATCAGGCTTCCACTTATTAAATCTAAAAAAGTGCCGACCATTTTCATTTTTAACGTTTGTGTTTGTTCAGAAGCGTTCAAGAAAACGTAAGCCTGCTCCCGATCTGTGTACCTTTCAAAGGCGAAAAGTCCGCCTTTTGCGAGCAAGGGTTTGTACTTTCCATATTTTATGGCATTTGAGTGTTGGCGTATTGATATCAATTTCTTGTACCAGTTGTAGATTTCCATATTCCATTGTCTTTTATTCCATATCATGCACTTTCTATTCAGTGGATCTTTCCCGCCGGTAAGGCCTACCTCATCCCCGTAATAAATCATAGGCGCACCTATAAAGGTCATCTGTAAACCAACCAACAGTTTCATCTTTTTCACGTTTCCGTTTAGAATTGTAAGTGCCCTCGGCGTGTCATGACTATCTATCAAATTCCACAGTGAATTCCAAAGTTGCGGTGGATAAGTGTTAAGGTAAGCGTTCGTTTCCTTCAAAAATGATTGTGCAGGCGCGCCATAAACCACGTACGCGTAGGCGGCATCTTTAAAAAGGTAATTCATAGTCGAATTAAACGCTCCTTCATAGAACCAATTGGAAGCGTTAGACCATATTTCCCCGACGTCCAGAGAAGAAGCGTTTTTCTCGTGTATCCAACGATAGAGCTTAACAAGGAAATCATTCGAGATCACGTTCGCTGAATCTATTCTCCATCCATCTATTCCTTTATTCATCCAGAAGTCCACCACTTTTTTCAGGTAAGATTGAACATCTGAATCTTCAGTGTTTAGTTTTGGAAGAGACGGATAGTTTTGAAATGTCAGGTAATCTCCGCTCTCAATCCTTACGGGAAAGCGCTTTACGAAATACCATTTCAGGTATCTGGACTTTTTTTGATTTTTTAATACATCTTGAAAAGCAAAAAAATTCGTTCCCGTGTGGTTGAAAACCCCATCTAAAATCCATTTTATACCTTCAGAATGCAAATTTTCAATCAATTCTTCAAACGTTTGCAAAGTGCCAAAGTGTGGATCCACTTTTAAGTAGTTGGTGGTGTTGTACTTATGGTTTGATGGTGACTGGAATATTGGGGTGGTGTACAAAACGTTTACTCCCAAATCTTTTAAATATCCAACTTTATCCATGATTCCTTTTAAATCTCCACCAAAGAAGTTGTCGTAAGTTGGCTTATCACCCCAAGAAGATGTAAAAGGCGGATCGTTTGAACGATCACCATTGAAAAACCTATCCACGAAAATTTCGTAAACAACCGCTCCTTTTGCCCAATTTGGAGCGTTAAGAATTTCCACACTCGGCTTTGAAAAGTTGAATGTAAAGTTCACGGGGTTGTTAGAAAAGCCATTTGCACCGTAATAAAAAACTTTATTTCCGTCTTTCATAACGAAAATGTATTCGAACTTTGAACTTTTAGGATGAAATGTGATCTCGTACCTATCGGTGTACTCGTCTAAACTACGCCTTTCCATTTTAAATTCGTCATTTTTGACTTTGAAGTAAACTGCTTCCACATCATTTTTTAAAGTGTCTATTGAAAAGTAAATTGTTTTCGTTGAAGCTGGATTGACGTAAACTCTACTTCCATCGTTGAAAATAACGTAATTCTTATGAATTAGTCCATCCCCTCTAACACCTTTTGGGGGAGAAAACGTGCCAACTGTCAAAATGGAGTAATAACCTCCATGCCCATTCAATCTCCTTTTTGGGTTTGCCGGATCCGGAACGAGTTTTCCATCAACTAAAAAATCGTAAAAGTAAATCCCGTCAGGAACGTTGATTTGCGTCATCCATACATTTTTAAAAACATTTTTCATCTTTCCAAGAATTGGGGACCAATCGTTAAAGGTACCGACGACACAAACGGATTTAACCCCTTCTGGAGCTTTGTACGCAAAAAGAATATTTCTTGCCGTTATGGATGACACAATCGTGAATAGAAGAATTCCAACGAAAAATACGCTTTTCCTCAATTCGTATCCCTTCTCAAATCAAAAGCCCCGGGAAGAAGCGAACTCACATCTGTGATTTTAATCTTTCCGGAAGTGTTCGCAAGTACGACTTCGAAATTTCCGAATTCGGCCATTACCTGTCTGCAAGCCCCACAGGGAGAAACGACATCTTTGGTGTTTGCAACCACTGCAAGTCTTTTGAATTCTCTTTCTCCTTCACTCACAGCCTTAAATATGGCTATTCTTTCGGCACACATACTCAGTCCAAAAGATGAATTTTCCACATTTGCTCCCGTGTAAATCTTTCCTGATTTTGTCTCTAATGCCGCACCAACTTTGAATTTTGAATATGGCGCGTAAGCGTTTTCCCTCGCCTTTTTTGCAATTTCGATCAAGTCTTCACTTTTCATTATCCTCAGATCCTTTCTTCAATCGAAGTTCAACTTTGAGTATCTGTTTCTTGTTAGATTCCAAAACCTTTGCCCTGAATTCATCCGTATCCACAATTTCACCGGCTTTTGGAACCCTTTCAAAAACTTTGAGTAAATATCCACCAATTGTTTCAAATTCGCTTTCCGGAAATTCTATGTCTAATTCCCTTTCTATATCGTTTAAAGGTGTTAATCCACTCACCAAATACGTGTATCTGTCCTTTTTTACTATCGTTTCTTCTTCTCCTTCAACGTCGAATTCATCGAATATTTCACCAGTCATTTCTTCCAAAACATCTTCCAAAGTGACGATCCCTGCCGTTCCCCCATACTCGTCCACGACGATCGCTATGTGCATTTTCATACGACGCATTTCCTGAAGCAAGTCATCTATCTTTTTTGTTTCTGGTACGAAGTATGGATTTCTCATCATCTTTTTAACGCTTATTTCTTCTAACTTTTTTCCACTTTGAGAATTCAAAACAGATAAGATATCCTTTGCGTAACATATACCTACAATCTGGTCAATGCTATTTTCATAAACTGGCAAACGTGAAAACTTCGACTCATCGAATAATTTAACCGCATCAAGTAAACTTTCTTCTGCCCTTATGCCAACTATTTCAACCCTTGGAACCATGATTTCTCTAACGTAAGTATCCTTTAAAGTTAAAGCTCCTTTTACAAGCACACTTTCTTGTTCTTCTATCACTCCCTGATCCTTACCCATGTCTATGTTGAACAGTATTTCTTCCTGAGAAATGAATGGTTCTATGTTAGGTTTTCCTATAAATGCCCTTATGAGAAAAACGGAAAACGCCGTCAATACCCATGTCAAAGGACGTAGTATGAAATCTATTACCTTAATAACGGGAAACGAGTGCCCAAAAAACTTTGGAGCGTTCATTCTGGCGTACAATTTTGGCGTGATTTCTCCAAAAACAACTATCAAGACAGTTACCACGACCGTTACAACTGCAACCAATTTCGAATCTGAAGTTCCCTTAGGAAACAACTGTATGGCTAAAACAGTTGCCAATGAAGATAAGAAAACGTTCACAACGTTGTTCATTATCAAGATCACGGTTAGATACCTGTTGGAAATTTTCAAATTCTTTTCAAAATCATGTGATGTGGTGTCCATGGCATCTACCAATTTTTTTCTGCTAACGCTCATCATGGCAGTTTCTGAAGCAGAAAAGAAAGCGGAAAGCACAAGAAAAATCAGCAAAGAAATCAATTCCCAAATGATCGTAGGGTTACTCAGAGGATCTGGATCCAACTCTTAAACGACCTCCCTTTAATTGTCATTAGAATTTTCAATGGTTGTACGATTGTCCGTACACTATTTTCATTGCCCTGTACAACTGTTCGGCCAGAATCACAAGAGACAAAGAATGGGTAAATGTCAGACGAGATAAGGAGATGATTACTTCGGCTTTCTTTTTCACTTCGTCGCTTACACCGAAGACTCCCCCTACCACAAATATCAAATCGTCTCCGCGATCCAAATGTTCTTTCACCAATTTGGAAAAACCCAAAGTATTCTTCTCTTGCCCACTTACATCTAAAAGTATGTACTTTTCATGTTGAAGATGCTTTATCAGTCTTTTAGATTCTTCTTCAACGACCTTTTTCCTGTCTTTTGAATGTGATGCGGGCAACGAAACGATCTCCGTTTTATGAAATCTATTGCATCTTTTCACGTATTCATTGAAACCATCTTTTGCGAAAGAGTTCTTTATCTTACCAGGAAATATTATCTTTATTTTCAAAGACTTTTCTCCCATTTTTGAACACAATTTTCAAAGTTTCTTCAGTTGGCAAATATGGAATGTGGTCCAGTGATGGAATATCCAAAAGAATGATATCGGCTTGTTTTCCAACTTCTATGCTGCCAACTTTATCGCTCATTCCAAGTACGTAAGCCGAGTTCAACGTGTAAGCGCTTATGGCTTCTTCCACGCTCATTTTTAAGTGATTTACGGCAAGATGTATTATGAAAAATGGAGAATAGAACGTATTCGAGCCAGGGTTAAAATCCGATCCCAAAGCTACATAAACACCATTATCTAAAAGTTTTCTTGCCGGTGCGTAATCCGTTTTAAGAAAAAAGCTGGTGGCTGGCATTAAAACTGCCATCGTTTTGTTGGCGGCTAATACAGGTATTTCATTCTCTTTTATCTTCAAGAGGTGGTCCACACTTACAGCGCCAATTTGTGAGGCCATAGCGGCGAAACCATTTCCAGACAATTCTTCCGCGTGAGCTCTCACTTTAAAGCCAAGCTCTTTAGAATATCGCAAGAGTTCGTATGAAAATTCAATGGAAAAAGCCCCCTCATCGCAAAAAACGTCCACAAATTCTGCCAATTCTTCTTCCTTTACGAACTTCAGTGTTTCTTTTAACTCAAGAAGATACGCTTTTTCTCCCTGCGGAGGAACCGCATGGGCTCCTAAAAAAGTGGCCACCACATTTTGTGGAATTTTTGAAGAAAGCTCTTTTATGGCTTTAAGTTGTTTAATTTCATCTTTTTTATTTAACCCGTAACCACTCTTGCATTCAAATGTGGTTACTCCAGCTTTTAACAGCCAGCGTGCGTGCTTTTGAGCGCTTTGCACCAAATCTTCAACGGACGCTTTTCTCACAAGATTAACAGTTGAATATATTCCTCCACCGTTTTTCAACAGCTCTTCATAGCTTTTTCCTTCAGCTCTCAGGATGAACTCTTTCGATCTTTGTCCAACAAACGGAATATGAGTGTGAGCGTCCACAAAACCAGGTAAGGCAAACATACCCTTCCCGTCCATTTCATATCTGGCAGGAAGGGCCTGTGTTAAGGAAATTATCTTTCCATCTTTAATTGATATTGCACCTTCAAACACTTTCAAGCTTCTCGAAGGTGTTTTTCCAGCGGGAGTGGCGATTTTAACGTTAAAGATGTTAAGATCTGCTAAGTTCGTCAAGGAGCCTATTTTCGATCACTCTTTCAGATCCAAAATCATCTATGCCAAGGTAAAAATTCATTGTCCTTACCAGAGTATCCATCGGAACCATTCCAATAATTTCAGACCCAGCCACTTCAACTCCATAACGCTGAGCCTCCCTCTTTATCGTTTCAAAAACCCTGAAAAGAGGTGTTTTTTTGTAATTCGTCATGTTCATGGACACCTGTACCATGCCTTTTTCTTTTAAATCCACTCCCATGGCTTTGACAAATCTGTAACCTCCAGACGAATATCTCACAGCTTTGGCTATTTTGTTGGCTATTTCCACATCGGTAGTTCTCAAGTTAACGTTAAACGCTATCAAATACTCGCGTGCGCCAACCGCCACGACTCCGGCACTTGGATGAACGGTAGACGGTCCGAAATCCGGCGCCCATTGAGGAGATTTTATCTTTTCAAAAAAACCTTCGAATTGCCCTTTTCTTATGTTAGAAAGATTTTCCCTTTCTGGAGAAGTGGCAGATTTTTCGTATAGGTACACGGGTATGTTTAACTCTTCGCCGATGCGTTTTCCGACCTTTTTGGATATCTCAACGCACTCTTCCATCGTGACGTTTTTTATTGGGATGAACGGGATCACATCAACGGCGCCCATTCGTGGATGGGCGCCGGTGTGATGGCGCAAATCTATGAGTTCTTCAGCTTTCTTTGCCATCTTAAAAGTGGCTTCTGCCACAGCTTCCGGCTCCCCAACTATGGTAACAACGGAGCGGTTGTGATCTCTGTCCATAGACCAATCAAATACCCACACGTTGTTTGTTTCTTCGGCTTCCTTTACGATCTTTACAACCACTTCTTCTCTTCTTCCTTCACTGAAATTCGGTACCGATTCGATTATTTTTTTCACCCTCATGCGCCTCCTATCTTCGTGCACCGCTTTTTACGGCTTCTACCACCACATATCGGTAAGGTTCAGTTCCCACAGAATAAGAGCGAACATCGTCAAAATGCGATAAAACTTCATGAACGATTTTCCTTTCACGGCTGCTCATCGGTTCAAGAGATACCTTTCTCGTTCCCCTTCTGATCTTTGAAACGGCGTTTTCCGCAATTCTCCTGATGAGCTCCTCTTTTCTCTCTTTGTAATCATTAACATCCACGAAGACCGATATGTGGTGATCGTTCTTTTTGTTCAAATAAACCGAAAGCATGTGTTCCACGGCACTCAGCGTACGGCCATGTTTTCCTATCAGCTCTGCGAGTGCTTCCGCACTTTCGATCTTAACGGAATAAACCGTCATCGTGCGAACGATTTTCACTTCTATTTTGTACTCTACACCGTAAAATTCCATCAAAGTCGCCAAGAAGTTCTTTATCAATCGAATGTTGTAATTATCGTTGAGAGTTACGCGTATCTCGGCGTCTTTAGCTCCAATTCCCAAAAACCCTTTTGACGGTTCTTGCAATACTTCGTAATTTACTTCCTCCTCAAAAACTCCAAGATCTTTTAGGGCGGTTTCGAGACATTCAGAGACACTTTTGCCCTTGTATATTTTTTCCATCCCCTCACTTACCTCCTACCGTATTTTCTTTTTGGATTCATTCCAAAAAGTTCTCTAATGCTAATGCCCTGAATATGGTACATTTTAGCGACTATGTAAGTTGTAAGAAGTTGCATGGCTGAAAATGTGGCATAGTAAAGAAAAAGCCCAACGGGAAATCCTATGAACAAAAATTCCATAACGCTGAACATTGCAATGCTCTGCCACGCCTGTTTTGCATTCGTACTTGTCCACAGCGTTGACCATGCTGTGAGCAAAACTATAAGTAGCACGAGGATAACGTTAGGCTGGAATCCACCTACCGATAGATCGCTCCAGATTAAGAATTGACCGTTGTAAGCAAAAGCTTCTTTTGAATATATTATCGCGTAGTAAAGTAAAAAGAGCACTGGCAACTGGACTACGGACAACAAACAACCGCTCGCCGGGTTCGTTCCTTCTGATTTGTACAGCTTCATCAATTCTTCTTGTTGTTTTTTCGGATCTTTGTACTTTTTTTGGATCTCTTTCACCTTGGGCTGGATCTTTCTCATCTGAATCATCGATTTCATCTGAGCGTGGGAAAGAGGGTAAATAGCCAACCTGACCAAAACAGCGAAAATTATTATTGCCCAGCCGTAATTCCCACTCCAAGAATAAATCCAATTCAGTATGTCTACAAAAAGGTACATAAACCATCCGTACCATGGTTCTGACTTTGGATACTCTTTCAAAAGTTCCAAGATGACATTTTTCTCATGTGGAAAAAGTGCAAAAATCTCAGAGTTCTTTACTGGTCCAAGATACGCGACCGCTTCTACGGCAGAAGTGAAAGTGATAATGCCATTGCTTTCAAATTTTCCACTTTCCGCCTTCGAAATGATGATATTTTTGTACCCTGAAGAATAAGTGGCAAAAAGCTCTCCGTTTTCCCGTACTCTGTTGAATTCTGGCATCAAAGTTGGAAAATGCAAATTCATCTTTAAACCATTTGGAGCGCTAACGGACACTTTTATTTCGTAATTTGGACCATTCACAAAGGTTATAGTCTTCTTTATCTCTTGACCCTTATAACGATAAAAGAAATTCACTGAAACGTTCGAAGTCGTCTCAAAGTTCTCTTTTTTTCCGTTAACGTTCCAGGCGTAAGGAATCAACTTGGTGTCAGAAGCGTACAGATCAAAACCGTCGCCTCCATATACCCAGAAGAGTTGGTTTTTCTTAAAGGCGAGATATCCTTTTTTTAAAAGTCCATTCTTTACGTCCAAAACGTAGGTGTATATCTTCGTTTTAACAGTCAGATTTGTAGAAGAAACGGAAACCTTTACACTTGGAATTGCAAAAGCGATCAAAGTCGTTGTAAACAACAGAAGAGCAAGTACAATGAAATATTTTTTTGTCACATTCTTTTCCTCCTAATTTTGAATTCCATGGGAACTGGATCTTCTCCACCTTTGTTAAAGGGATTGCAGCGCAATACTCTCCACGTAGACAAAAGAAGACCCTTCGCCAGTCCAAAACGTTGAAGGGCTTCTATCGTGTACGTAGAGCACGTCGGAGTAAACCTACACGTAGGCGGTTTCAGCGGAGAAATGTATTTCTGGTAAAAACGTATTGCCTTTATAAGAATTTTTTCGATTTTCACATACTCCCCTCAAAAAACGAAATACTTCTCACAATTCAACTTTCTCGCTACGAAATACCTCTTTCTTCAAGAATTCTTTCAAAGCATTAGAAAATTCCTCAAATGTTATTCTTTCGAACTCTTTTTTCAGTTCCCTTCTTGGAAAGATCACAACGTCCACACTTTCGGCGTTTTTCATCTTTCTAAATGTTTCTCTTACATACCTTTTGAATTTATTTCTCACATGAGCTTTTCCGAATTTTCTTGATACCACTATACCAACTCTTGCAAAATCCTTGTCATTCTCAACGTACTTTGCGATAAACCACTCGTTTTTTGTCACGTTTCCTTTCTGAAAAACCTTTTCAAAATCTTTTTTCTTCTTTAAACGTTTTTCGGGACCTAATCCCTCGTTCACACCGCTATTCTTTTCCTTCCGTTTCTTCTTCTGTTATTCAATATCTTTCTACCGGATTTTGTTTTCATTCTTGCCCTGAATCCATGGGTCCTCGCTCTTTTAAGTCTTTTGGGTTGATAAGTTCTTTTCACTGTAAAACACACCTCCTGAATGTTGTCTTCTCTATTCAAAAATAAACATGTTCGCTAAATTATATCATCACAATCTCCAAAACTCAACACTTTAGAGTGAAAGATGTGTTAACATCTTGCAAGCAAAAAACCGATAATTTTCGTGGAGATGAGGTATTGAAAAATGATATAATTTACTTGAGTAAATGTGTGAGTGCATCACTTAAAAAGTGAGGCGAATTTTAAGTGAAGATCTTTATGGGACCAACTGTTGTAGCTGAGGAATTTGGCGATTTTGAAGTGGGTGTGACGTTCCAAAATTTGCCGCTTTCGGTAGAAAAATGGATCGTTTTTTCGCAAAATGGCGTATCGTTACATAAAATTTCTGGAAAGAGGGGGAGGAGCTGGCGTGTTCCTGACGCTCTTGACGATTTGATATTCGAAATAGACGGTAAAAAAGTTGCCATTCTTTATGGAAAAGAGATGAGAATGAGAAAGCTTCTAAGAAAACTTTCAGAACAAAAGGTGAGCCTCATATTGGGATACATTGAGCTAAGTCATTACAATTCTCACCAGTTGGTGGCAAATGGATGGGGAGCTTCTCAAGTAAGCGGAGTTCCAACGATCTTGCTGTCTCATCTGAACGAAAAGGTTGGATATTCTTTCTTCACCAAGGAACGAAACATGAAGAGTGGGATAATATTTTTGCACGAACTTTATTCTTTCGTAGAGGTTCCTCCCATTTGTGATGATAAAGAGGTCAGGCACAACAGGGAATTTAAGGGAGACAGCAAATGAAAAATATTTTTCTTTCGTTCTTGCTCCAACATAGAATGAAATTCAAATCATTTTTCTCTTCATCAAGGAATAAACCACGCGATGTAAGGATCACAAGGATAGCGGCTATACAGGACGAATTTCATACTTTTAAAAGTGCGAAGGATTTTTATAAGCATGTTCATGAAATCGTGTTACAGGCAAAAGACGAAGGGGCACAGTTTGTTTGTTTCCCTCAAGGAATGAATTTGGAACTCAACCCTATTCCATATAAGCGCATGAATTCGTTACAAAAAAAGAAAATATTTGAAGTTTACACTTCAATTTTCAAAGATATTTCTTGCCTTGAGAAAGTTTACATAGAAGAAAGTTCTGTAAACGAGGGAATTTTTGTGGGACATATTTGGACACCCCAAGGTGAAATGTTGAGCGAAAAAATGGTAGAATGTGATGAAAAAAAGATTTACGTTTCTCAGTTCGATTCCGACTTCGACGAAGAATTTGATCTTGGAGCAAGTGTTTACCTTTTCCCCCGTTTTGGAAATGTGGGGCACAGGGAAAGAACGATTAGCAAAGCCTGGATGCTTGCCCAACAAGATTACGTTTTTTCCGTAGAAAGTAAGCTGGTTGGAAATTATTCAAACAAAAAGCTGATTGGAAGAAGCGCTTTGTACGCTCCTTTAGAGTTGACAAACCTTGGTGATGGAATACTGGCCATTTCGAATTCTTCAGATAAAGGGGAAGTGGTAGTGGCAGATGTAAACTTCGACGATCTCAACGAATTGAAATGGATGTCAAAACTAAATGATTACGAACGAGTGTTGTTCTAAAATGGAGGTGTTTGTATGCTAAAGACGCGTTTTGAAGAGGAAAAACTTTCGGAAAAGAAGATAAGAGAGCTGGAAGAACTCGCTCGCTTGTGCAGGGGGGATATATTGAAGATGACCACGGTTGCAAAATCTGGTCATCCGGGAGGTTCAATGAGTTCGATAGACATATATTTGACGGTTTTTTCAAACGCTGCCATAGATCCAAAAGATCCATTCAATCCACAGAGAGACAGGATAATAGTGAGCCATGGTCACACTTCTCCAGGAGTGTATTCTGCGCTGGCAAGGCTGGGCTTTTTTGACATAGACGAGGTTATAGCCGGATTCAGGTACGCCAATTCCCCTTACGAAGGGCATGTAACGAGAGGAATACCTGGAGTAGAATGGTCAACCGGAAATTTGGGACAGGGCTTAAGTGCAGCGTGCGGAATGGCTTTGGCTTCCAAAATAACGGGAAACGACTATCATGTGTTCGCGCTTATGAGCGATGCTGAGCAGGCAAAAGGTCAGGTAGCGGAGGCGAGAAGATTTGCAAAGAAGTATGGTCTTTCTAACATAACGGTTGTAATAGACTACAATGATGCTCAAATAAGCGGTCATATGAGAAACATAATGTACGTCAATTTGAGGGCGGAGTATGAAGCGGCGGGATGGCGCGTGTTGGAAGTTGACGGACACGATTACGCTCAAATTTACAACGCCGTGAGGTATGCCATCCACAACAAAGATGTCCCAACTGCCATTTTGGCAAGGACCATTATGGGAAAGGGAATTTCATTCATGGAAGACGATGTGACTTATCACGGTAAGCCTCTCAGCATGGAGGAATGTGATAAGGCTTTGAAAGAGTTGGGTCTGGAAAACGATCTTGAAAAATACATTGAGATGAGAAAAACCTTTAACAAGCCTCATTACGAAATACCAACGTACGAAATAAAGGTGGACACTGGAGAACCAAGAATATACGATGTGACTCAAAAAGTTGCAAACAGGGACGCCTTCGGCCGCGCACTGGCAGACATAGCTTTTTTCAATGAAAAGAAAAAAGACAATACACCTATAGCCATCTTAGATTGCGATTTAAAACCTTCTACGAAAACCAATATGGCTGAAAGCGTGGTACCAAACTCTTTTTGGCAAGTTGGCATTCAAGAACATAATGCAGCCACAATTGGAGGTGCCCTTTCATCTCAAGGCGTGGTAACGTTTTTTAGTGATTTTGGGGTTTTCGGGATAGACGAAACTTACAATCAGCATAGGCTTAACGATATAAATCACACCAATTTAAAATTGGTCGTCACACACGTTGGAACGGATGTTGGCGAAGATGGCAAAACTCACCACTGTGTTGATTACACAGGCGTTTTAAGAAATCTTTACCACTTTAAGCTCATCGTGCCACAGGACGCCAACCAAACCGATAGGGTTATAAGGCACATAGCTCAGGTGTATGGAAATTACGCGGTGGCAGTTGGAAGATCGAAGATACCTGTCATAAAAAAGAAAAACGGGGAAGCCTTCTTTGGAGAAGACTACAAATTTGAATACGGAGAGTGTGATCTATTTAGAGAAGGAGAAGATGTTACCATATTCTCTTACGGACAAACCTCTCACATAGCCGTTTCAGCCGCGGACGAGTTGGAAAAAGAAGGAATAAAAGTGAGTGTCATAGGCGTACCATGTCCATTTGATCTTCCAAAATGGATAGGAAAGTACATCGATTCAAAACACGTCATAACTTTTGAAGATCATAACGTTCATACCGGATTGGCCGCCGTTATCTCAGAATTCATAACGGAAAATGGCACTTATCCGAAAACATTTGATAAAATAGGATTGAGCGAATACACCCGCTCAGGAGCGGCAAGTACGCTTTACGAAATGGAAGGACTGGATGTTGAGTCACTGAAAGAAAAAGTCAAAAAGGTGTTGAATAGATGAGAATACTTTTACATATTTGTTGTGCTCCCGATGCGACAACCGCTTACAAGCGGTTGTCGATGGAGCATAAGGTTGTTGGTTACTTTTTTAATCCGAATGTGCATCCCAGGCAAGAATACGAAAAAAGAAAGGAAGCCGTTGAAAAGCTTTCAAAAGCATGGAATTTTAAAGTTATCTATCCTCCATATGAACCAGACAGGTGGTTTAAGGCGATAAAAGGTTTAGAGGATTTGCCGGAAGGAGGTATGCGCTGCAAGGCGTGCATAGCATACCGTTTGAGAATGACAGCACTAAAGGCAAAAGAACTTGGTTTCGATGCGTTCACCACTTCCTTGACGACAAGTCCTCACAAAGACGTTAATTTCATCAACGAAGTGGGACCGAAAATAGGAAAGAGTGTTGGAGTTGAGTATTTTACGAGTATTTTTAGAAAAAAGGACGGCTTTCTTGAAAGCGTAAGATACTCCAAAGAGCTTGGTCTATATCGACAAAATTACTGTGGGTGCATTTTCAGCATCAGAAAGGAAAAAGATGGAGAGTTATTACGAAAAATTGGGTAAGAAGCTGAAAAAAACTATAAATGCCGATATTGCCATTATTTCAGAAAGTGGAAAAGCCCTTTTCACATCATTCGATATTGACCAAGAGATAAGAGAAGTGGCTTTGGTTGCCTTAAAAACAAAGGTAAGGGTTAGTATGTTAAAAGATGGTGCAAACGTTTTTGCCATTCCTTTAAAGGAAAAAAATAAAATGGCATCTTTGATTTTGACTAATTTTGTCATTTCAGAGGACTCGTTCGTTAACTTAATACTTGAAAATGTGAAATGTTTCTCTCCTGACGACAATCTTTCGTCAAATGAAAAATTAAAAATGGATGCGCTTCTTTCTCATGAAGAACTGTTAAAAACCCTCAAAGAATTTCTTGACAACAATTTCAGCGTTATGAAAACGGCAATTTCTTTAAACGTTCACCGAAATACGGTTCTTTACAGATTGAATAAAATCAAAGAGCTTACAGGTTTAGATCCCAAAAATTTAAAAGACGCTGTGAAACTTTATTCCCTTTTTGATGAATAGAAAAAAGGAGGATTAAACGAATTGAGCGAATTTGAGAAAGCCGTGATAGTGCTTCCCGCTTCTGTTAAAGTTGTTAAAACCACTCGCTGCGTTCTTAGAAACCTTCTCATTTCCAACGATGTTAACGATGAGAGTTTATTATACGATTTGGAACTCGTACTTTCAGAAGCTCTGGTGAATGTTATAGAACACACGTACAAATTTGATTCTTCCAAACTGATCTCGTGTACTTTCAGAATTGAAGATGGATTTTTAGAAATGCGTATAAGGGATTTTGGCCCCAAGGTTGAACTTGAAAAATTGAAGCCTCGTTCACTTTCTCAACCGAGAGAAGGAGGGCTTGGCCTTTACTTGATAAGGAATTTGGTAGATAGCTGGGAATACGAGGATGTCTGTAGTGGAAATTCGTTGATACTACGGAGGAAGATTAAGTGATACACGTAGTTGGCGCTGGTTTGGCAGGTTCTGAAATAGCGTTTCAGCTTTCAAACAGAGGTTACGATGTGTTCCTTCACGAAATGAGACCAACTGTTGAAAGCGGAGTGCATAAAAGCGCTAAGTTTGCCGAACTGGTTTGTTCAAACTCTTTAAAGTCGTTGGATGCTTCTCGAAACGCTTCCGGTCTTTTGAAAAAAGAACTTGAAAAACTCGGATCTTTCGTATTAAAAGTGGCCAGGAAACATTCAATTCCAGGCGGAAGAGCTCTGGTAGTTGATAGAGAGGCTTTTTCTGAAGAGATAACGGAAACTTTAGAAAGTTCTCCACATGTTGTTGTGAAGAGAGAAGAAGTGAAAAGCATTCCTCGAGACGAAGATATATGGGTGATCGCGAGTGGACCGGCAACCTCGGACGAACTTTACAAATGGTTGGAAAAGGAATTTGGGAAGGGAGCGCACTTTTTTGACGCCGTAGCTCCCGTTGTGCTGGCGGAAAGCATCGATATGTCAAAGGCTTTTTTTGCAAACAGGTACGAAGAGGGTAAAGACTATTTGAATTGCCCGATGGAAAAAGAAGAATACATAGCATTCAGAGAAGCTCTCATACATGCGGAGGTTTTGCCAATTGAAGGTTTTGACAGGAAGCTACTCTTTTCGCGATGCCAACCTATAGAAGAAATAGCGCGAAGCGGCGTAGACGCGATGAGATACGGCCCGCTTCGACCCGTTGGTCTTTCAAAAAATGGAAAAAGATATTACGCTGTCGTTCAATTGAGAAGGGATAACTCTGTGGGAAGCCTTTACAATCTGGTTGGTTTTCAAACGAGGCTGAAGTGGCCTGAACAAGAGCGGATCATTCACATGATACCGGGATTGGAAAGGGCCAAAGTAGTTCGCTACGGAGTGATGCACGCCAACGTTTATCTGGAACCCTTTGGAATTATGGATAATTACTTCAGGGCGAAAAAGGACAAAAGGATATTCTTTGCCGGTCAAATAACGGGAGTGGAAGGATATGTTGAATCCGTCGCGTCTGGGTTTTTTGTAGCCCTTAATTTGATAAGAATTTTGAATGGTAAAAAGCCCATAACTTTACCGAAAAAAACCATGATAGGGGCATTGCTGGATTACGTTAGTCGTACTCCTAACTTGAACCCCATGTACGCGAATTTTGGACTTTTAAAGAAGGATGAAGCTGAAGAGCTTCCATCTTTTGAAGAATTGCTATTGGAGGATTAATGAAGGTAAGAACTTATCTTTTCATATGGTTTTTCGTAATTCTTGCGGCGTCGATAGGCGTTTTTACATGGTTTGAAGTGAAAACGTACACGTTAAAAAGAGAAAATCTTATCTTCGAAGAAACGAAAAAATACGACTCGTCAATGAAAGACGCGTTTGTAAACGTAGAACGCGATTTTTCAGCCTCACTTCCTATTTACGCGTACAAATTGATCGATCAAAAAAATGTGATAGAGGCGCTGAAAAAGGTCAGGGACACCTACGGTGCTGATTGGGCCTTTGCCGTTATTGACGGCGAAAGTTACGTCTATCCGGAGGTAAAACTACAATCTTCTTTCATTGCCCCATCGAATCCATGGTTTGTGGCTTCCATCTCTTCGATGTTCAAAGTCGTTGAAGACCAATTTTACTCCACTTACTTTCATTGTAATGTCGTTACGATGAGCGTCGCGGTGCAAGGTAAAAAAAACACGTTGATTGGCGGAATTGTCATCAAGGAAAACAGATTCTTTTCTCTTATAAATGCGGAAATGGGAAACAAGCACTTTTTCATTCTGAAAGACGGAAAAGTTGTTTACCCACTTACCTATCACAACCTGGGAAAGAATATAACTTCAAATAAAATCGTGAATTTGAACGGTAACGATTATTTGATGAAATTTGAAGAATACGATGATTTAGTGAGAGATGCTGGAATGAATTCAAACACTTCGTACGAGGTCGCTTTTTTGATACCATACGATTCCATTTCAAATATTGTATCTTCGGCGATAAAAAGGGCCATACTTATTTTTTCAATACTCATTGCCATCGTTTTTCTGTCTTTTTTGCTCTCTGCCAACCGTATAATAAACTCGATTAGCGCGATCTCAACGATAACTTCTCAACTTAATTTGAAAAAAATGGTCTTAAACGTCAATCCCGAACTTGAAAAGAGGGTCAAACAGTTTAAGGAGACCAGCAATATATATTCCAAAATCGTTGAAATGGTTCAGGACATAACGGCTCATATGGAAGAACTAAAAGCCACAAACGATGAACTGGAAAGTTCCTACGAAGATATTGAAAGCCTCTCCAACAACCTTGCAATAGAATCTTCAAGATTGAAGGAGTTATCCGATTCTTCAAAACTCATATCTTCGTCCAGAAATGTTAATGAAGCCGCCGGAATTCTCCTCGACAAGCTTATGAGCATATACGGTTGTGAAGGCGCGGCTTTGTTGGATATAAGCGAAAAGAACACGAAAATCGTTCGCTTTGAAGGAAAAAGATTCAACATTCCATCATTGGGAGCGCTAAAAGAAGAGATAATGAATGGAAATCTGGCAAGCGTGAATAAAGGAAAGGAAAATTATTACATAGTGCCGATTCTCTTTGGTTCCAGACCAATAGCGGTGCTTGTCATGATGTTTGAAAATAATTTACCCTCACGTGAGGAAATGGAGTACATAACCAATTTTTCTGCGCATTTTGCCGCACTTTTGAATTCAAACAAAATGATAGAAGAAATGAGAAATTCGTACATTTATCTGGCAGAAAAATTCGCGGAGATAAGCGAAATATACGATTACGAAACGGGAAGTCATGTGGAAAGGGTTGGAAGATACAGCGAATTTCTGGCCAAAAAGCTTGGAATGTCTGACGCGTTTGTGGAACAAATAGGCATATACGCCATGATTCATGACATAGGCAAGTTGAAGGTTCCAAGAGAGATATTGATGAAAAATGGCCCATTAACAAATAAAGAGTTCGAAGAGATGAAGAAACACACCATTTACGGTGAAATGATACTTGGCGACGCCCCATTTCTTGAAATGGCCAGACACATTGCCCGCTACCACCATGAAAAATACGATGGGAGTGGTTATCCGGACAGTCTAAAGGGCCATGAGATACCAATAGAGGCGA
Source organism: Mesoaciditoga sp. (assembly GCA_015489955.1). Taxonomy (GTDB): domain Bacteria; phylum Thermotogota; class Thermotogae; order Mesoaciditogales; family Mesoaciditogaceae; genus Mesoaciditoga. The sequence goes on along the minus strand of WFYR01000061.1, from coordinate 1,222 downwards.
GAATAGTGGCCTTATGTGATGTTTACGATGCTTTGCGCTCTCCCAGAAGGTACAAAGCCGCTCTCAGCCACGAAAGAGCTTTTGAGATAATAACAAAAGGCGATGGTAGAACCGATCCGAAGCACTTTGATCCTGAAGTTTTACTCGTGTTCGAAAAATATCATCACGAATTTGCGAAAATATACGAAACCCTTAAAGGATAGTGGTGAAATGTGGCGAATGGAATTCCGGAAAAAGTGCACCAAAGAGTTAAAAAGCTCAGAAAAGAAATAGAGTATCACAACTATCGTTATTACACCTTGAACGATCCTGTTATAACAGACTACGAATACGATGCCTTAATGAAGGAGCTCATGGAACTTGAAAAAAAATATCCTCAGCTTTCCTCGCCTTCTTCTCCAACACAAAGGGTGGGTTACAAAATACTCGAAGGTTTCAAGAGCGTTGAGCATCCTTCTTTCATGTACAGTCTTGACAACTCTTATTCAATGGATGACATGGTTGAGTTTGACAAAAGAGTCAAAAAGTTGCTTTCCGTTTCACAAGTCGATTACGTTTGTGAGATGAAAATAGACGGACTTTCCATACGATTGGTATACGAAAACGGAGAATTAACGTTGGCCGCAACTCGAGGAGATGGAAAAGTCGGAGAAGATGTCACGGAGAACGTGAAGATGATACACACCATCCCTCTCATACTCCAGCAAAGAGTAAATGTAGAAGTAAGAGGTGAAATCTACATGTCTTACACGGAGTTCAAAAAATTGAACTCCCAAAGAGAAGAAGTTGGCCTGCCCCTCTTTGCCAACCCCAGGAATGCGGCCGCAGGAACGCTAAGGCAGTTGGATACTTCGGAAGTCGCCAGGCGCCATTTGGATTCCTTCATATACACTTTGATCTCCCCCGAGAAATATGATGTAAAAACTCAATGGGATGCGCTGAATTACATGGATAAGTTGGGATTTAAGGTGAACAAAGAATCGAAGTTGGTGCATGACCTCAAAGAGATGCAAAAATACCTCGCATGGTGCCAAGAACATCGATACGAAGTGGATTTTCCAATCGATGGTGCCGTTATAAAGGTTAACGACTTTTCCTATCAAGAGAAATTGGGATTTACCGCAAAATATCCAAGATGGGCCATAGCTTACAAGTTCCCCGCTGAACAGGCGAGAACGAAAATCAAAGATATAAAAATCCAGGTTGGAAGGACAGGAATACT
>WFYR01000060.1 GCA_015489955.1 Mesoaciditoga sp. | reverse complement strand
TTTCATCTTTTAAAGGGGTAAGGAATTTTAGGTCTTTTCCTTCAATTTCTTTGGTGAAATCATGAAGAAGCATCTGAAAGCGCGTATCCGGCTTATCGCTGCCGTACATTTCCATGGCCTGCGCGTAACTCATGGTTGGTATTTCATCTATTTCAACGTTTAAAGTTTTTTTGTAAAGATGCTTTATCAAACCGCTGACGCTTTCCAGAACGTCCGATTGTTCAACGAAAGACATTTCCATATCTATTTGGGTGAATTCAGGTTGCCTATCTGCCCTAAGATCTTCATCTCTAAAGCACCTTGCTATTTGGTAATATCTATCCATTCCGGCAATCATAAGCAGTTGTTTGAATATTTGAGGAGATTGAGGCAAAGCGTAGAAATTACCTTTTTTTAATCTGGATGGCACAAGAAAGTCACGTGCTCCTTCTGGAGTTGACTTTGTAAGGTAAGGCGTTTCCACTTCTACAAAGTCCAAGGCGTTAAGGTAGTTTCTCACTTCCTGTTCCACTCTATGACGAAATATTAGGTTTTTTTGAAGATTACGATGACGCAAATCCAAATAACGGTATTTTAGTCTTGCCTCTTCATTGCCTTCTTCACGATTCACGTATATTGGTGGAGTTTTCGATTCGGCAAGTACTTCAACATCTTTAGCCACTATCTCAACTTCTCCACTTTCAAGAGCCGGGTTTTTCGCATCGTTTGGCCTTTCTCGCACAATTCCCTTTATCCCTACAACGTATTCTATTGCAATTTCTTCAGCACGCTTGTACACTTCTTTATCCGGATCGAAAACCACCTGAACGAGACCGTAACGGTCTCTTATCCACATGAAAATAATTCCACCCAGATTTCTTATTCGATCTACCCATCCATTTATCACAACTTCATTTCCAACTTTGCCAATATTTATTTCGCTTAATTTGTGAGTTCTCTTCAGCATAAACTCATTTTCCCCTTTCAAATAAAGGCGTACTTAGCCAAATTATACCATTTTTGCTTTTAACACCACACGTTTTTTCACCACTTTTTATTTTTGAATGTTCTTTAACCACTTTATCAAAAGTGAAATGAAAAATATGGTCGTTGTCACAAAGACAACCGAAGGTCCGGAAGATATATTAAACTCGAATGAAAGGATTATTCCAACGAATATTGAAACCATTCCAAATATAATCGAGAGAAAAGTTATCATTTTAAAGCGCTTTGAGAGCATTTTTGCAGACACCGCTGGGGCTATCATCATAGAACTGGCCAGGACCACCCCAACGAAATTCACCGCACCTACGGTTATTAAAGCGCTGATAGCCATAAAAAGGTAATAATCCAATTCGACGGGTATGCCAACTATTTTTGAAAAGTCTTCATCAAAACTTGAGTAGATGATAGCTTTCCCCCTTTTTAAGTACCAAAAAGAAGTTATAGCCAAGATCACGATTGCAAAATAAACATCTTTCCTCGAAATTGCTAAAAGATCTCCAAACAAGTATCCCATCACATCTGGATGATATCCTTTGTTCAGGCTGATGAGCCATATTCCGAGTGCCATTGAAAATGCAAAGAGCGTGCCTATCGTCGCGTCTTCTGAAACCTTTCCCGTCCTGCTCACAAAACCTATTAAAATCCCAAGTACAATGGCAAAAATCACCGCAGTCCCAAGCGGCGAGATCCCAAGAAAGATACCGAGAGCTATACCGGCGAAGGTGCCATGAGATACACCAACACTCACAAATGACATCTTTCTAAAAACCAGTAAAGGACCCAATATACCGGCAATAACGGCCACAACTTCTCCACCTATTATGGCGTTTTGAACGAATGGAAATTTCAGTATTTCAAACATCGTTTTCCTCCGAATGCAAATGGTAATGCTTGGTAAGCCTGAAGTTTGGCCCGTACATCTTTACAACTTCAGGTTCGTTCAGCAACTTCACAACTTCATTGTGTGGGACAAGTTCTCTGTTGATACAAAATACATTTTCAGCGTACGCCGTTGTAAAACCTATGTCATGACTTGACATTATTATTGTCAAACCATGTTTTTTCTTTATCTTTTCTATCATCTCGTAAAAATTGGATTGGGACTTGGGATCCATACCCGTTAACGGTTCGTCCATAAGCATGATCTTTGATTCCGTTGCCAATGCCCTTGCAATGAGAACTCTTTGTTGTTGTCCTCCACTCATATCTCCTATTGGATAATCGGCGCGTGAAATCATGTCGACTTCTTCTAAAAATCTGAGAGCATTTTTTCTCCGTTCGTTTGATTTTTCCTTGAAACGATACCTTCCCATTTCAACCACTTCTATAGCACTCAATGGCATATCGTAAAATTGAGATCCCCTTTGTGCAAGGTATCCTATTGAATGTGATTTACGGTATTTTTTCATGTCAGTCCCGTTCACGCTCACTTTGCCAGAATACGGAATTAAACCGGCGATCGCCCTGATAAGGGTAGTTTTCCCACCGCCATTCGGTCCCATTATCACGTGAAACTTTCCAAGTTCTAACTTCAGGTTCACGTTTTTAACGGCAATTTTGCCATCATAAGTAACGCTTAAATTTTTGATCTCCAGCAACTCATTCACTTTCTCAAAGCCTCCGTGAACTTTTTTGCTATATCTTTCATAAGATCAATGTAATTGTAAATGTAAATCGGGTTCACTTCAATTATCTTCGCTCCACTTTGTGCAGCAAGGCTTTCGCTGATTTTGGATGGAGTTACCGGATCGCCGATAATGTAGTTTATATCGTATTTTTTCATTGCAATCAATGTGTTTTCGTATTCTCGAGGCGTTATAGGTTGTCCCGAATTGTTTTCCAATGAATATTCTTTACCAAGCCCGTAAGCTCTGGCAAAGTAATCCCATGCTGGATGTTGGGCTACAAAAGGCCTTCCTTCGAAAGGTTTCATTTCCTTTGATATTTCCACATTTAGGTTTTCCAACTCTTCTATGAGTTTTGCGAAATTACGTGCAAAGTAAGAAGAATTAGACGGAAATTCGTTGGCGAGTGCGTGGTAAATGTTCACACACATCATTTCGTAAAGTTTTACGTCAAGCCATACGTGAGGATTGTAATTATCGTTATTGCCTATTAAAAACCTTTTAAGGCCTGAAGTGGCGTTCACAATATTCACAGATGGATTTATGGCCTTAACTTTTTGAGCTATCCATGCTTCTTCTTTTAAGCCTAAGTAAGCAAAAACATCCGCCTTTGATATGTTCATCACTTGGCGTGGGCTAAGCGTGTAGGTATGTGGATTGTCTCCAGCATGGATGAGGATCATAACTTTGACATCTTTTCCTCCTATTTGTTGAAACGCGTACCCTATAGGAGGTATACTTGTCAAAATTAAAGCTTCTGAAAATGCTAAAGTGAAAGTTAACGATAAAATTAAAAGCAAAAAAATAAAGAATCTTTTCAATTTGATCACCTCGTAAACATTATATCAATGCCGTCAAGGAGGGATAGAGTGAATTTTTCATTAACGACAGTTCAAGTGAATTGGTGGGCCGCTCTAATAGGAGGATTTTTGAGCTTCCTTTCACCATGTATTTTTCCATTATTACCTGGCTTTTTGGCTTTTCTGATCTCTTCCAGAAATCGTAAAAGCGCCGTCTGGCGGGCTTTCGCCTTTTCTTTAGGACTAACTGTGATATTCGTTCTGCTTGGAATAGCGAGTGGAACATTTGGAATGATGTTAAGTGGTTCAAAAAGATGGATCGAGCTTATCGGTGGAATAATCGTAATTGTGTTTGGTTTAAGCTATACTGGACTTTTCACACTTCCATTTTTCGAAAAAGGAATTTTCATTCCCTTTAACAGGAAAATAGATGGCTTTTGGAGTGCATTTCTTTTTGGAATAGTCACATCCTTTGCGTGGACTCCCTGCATAGGACCAACTCTGGGAGCGATATTAACAATAGCGGCGACTGGCAATAGCTTGAACGGCGGGGTGCTTTTAACGATCTTTTCAGTAGGCATAATGATCCCTTTAATTTTGGCCGCTCTTCTTGTCGATTTTGTGAACAAGATCATGCCCGCTATCTCAAAGTACCAGCGCCAGATAAATATAGTCGGAGGAATAATACTCATAATTGTTGGTTTCTTAATGGTAATTGGAAAGTTGGGAATTCTAATTCCCGCTTAAAAGCTTGACTTTTTCTCCTATGATCTTTTCTATTTCTTCTACACTTATTGCACCTTCTCTTAAAATAAGAGGAGGGGTTTTTGTCATATCAATAACGGTCGATGCTTTTCCTTTATCTACTCTTCCCCCGTCTATGTAAAGATCAACGCCATCTTTTAATTGTGATGCTGCATTTTTAACCGTCAAAGGGGGAAGTTCATTGGAAATGTTAGCACTCGTGGCAACTAAAGGTCCAACTTCTCTGGATAATTTTAAGAAAAAATCGTTTTTTGGCATTCTCAAGCCAATAGTTCCGTTTTCCGCCACCACATATTTGGGAGCGGAACGCGAGGCGTATAACACGAGAGAAATAGAGCCGGGCCAAAGATTTTCGATGAGCTTTAAGGCGCTTTTGTTCAGTTTGATGGCGTACTTGAAAGCATCTTCTTTTGATGAAATGTGCAATAACATGGGTTTTTCTCTATTACGTTTTTTCAAAAGATATATCTTCTCGACGCTTTTTTCACATTCGATAAGCGCTCCAACACCGTAAATTGTTTCGGTTGGGAAAACGACAATGCCACACCTTTTTAAACAATTTGTCGCTTCCTTTAAGCAATTTGGTTCGTCTATTGAAAGCATCTTCAACTTTCATCATCTTCCTTTTTCTTGATTTTAAACAAAAAAGCCGCCTTAAAGGCAGCTTCTTCTGGTGCCGAGGGCGGGACTTGAACCCGCACGAGCTGTAATGCCCACATGGCCCTCAACCATGCGTGTCTGCCAATTCCACCACCTCGGCAAGACATGCAAAATTATACACTTTTCAAAAGAATTTGTCAAGATAACGAATTGACTCATAAAAAATCTACTCATGTTGTACGTGAACATTACGGAATGTATTACGAGAGACATTACAAAAATTTTCTATGAGAAGGTGCAAGCCATATTTGACGGAACTTTTTGATTTTAAAATCGCTTTTCAAGCGGTCAAGACATTTTTCGAAGCACTTGTCAGAACGGATTCGCTCTTTTTCCATCTTACAATTCAAAATATGAGGCACGTTCAGACACTCGTCCATGAGTGCTTCGCTTTCTCGGCACGTCCTGTACCTCTCAACTTCATATTCATGAATTTTCAGATGGAGAGCTCATATGTTCTGGCAAAGTACTTCGAGGGTGAAATTTAACCCTTTTTTGAAATGCTCTGTAACATTGATGCACATGATGAGAAATCTACATGAAATCGAGTCGATGAGAAGATGAAAGAGCTGAAAACGAATGAGAGAAAAAAACTGGTGAATATCTCGCATAAGCGTTATGTGAGAGCATCTAGGAAGGATAAAACAAAGATACGTGTCTCAAGTGAAAAAAGAAGCTCTCAGAGCAATCCATGAAAAACTGGATTTATACGACTTAAAACGTAAGATAGTTAAATGCTCGGACGAGCTTCTCGTGATTCATGAAAAAAAGAAGGCAGAAAGGAGGCGTCTCGATTCCGTCAAATCACAAATGTAGATTTTATTTTAAGGTAACGAATACTATTTCCTGTAGATTTTTTATGAGTCAATTCGTATGCTTGACATGATATGAGTTTTGTTGTAGAATATTAACGTCTGTATAGGGCCATTAGCTCAGCTGGTAGAGCAACTGACTCTTAATCAGTAGGCCGCAGGTTCGAACCCTGCATGGCCCACCAGCCTAAAAGTAGAAGCCACCGCTTCTCACCTCCACCTGCGGG
>WFYR01000059.1 GCA_015489955.1 Mesoaciditoga sp. | reverse complement strand
TCATTGAAAAAAGGCATAAATATTGAAAAGCCGGCAACACCTTTTGTAAAATTAATTTGAACAAACCAATCAACAGGAGGTGTTGCCGGCATGAATATTATGCCATCTATTTCAAAAATAACAAAATCTATTTTTGGACCTGTCTTTGAAGTTCATGAAACATTCAATTCAAAGGATTTATTAATGCTCGTTCAAGGCGTGTTGGTAGGTAGAGGGAAATCGATCAATTCCATAGCGACGTACAGCCTCAGCAAAGTATCCCATACAACTTTAACGAGATTTCTCAACGGCCATGATGAGTTCTTTAAAGATATGAAGAAGGCGTTTGAAAGATACGTCATGAGCGTGAATGAGGATGCATACATATTAGATGACACACAAATAGAAAGAAGGTCAACAAAATTACCATTCGTGTACAAGAACTTTGACCATGCGAATGGAAGATATGTCAACTCGCAATCACTTTTAACGATAGGAACGCTTGTGAATGGAGAACTCATTCCCTTAGAGATGAAGTTTGTTGAAAAAGGAAAGAACAAGAATGAGGAAGTCATTCAATGGCTTAAACAAGCAGAAATTAATAAAGGCTCACTTGTCATATTTGATTCATGGTACACGCACTCTGAAATAATAGAAACGTGCAAGATGGTTTTAGGATTGGAAGCCATTGGAATGGTGAAGTCAAATCTGAAATTGAAGATAGGAGATTCAGAGAAAAGTGTTGGACAATACCAACGGCAAGTAGAATTCACGAAAGAAGTGGAAATACTCTCAAAGGAAGTAAAGATTCACGAAGAAATTGGATATTTCAAATCGATAAGGATACCGTTGAAAGTTGTGGTTTGTGAGATGAATTCAAAGAGGATAACGCTTGTATGTACGAATTTAAAAATGAGTGCAGAAGGAGTAGTGAGAAACTACATGAGCAGATGGAAGATAGAAGTATTTTTCAAGAGCGCCAAACAAAGATTCAATCTTGGAGATTGCACCTTAAGAAGTAGCAAAGGTCAAGAACATTGGATGATCATTGTAAGCGTGGCATATTTGGTATTTAAAGTGATAATGAGATTGTTGGCAATAAGAAGTGAAGAAGGAATGAAGGAACTGATTCATTTAGCCATTTCGTACATGATTTCAATGACCAAAGAATCAAAAGAGGCGTACTTAATGCTGAATTATGGCTTGTTTTCTGGATTTGTTGACGTGGGGTTAATTCCTTAACACCCACGCACAACGTGAGTTTGTAACATCGACGCACAGTGTGAGTCAATGAATAGAATTGAGCGAATCCCGGGGATTTGACAATTCAAAAAAGATGGGATATGATAGGAATGTTATCAAATTTATAACAGAAGCTGAAAATGGTGGAGGTGCAAAATGATAGACATAGAAGGAATATTGCAAAGTACGCAAGCAATAGTACATGGTCATTTTAAACTTGAATCTGGTTTTCACACCGATACACGAATTCAACTGGTAAAAGCACTTCAATACACATGGTATGCCAAGCAAATAGGAGAAGAAATGGCTCTCAAACTTCACAGATTTGCCCCGGATTGCATAGTTTCTCCCATGACAAATGGAATAATAGTCGGCTACGAAGTTGCAAGAAGATTGGATATTCCATTCATTTTCGTTGAGAGAGATGATAATCTCTCCATGTCATTTGGTCATGGCTTAAATCCCGCTATATTCAGAAACCTCGTGATCGTCGAAGGGGTTCTGGAAAGTGGCCAATCTGTAAAAGAAGTGATAAAAGCGTTAAAAAGATACGATTCTGAAGCCATGGCAATAGCGACTGTCATTAAAGAAATAGAAAAGGATAAAATGGAAGGCTTACCAATAATTTCATTAACTAAGATAACACCCAATTTGTACGCTCCGGATGAATGCCCGCTGTGCAAAAATGGAGTGCCACTACAATCTTAAAATTCAATTCCAATTCTTGTACGGCGTTGTTAGGATTTTTTGCTCGAAATCATCGTAAGAAAAAATAGTTGGTCCCACATCGAAGTGGAGAACTATGGTTTCATTGTTAATCGTAATGCGTGTACCTTCAAAACACCTTTGCTTCACCGTTATTCTTGAGTCTTTTCTTCCTTTTTTCCATCTGTAAGCAGAGTTCAAAAGATCCAAATTTTTTCTCAGAATTTGCATTTCCTCCAGGAGTTTTGTTTTTTCATCTCGAAGTCGATCTAAAATGGTTAGAAGATATCTCTTTCTACTTTCATCTGTCGTCCCTTTAAACAGCTTCATAATTTTGTTCATATATGAAGAAGCTTCTTCCATCTTTCTCAGCTCTTTCATGAGTTTACTTTCTAGCTCTTCCTCACGACTTGAAAAATCAAAATTTATACCGGCAGAAACATGCGTCGGAACTTTGGATATGCTTCCTATCACGTTAACATTCACATTCAAACCAGCCTTCACACTTCCACCCACTATCCATCCCTTTCCATTTACGATGACGTTTCCACGACATATTATCCTTGAATTCATTATGTATTCATCCACTTCGACGTTTCCATGGGAGATAACGGTAACCTCACTTAAAAACTTCGCTTTGAAATTTCCTTCACACTTGAGTATACCCTTGTTTTTTCCAAAAACTCCACCTTTCACTAAAATATTGGATTTTGCGTTGATCTCGGCTTCACCAATTATTCCATCAACAAGCACATCTTTGCCAGATTTTATTTTAAAAGCTTCCTCTACATTCCCTCTTATCCAAACACTTCCCGGAAAATCTATATTTCCAACATTATAGCCAAGGTTGCCGTTAACAATGAAAATTTCATTTACATTCACTTTTCCATCTTCTGAGAAGAAAGGTTGCCCGTCAAGAGTTGCAAAAATGAACATCCCATCTTCTGAAAGCTTTGTGTTTTTTCCTACCAGTGGCTGAAGGCTTAAATCTTCGGCCTTTTCCCCACCTAACTCTTCTCCAAAGACGTTGTATCCTTTTTTTCCATCAACGCCGGCTATCTTCTCGACAAGCTTTACTCCTTTACGCCAAAAAACTATTTCGTACATCGAGGCGTAATTCACTTTTTTTCCATCACTTCTTTTAACTCTTACTCCGCTTGGAGGAAAGAGTAATTTGTACGTGGCATTTTTAGAAGGAACAGGAGGCTTTCCCTCTGCAATTAACACTGGCCTTAGAATGCATTTTTCGTTTACAATTCTTTTAACTTCCCCTTCTTTTATTCCAAAAACAACTTTATTCTTTTTTAGAGATAAAAAGATCTCCTCAGCGGTTGGGACTTCTTTTTTCATGCCAGGGTAAATTGTCACGTAAGCTTTCATCTTATCTTTGGAAACGTTCACTTCTATTTGAGGCTCTTGAGGAATCTTTATTTTTTCCGCATAATTCAATGAATTTTCTTTACTATTCACATCTGTAAGCACATCATTTTCAACAAGCGGTACTTCATCCACTTCATCGATATCGTATATTCTGACTTTCATAAGTGCTTTTCCATCTTTTATTTCAGAAACATCGTTTAGCACATCAACCATTATCCTGTTATGCCAATTCACGCCGTATTCTTTTTCTAAAAAGTCAAAAAGCTCTTGCATATTTTTAAAAAGCATCTCTTTCATTTTGCATCCCCCCATTCGAATGCATCCTTATTATAGTATCACGAACGCCAAAAGTAATTTTTTAAAAATTCCCGTTCTTATCGTATAATTAAAAAAAGAGGTGGTTTTTATGCTCGGAGTTGTAACGGATAGCGGATGCGGGATTACACAGAGTTTTATTGATGAAATGGGAGACGCTTACGTAATGGTTGGAATGAAAATATTTTTGGGAAAAGACGAATACATCGATGGAAAATTCGATAAAGAAAAATTCTACAATTGGATTTCTCAGGGCAAGGATTCCAGAACTTCTCAACCCTCTCCTTTAGATTTTGAAAGGGCTTACAAAGAATTATTAGATAAGGGATACAATGAAATACTTTCACTTCACATTTCGTCCAAAGTAAGTGGGGCGTTTAACTCAGCAAGAATAGCGGCCAACAAAGTTGCCCCAGACAAGATTCACGTTGTAGACACCCTGCATATTTCGGCTGGTGCCTACTTCATGCTGAGAAGGATTCTAGATTACGTTAAAAGCGGTGTATCATTAGCGGAAGCTCTGAAAAAAATAGGGGAGATTAGGAAAAATTCAAATGTTTTCTTTACAGTTTCTACACTTGATCATCTTAGAAAGAATGGTAGAATAGGAAAAGCGGCAGGCTTAGTCGGATCAGTTTTGAAACTTTCACCAATATTAACGGTCAAAGATGGTGAAACGGGAGTTGCGACCATTTCTCGTGGTAAAAAAAGGCTAAACGCGAAAATGGCGAATCTGTGCAAAGAATTCCTTAAAAACAAAAGGCATGTGAGAGTTGTTTTTGCCTATTCGGCGGCTAGCACGTTAAAAATGATGGAAGAATTGAGAAAAAATTTCGATGAATTTAAGGTACCTGATCTTCTTTCAGAAGAAACTCTGAAGATGTGGCCCACAATTACAACTCACACGGGACCAACAACGGTTGGAGTGGGATGTTACGGAGAATGAACTTTGAGATTAGGAGAAGAAGAAAAAATGGAAAACTCACAGAGCAAAGCAGTACAGGCGCTCATCAAATACGTGATAGAGAACGGTTCAACGGTGTTGATAGATGCCATAAATTTCCATATAAAAAACAAAACGGACTTTGCAAAAACGTTTTCAAATCGTATGCATTTGAGGGGCTTGGCATCGCGCATTAAGAAGCTCAAGAACCTGAACGATGCCGATGCTTACCTTATGGGATACATGCTTATGGTTTACGCCCAGGAAACAAACAGCAAAAGGGCAACAGACGCCTTTGAGTTCTTTAATGAGCAAGTACTAAAGAACATAGACACGATGTTCAGGGAGGAGTGAACGATGGGTGTTCTTGATGATTTATCTAACGAACTGAAAAATGCGATGATGCAAAAGGATGAATTGAGGAAAAGAGTTCTTCGAATGTTGATATCAGCTGTGAAGAATTTTGAAATTTCATCCGGAAAGCCAATTGATGAAAATGACTTTGACAAAATAGTGAAAAAGCAAATCAAAGAAAGAGAAGAAGCCATGCAAGACTACGAACGCGCGGGAAGAGACGAACTTTACAATGAAGAAAAGGCTGAAAGAGACATTTTAAAAACCTTTGCGAAGCCAGAGCTCAGCGATGAAGAGATCAAAAAGACAGTTGAAGAAAAAGCAAAAGAACTCGGCATCACTTCCAAAAAAGAATTTGGAAAGCTTATGGGAGCTGTCATGCGAGTTTTAAAAGGAAAAGCCTCAGGAGAAAGGATAAAAAGCGTTGTGGAAATGGTGTTGAAAGATGTAGAAAAACACTATAATTAAAATTACATTTTAAAGGGAGGAAGCAAGAATGTTAGGAAATAAGTATGGAACTCACAGGGTTATAGAACCGAAAGGAGTTTTGCCACAGCCAGCATGGAAAATAAACAATGATGTGAATACTTTATACGACAACGAAATTCTCATAGACGTTCTCACACTCAACATCGACGCGGCTTCTTTCACTCAAATTAAAGAAGAAGTTGGTGAAAATGAAGAGAAAGTTGCAGAAAAAATTTTGGAAATAGTGAATGAAAGAGGAAAAATGCATAATCCCGTTACCGGTTCTGGAGGCATGTTGATAGGAAGAATTGAAAAAATAGGCTCAGCTTTAAAGGGACACTTACATGTAAAAGAAGGAGATAAAATTGCAACCCTTGTTTCGCTGTCTTTGACTCCTTTAAATATAAAAAAGATAAAAAAGGTTCATCTTGATACCGATCAAGTGGAAGTCGAGGCAAAGGCAATCATCTTTGAAAGCGGAATATACGCAAAATTACCAGAAGATATGGATGAAAGGCTTGCGCTTGCGGTTCTAGACGTGGCTGGGGCGCCAGCGCAAACCGCACGTTTAGTTGACCCCGGAGACACAGTGGTTATAATTGGCGCAGCCGGAAAATCTGGAATGTTGTGTTCTTATGTTGCGAAAAAGTATGCTGGTCCAACGGGAAAAGTTATTGGGGTTGTTCGTTCAGAAGAAGAAGCAAAGCGATTGAGAAAAATAGGAATAACTGACATCGTCGTTGCCGACGCAACGAATGCCATTGAAGTAGAAGAAGCCATATCCGAGATGACAGATGGAGAAATGGCTGAGATAACGATAAATGTTGTCAACGTTCCCAACACAGAAATGGCCTCTATACTTTCTACATGCGATTATGGCACCGTTTACTTCTTCTCAATGGCCACTTCTTTTACAAAGGCCGCTTTAGGCGCAGAAGGTGTTGGAAAAGATGTTAACATGATAATAGGAAATGGCTACATGACAGGACACTCTGAAATAGCTTTAGAAGTTATGAGAGAAAGTAAAGAATTAAGAGAATTGTTTGAATCTTTATATGTTAATTAAAAATTAAAATTTGTATGATAGTATTGTGTGAAGATCAAGTTTTGGAAGGAGGACTAACAAGTGGAAATAACCGCGAAAATGGTCAAAGAGCTTCGTGATCAAACTGGAGTGGGCATGATGGATTGTAAAAAGGCCCTTGCAGAAGCGAACGGAGACATGGAAAAGGCAAAGGAAATACTTAGAAAGAAAGGAATTAGCAAAGCTGATAAGAAATCTGGAAGGGCAACTGAAAATGGGATCATAATTGATTACATTCATTTCAACAACCGAGTAGGTGTGATGATTGAATTGAATTGTGAAACTGATTTTGTTGCAAGAACAGATGAATTCAAAGAATTGGGAAGAAACATATGCAAACACATAGCTATGGAAAATCCGAAATACGTTAGCAGAGAAGAAGTTCCAAATGATGTTGTAGAAAAGGAAAAAGAAATTTACAAAGCTCAACTTGCGAATTCCGGAAAGCCAGAGAAAGTTTTAGAGAAGATAATAGAAGGAAAGATAGACAAATTTTACAGCGAAAACTGTCTTATGGAGCAAAAATACTTTCTTGACGACTCCAAAACAATTGAAGAGATGATCAAAGAAGCGATAGCAAAGATAGGTGAAAATATCTCCGTAAGGAGATTCGTAAGATTTGAACTTGGGCAATGATTTATGGTGAGCGTAGGCTCACCTTTTTTTTAGACAATTGAAAATAAATTTAAGTAAGAGATTACAAATTCTATGGAGAGGTGTCACCGATGTACAAGAGAGTATTGTTAAAGATCAGTGGCGAAGCTTTTTCGGGTGAAGGAAAAAAAGGCTTGGATCCTCAAATGGGGGAGTACATAGTCAATGAAATAAAAGAAGTTGTTGAAAGGGGAATAAAACTGGGCATCGTTGTTGGAGCGGGAAATCTTTTTCGCGGTGAAGAGCTTTCATATGTTGGTTCGATTTACGCGGATCAAATAGGAATGATGGGAACGATAATAAATTCCCTTTACTTAAGCTCTGCCTTGAAAAAACACGGTATAAATTCTGTGGTTATGTCACACGTTACCAACCTTCCTTCCGTTGAAAGACTAACTTACGATTTGATAGAAGAAACCTTTTCGCGTGGAAAAATTGCTATTTTTGGCGGTGGTACCTCGAATCCGCTCTTTACCACAGATACCGCAGCAGCTCTGAGGGCAGCGGAAATGGGAGCAGAAATTCTCATAAAGGGAACAAAAGTTGATGGAGTTTACTCTGAGGATCCAAAACGATTTCCCAAGGCAAAGAAATTTTCAAAATTGAGCTTTGAAGAAGCGATAAAACTTGAGCTAAACGTTATGGATACATCTGCCTTCGCATTGTGCAAAGCCCATTCCATTCCCATAAGGGTTATAAATTTCTTCGAAAAGGGCAACTTCTTAAGAAGCGTCATGAATGAGGACGTGGGAACCCTTTTAGAAAACTGAAAATTCATTTTTGTGTATGTCATGATAAATGATTAAATTTTGCAAATCAAAATAAGTCAAAAAGATACTTGTTTTTAATTTTTTTACGTGAAAAAAGTATCAAGGAGTGGTATAATAGGCTTGAGTTAAATAATTCACAAGGAGATGAGAAGAATGGGAGAGAAAAAACCGTTAGCCGCTGACATGAATCGCTACTATGACCAATTTATGGATTTGCTAAAAGAAGCCGGAAAAGCTGAGCCCGGCTACGCAAAAGCGTTAATGGAATTCGTAAAACAAGCTGAAAAACCAGGTGCGCTTTCAACCAAAATAAAAGAGCTTATTTCAATAGCTCTTGGTATAACAGCCCATTGCCCGTATTGTATTGCCTTTCACACCAAGAACGCCATAAAAGAAGGTGCTACAAGACAGGAAATACTTGAATCGGCGTTGGTCGCTGGATTGATGGGTGGCGGGCCAGCCGTTGCGTACATGAGATACGTCATTGATGCTTGCGATCAATTCGACGCTGAATAAGAAGAAACTGAAGGACACTTTCTTAAAAAGCGGGGCGAGAACCCCGCTTTCATTTTCAAATTCTTACATCAAATTCACTCATTTTTGATATTTAATTTCAAATCTACGGCGTCCACTTTTTTAACCGCGTCGAATTTACACACTTCATAACAACTACCACACTTTATACATTTTTCTTGATCTATTTCGTGTACCTTTCTCACTTCGCCACTTATGGCTCCAACAGGACAGACCTTTGCGCAGGCAGTACATCCAACACATGCATTAGGATCGATTTGATAAGCAATTAACGCCTTACATGATTTGGCGGGACATCTTTTTTCTTTTATATGCGCCTCATATTCATCTCTGAAGTATTTTAGTGTAGAAAGGACCGGATTTGGAGCGGTCTGTCCAAGTCCACAAAGTGCCGTATCCTTTATGGTAAGGGCAAGTTCTTCCAACATATCAAGATCTTCCATTTTTCCTTTTCCCTCTACTATTCGGTCAAGTATTTCAAGCATTTTTCTGGTTCCTTCTCTGCAAGGCGTACACTTCCCACAAGACTCGTCAGCGCTGAATTGTAAAAAGTATCTGGCCACATCAACCATACACGTATCTTCATCCATCACGACCATTCCGCCTGAGCCCATGATGGTTCCCAGCTTGGTAAGAGATTCGTAATCGACCGGCGTGTCTAAATACTCAGCTGGTATACATCCTCCCGAGGGACCACCGGTTTGAACCGCTTTGAATTTTTTTCCGTTTGGAATTCCTCCACCTATGTCAAATATTATTTTTCTCAAAGTTGTCCCCATCGGGACTTCCACCAAGCCCGCGTTGTTTATCTTTCCTGAGAGCGCAAAAACTTTGGTCCCTTTTGATTTTTCCGTTCCGATAGAGGCAAACCATTCCGCTCCTTTATTTATGATAACTGGAATGTTTGCCAGCGTTTCAACATTGTTTATGACAGTTGGCTTTCCCCACACACCTTTTTGGGCGGGGAAAGGTGGTTTTTGAACTGGCTGTCCACGCAAACCTTCAACAGATTGAATGAGAGCGGTCTCTTCACCACACACGAATGCTCCTGCGCCTATCCTCAGCTCTATATCGAAAGAAAAATCTGTATTAAGTATGTTTTCACCAAGAAGTCCGTATCTCTTTGCTTGAGAAATGGCGTTGTTGAGTCTTTCAATGGCGAGTGGATATTCGGCCCTTACGTAAATGTAACCATGATGAGAACCAATTGCATAGCCTGCTATTTCCATTCCTTCTATAACACTATGCGGATCGCCCTCTAAGACCGATCTATCCATGAACGCTCCAGGATCGCCTTCATCTGCGTTACAAATAACGTATTTCTCATCTCCAGGGGCTTTCCTTGTGAATTCCCATTTCAAACCAGTTGGGAATCCCGCTCCACCTCTTCCTCTTAATCCACTTTTCTTTATCTCTTCTATTACCCACTCCGGTGAAGATTTCAAGACTTTTTCCAGGGCAAAATACCCGTCATTTGCAATGTATTCGTTTATGTTAAAGGGATCTATAAGCCCCAAGTTTCTCGTGGCTATCTTAACTTGTTCGGTAAAGAACGGTAGTTCTTCTTTCGCATGCGGCTCCACCTTTCCAGTAGGTCCCCTATGAAGCAAAGAAGAAACTATCTTTCCCTTTAAAAGATGCTCTTCCACTATTTTCTTTGCGTCTTGAGGTTTAAGCTTTTGATAAAAAACTCCTTCTGGATACACTATCATAATAGGCCCAAGGTTGCAAGATCCCATACAGCCTGTTTGTACAACTCTTACGCTATCCTCAAGATCGTTTTTTTTCAATTCTTCTTCTAAAACAGATTTAACGGACTCTTCCCCTGAAGATATGCAAGCCCCACCAGCACATATCAATATCGTATGTTTTACAGACATTTGCCCACCTCCCATTTAAGCCTTTCCACCTTTCACAAGAATGTCACTCAAGATCTTCCCGTTTATGATATGTTCTTTCACAATTCTTCTCGCTTGTTCTTCATCTACATGCCCATACACAACCGATTCATTTTCTTCAATCTGAACTTTAACAGTTGGCTCTGCTTCATGAAATTCCGTGCCAGACGATTGAGTTACGATTATATCATTCACTGAATTTTTTTCAAGTTCATCCCAGATAGCTTTTAATATTCTCTCCACTTTATCTTTTTCCTCGTGCCTTCCGATTCCAACAACTATTTTTCCCCGAACCTTTGGCTTTCTTAATTTCAGATCTTTTGAAAATTTTTCCTTTATTCTTTGAAGGTCTTCAAGACTCATCACTTTCATTTTTTCTTGCCCTCCTTTTTTCTGTATTCATCAATAATTTTTGGTATCATGTCTGGTGTTACTCTTCCGTGAAAGTCTCTCTCTCCTATTAGTACAACTGGTGCCATACTGCAAGCTCCAAGACACCTAACTTCCTGGATGGAAAACAATCCATCCTCTGTTGGCTCATCTCCTTGCACTCCAAGTTCTTCTCTAAATCTCTCTAAAAGCTTTTGGCCACCTTTCACATAACACGCTGTACCCATGCATACTTTTATCTGGTACTTTCCACGTGGCTTCATGGTGAAAAAAGAATAAAAGGTGACAACACCATACACCGTGCTTTCCGGGATCTTCATTTTTTTTGCAACATGGTGTTGAACTTCAATAGGAAGATACCCAAATATTTCTTGCGCCTTATGAAGAACTCCTATAAGCATTCCTTTTTTTTCTTTTACCTGGTCAATGTATTTATCCAATTCCTCGTATCTTGGATCTGTATCGAGAATTGTAGGCACTGCCAACACCTCCGCTTTTTGAATTTATTCAAACAAAAACCCTTGAATGTTTTTCAAATCAACGTTTGATGAAATTCATCTCGTTGTAAATATGATATCATGTTTTACAATTTACATTTACGCTTCCACATTTGAACTCAACAAAGCGAAATGTTTACAGATGAATATTTTGTCCCTATTAAATATTTTTTTCACAAATTATTCTATCATAATTTTTAAAAGATGTAAAGCTAAAAACTAAAAATACTTAATAACGATAAAAATAAAACTTGTATTTTTTCTCAAATTATTTTATAATAAATTGAGAATTAAATCACAATTGATTTTTAGCACAAAAATTTCACAATTTCGTCGGAGGTGAAAAAATGGAAATGGTACGTATAAACGTTAACGGGAAAGAATATGACGTGGAAAGCGGACAAACCGTTTTAGAAGCTTGCAAAAAAATAGGCGTTGAAATACCAACGCTTTGCCATCATTCTGCTCTCAGCGATGTTGGCGCATGCAGAGTATGCGCTATCGAAATTGAGGGAGCAAGAACTCTTATGACTGCGTGTACCACTCAGGTTCAAAACGGAATGAAGATAAACACCCGTTCTTCAAGAGTTGAAAGGGCTCTTAAACAAAATCTCTCTCTTATCCTTTCAAGGCATCCTGATGATTGCATGACTTGTGAAGCTAACGGAAGGTGTGAACTTCAAACTCTGATCAACAAGTACGACATCAAAAACGCTTTTCCAAAAGAACTCAGGGACTTTCCAATCGATGAAAGCAGTCCAGCAATTGTGAGGGACATGAACAAATGCATCGATTGTGGGAGATGTATAAGGGTATGTGATGAAATACAAGGATTGAGTATCTACACATTTTCTGACAGAGGCGCAGACTCCCTACCTTTGCCAGCATACGGTGTCCCTATGACTTATACAGATTGCATAGCTTGTGGACAGTGTAGTGCAGTTTGCCCAGTAGGAGCGATAATGGAGCAGCCGGACTACAAGCATGTTGAAGTTGAATTGAGGAGACACGAAAAAGTTTTGATAGTCCAAACCGCTCCTGCGGTGAGAGTTGCCATAAGCGAAGAATTCGGCACCGAGCCTGGTCACATTTCCACCGGTAAAATGGTGGCTGCCCTCAGAAAATTGGGATTTGACTACGTTTTCGATACAAACTTTGGCGCGGATCTAACCATTATGGAAGAAGGAAGCGAATTGATAGAGCAGCTCTTGGGACACGGCGAGCATCCTTCTCCCATGTTTACTTCTTGCTGTCCAGGGTGGATAAACTTGGTGGAAAAACATTTTCCAGAGTTTATTCCCAACATTTCAACGGCAAAGTCGCCCCAAGAAATGTTAGCCGCAACCATCAAAACGTATTTTGCAAAAAAGATAGGCGTGGATCCGCACAACATCTACTTAGTATCGGTAATGCCATGTACCGCAAAGAAGGATGGGATAACAAGACCACAACATTACCTTGAAGAAATGCAGTTGATAGACAAAGTCATAACGACAAGAGAACTCGCAAGGATGATAAAAATTCACAGGATCAACTTCCTTGATTTACCAGAAGAAGAATATGATGCTCCTTTGGGATTGTCAACGGGAGCGGCGGCAATATTCGGTGTAACCGGCGGCGTCATGGAAGCCGCTTTGAGAACGGGATATGAGCTTGCCACGAAAAAGAGTTTGCCAAAGATAGAATTCAGCAACGTCAGAGGCTTTGATGGAGTTAAAGAAGCGGAAATAGATTTAGAAGGAAGAAAAGTTAACATAGCAGTGGCACATGGAACTTCCAACATAATACGCTTGTTGGAAAAGATAAAAAGTGGAGAGAAACGTTACGATTTCGTTGAAATGATGGCTTGCTTTGGTGGATGTATTGGTGGAGGTGGACAGCCAAAATCTATTGACGCAGATGTTCTTGAAAAGCGTGCGAACGCCATTTACACCGTTGATGAATCAAAAACGCTGAGAAAATCTCATGAAAATCCTGCCATAAAACAACTATACGAAGAATTTTATGGAAAACCGTTAAGTGAATTGTCCAAAAAGCTTCTCCACACCTATTACACAAATAGAAAAGCTTCGATTATTGAAAGAAAAGAAGAACTCTCAGGAGCACTCTAAGAGAGGAAGGATTGGAGGTGAAAAAATGAGAAAAGTATTTCTACTCACAACGATACTTCTCATTGGAAGTCTCTCTTTGGCAGTAACAGCAATAACTTTAATAAATCCCCTGGGTCCGACGACAATTCCAATTTCTCCTCTCATGGATGGCAAAGTACCAACTGCTTTTCCCATAAACGTTGAGCTTTGGAAAAATCCAGACGAAGCACTTGCTCTCTTGAATTCCGATAAAGTCAACTTTGCCGTCCTCCCAATCACAGCAGGGGCTATTTTCTACACTAAAGGAATAAAAATCCAGCTTTTGGGTGTTTACGAATGGAAAGTATTTTATCTTGTCGCCTCTAAAAATTCATCTTTTGAAGGTTGGAATAGCTTGATTGGTAAAAGCGTTTACACACCGAATGGCCGAGGGCAAACGGTTGATGTCTTGATGAGATACCTCATGGCAAAAAATGGCGTAGCTCCCGATAAAGAGGTTAAAATAGAATATGCTCCTCCACAGGAAATAGTGGCCCTTTTCAGATCTGGAAAAATAGAATACGCGGCATTGCCTGAACCGTTCGTCACTCTGGCAATATCAGGGGGAAGTGGTAAAATAGTACTGGATTTCCAAAAAGCATGGGGGAAAAGTATGAATTTGCCAGAGAGGATACCAATTGCCGGTCTTTTCGTGAAAAAAAGTTTCGCCAAAATCAATTCAGAGATAACATCAGAAGTGGAGAATGCATTCTCAAGTTCGGTGAAATGGATGAACGAAAATTTGGAGGGTGCCCTAGAACTTTCTAAGAAATACCTTAAGATCCCTCTTGACATACTCAAAGCCTCGATGACCAGAATGAATTTTACTTACGTTCCTATTTCACAATGTGCCACAGAAGTTTCAACCTTTTTGAAAAAAATCCACCAGATATATCCAAAGGGGATGCCTATTCTCCCAGATGAGGGCTTTTACAAACCTTGAAAACGTTAATAGGTATTGTGGCCTTACTCTTAGCGTGGCAAATCATTTCCTTAATGATCGGGGCCACGCTAATTCTTCCCACGCCCTATCAAACATTTGAGGCGTTGATTAAATTATTTGGAGAGGTTGACACGTTCAGCGCCATACTTTCTACGATCTGGAAATCTTTTCTTACTCTCTTGTTGGTGATGGGAATTGGGATTCCAATAGGAGTGATGATGGGATCAAACGATTCACTGTATGAGTTCATACGCCCAGGTGTAATGGTAATTCAATCGGTTCCCATCATTTCATGGTTGGCGTTGGTTATATTCTTGTGGGGCATAGGATGGAGAGGTCCAATTCTTATAAGCTTTCTTTCCCTTCTTCCAACGGCAATTTTCACAAGTGCGTCGGGAATGAAAAATGTGGATAAATCTCTTTTGGAAATGGCAAAAGTTTACAACGTTTCAAGGAAGGATGTCTTGAAAGATGTATACCTGGGCTCAATAATGCCTTTCATTTTGGCAACATTTGAAGTGAGTGTAGGAAGCGTGTGGAAGGTTATGATAATGGCAGAATATCTCTGTGGAGGAAGTGGAATAGGTGTCCTAATTTCTTGGGCAAGACAATACGTAGATGTACCTCAAATATATGCTCTAACGTTTATCGCAGTTATAATTGGTTTGAGTACAGAAAGGATTTCGCGCTTTTATGCAAAGAAGGCCTTCAAAAAATGGGAATTTTCGCTTTAAAGGTTCAGAACCTTTCAAAAAAATTTGGCAAGCTCTCCGTAATCGAAGGGTGGAGCTTTGACGTTAAAAGAGGAGAAAAGCTGACTCTCTTTGGCCCTTCTGGTTGTGGCAAAACAACATTTTTAAGAATCGTGAGTGGTTTAGAAAAGCCGACTTTTGGAGAGATTCAAATTTCTTCTCAAAAGATTGGAATGGTTTTTCAAGAACCAACTCTTATCCCATGGAAAAATGTTATCGATAACCTTCGTTTTGTTAGAAAGAATGATGAGAAAATCAGAAATATCCTTAAAAAGATGAATTTATCTTCTTTTGAAACGTATTTTCCTTCATCTTTAAGTGGCGGAATGAAGCAAAGAGTTAACCTTGCACGTGCTCTTTTGATAAATCCAGACCTTCTCATACTGGATGAACCCTTCTTTTCTTTGGATCTCGCAACGAAAATGGAAATAATGAAAGATATTAAAAGAGTGCATGAAAAAATCGGTTTTACTCTTCTTATGGTTACTCATGATGTGAAAGAAGCCATTTACATCTCTGACAGAATCATTCTCTTATCTCCTAGGCCTTCACGCATTCTAAAGGAATTCCCCATATCCCTTAAAGACGAAGAAAGAGATTTTTCTCATTCTTCTTTTATCACTTTAGAAGGGGAATTTATAAAAGAGATACTCTCGCGTACATCAAAAATTTAGTACTACTTTTTTTATTCATTGTGTGCGTCAATGTCACAAAGTATTTCAAAAAGGATTAAACCTCACCCTCGAAGTACTTGTTAGAACATATGAGTTCTCCACCACATTCGAGTATAATCAAAAGGTACCAATCCAAAAAAGAAAGAGGGGATTCAAGTGAAAACCATAAAAATTGGTAATACATCACTTATCGTGGAGCAGTGCGATATAACAAAGGAAAAAGCAGATGCAATAGTGAATGCCGCCAATTCCCATCTTGCCCATGGAGGCGGAGTTGCATTGGCTATAGCGAGGGCAGGAGGCGATATCATAAATAAAGAATCCAGGGAGTATGTTCAAAAAAACGGTCCTGTCCCAACGGGAAATGTGGCGGTTACCTCCGCTGGAAAGATGCCTTCAAAATATGTAATTCACACCGTTGGACCAATCTGGGGAGAAGGCGAAGAAGATGAAAAACTGGAAAGCGCTTTTTACAATTCTTTGGCGAAAGCAAACGAGATGGGACTGAAGAGCATAGCTTTTCCGGCTGTAAGCTCTGGAATATACGGTTTTCCAAAAGAAAGATGTGCAAAGATCTTCTTCAAAACGGTTGAAAAATTCCTGGAGGGGAAAACCACCACGTTGGAACTTATCAAGATGTGTTTATTTTCAAAGAAAGATTACGACATATTCGTGAAAGTTATGGAAAAGGAATTTTGAGAAATGATTTGTTCGGGAGTAAAATAAAAATTTCACAATTTTTAAAGGCGTGGTATAATTCATTTCGCAAGAATTTAGCGATTGAAAGGATGGTGAAATGAATTGAGAAAATTCCTTACATTTGCACTCATCTCCACGCTTTTCCTTTCTTTAGGATTGGCGAGCACTCTTACAGTATGGTTTAGCTGGGAAGGACAAAATACTTTTATGTCAATTGTCAAAAAATTTGAACAAACGCATTCCAACGTAAAAGTGAACGTTGTTTACATTCCAAAGATGATTCAAAAATTGCGCATCACACTTGCTTCTGGCGGAAATTTTCCAGACATTGCGCTTGTGAGAAACGATTACCTTGGAATACTCGTCAATGCCAACAGGATTCACTCTGTGTCAGCTAAAAACGTTCCTTCAAATATCGTCAAAGCTTTTAGCGTAAATGGAAAAGAATATGCCTATCCCTTTTACGCCGATATCCAGGTGATGTATCTGAACAAATACGTTTTTGACAAGACGAATACACCATATCCAAAAGAAAGATGGACGTTGAAAGATCTTGAATCGCTTGCTCAACACATAAAAGATCACGGTTACATTGGCTTGCTTCTCAATGGCATTGCATCGTATTTCTTTAACTCTTTCAACGCTGCGTACAACGGTGGAGAAATCCCTCAGAAGAACGGAATTCCAGTTGTAACGGGAAAAGGCACTTTAAACGCCGCAAAACTGTACAATTACCTTTTCAACGTGAAAAAAATAGCCGCGAATTACAAAAAGATGGCACTTGTAAACGCCTTTGAAACAAACAAAGCGGGAATGATGTTTATGGGGTCGTTCTTGATAAAGAAATTCTTAGACTCCAAGGTGGACTTTTCAATTTGGCAATATCCTTACCTTAATTCCAATCAACCAATACCTCCCGTGCTTGATCCAAAAGGCTTTGTGGTCTTCAAACCAAGTGAGGCGGCAAAAGAATTTCTGAATTATGTAACTTCTGCCAACGTTGAAAAAGAGTTTTGCAACGCCACATACAAGTTGCCAACTAATTCAAAAGCGGCAGAAGAGCTTGGAAATAAGAACAACTTTTTTAAAGTTATGTACGAAAGCTCCAAAAATTCCATAATTTTGCCAACAAGCGAAGTTTTCAAGAATGGATACGTTAAGGCAGTTGAAACGGCTTTAAATCTTTATTTAAACGGAAGTTTGAAACTCGAAACGGCTTTTGAAAAAGCTCAGGAGTACATAGAGAGCCATAAATGACGTTATTCTTTATCATCTTAACGTTAAGTGCCATCCTTTACATGTTCATAGTCGCAAGGGCAAAGTTCACTTACGTGATAGCCCTTGCGGTTTTGTTATTTTTTGTCAGTTTCTTCCCAATAATATGGGGAGCCGTGCTTTCATTTTTTGATTTCTTTTCACTTTCTTCAATACACTTTGTAGGTTTAAAAAATCTGTTCTGCGCCTTTAACGATAAAGGATTATTGCTTTCCGTAAAGATAACATCCTTGTGGGCACTTATCGTTTTGCTTTTAAAGCTTGTCATGTCTTACGCATTGGCACTTTCTCTTTTGAATATGAAAAAGTTTTCCAGGATTTTTTACACACTTGCTCTAACACCATGGGCCATTCCACTTTACATAAGTGTGATCGCGTGGACTGTGCTTGTAGAGGGATACGGTGGAAATTCGATACTTTCGCACATTTTTCTCACAAATTTAGATCTCGCTTCCAACGTAACGCTTGCTTTCTTTTCAACCGCTTTTGTCAGTGCCTGGCTTGGCGTGCCAATGATGACACTCGTATTATTGAGCAGCATGCAAAGTATATCGAAAGGTCTCGTGGATCTTTCAAAAATTGAGGGACTTGATCCTCTGGAAAAAGCTTTAAACCTTTACCTTCCTTACACCTTACCCGTTGCCTTTCCCTACATATTTCTTTCATTTTTAAGCTCTTTTAAAGAATTCACAACTCTTTTTCTCATGACTAATGGAGGACCTAGCCTAGTTTCAGGCTTTGGTCAGCAAACCATTGTTGGAGCAACAACATCACTTGGCATGCTCATGTACTCAAAATTTTACTCCACCACGAATTACGGAATTATAGGGGCGTATTCAACGGTAATAGGCATCATCATTATGCTCTTGCTCATCGTTGGATGGAATTATCAATCGAAATCGAAAAAATCGCTGCTCGTACTTTTCACTATCCTTGTTCACGTTTTATTTGATGTGTGGGGACTTGGAGACGGGTTTTTTAGCTTTACACCGTTGGCCTTTTACATCTTATCTTACGTTCTTTGTGTAAAAAGGAAAAAGCTTTTCAAGAGGTTATTCGTTATGGGTGCCGTCATAGACATAACTTACATGTTATTCGTCATGTGGGCAAATGGATTTTCTGGTGTAAGCGTATCTGCAATAATATCCGCGGTAGTCGCAACGACACTTTCATTTGAGGGAAGGATACACGTAAATCCATTCAAAGTTCCAGAAAGCATCTGGAAGGTATTAAAGAGTCTATGGCTATCTTTCTGGTCTTTAACCGTACTTTTAGTAATATGGACAGTTGTATTCATAGCTTTTTCAAAGCAAAACATTATCCCCGTAGAAAAATTTTTTCCAAAGAGCGTGACACTTTCAAATTTTTACTTTCTTTTTAAAGATTACGCCTTTCTACACGCCATTGAAAACAGCTTAATCATAAGCGCAATGGCCGTTTTAACGGTCATTTTAACTGTTTTTCCCGCGGCGTGGGCCAGTGTGGATTCAAAGGGAAGTTTGCGCCTTGGAAAGATCATGGTGTTTGCGTCTTTTTTCACCGGCATGCACACGCTTATACCTCTGGCTATAACTTTTAGATTTTTAGGGCTACTCAACACGCTGGTAGGCATATCCATATCCATCGCCGCTCACAGTAGCGTTATAGCGTATTTTTTAATTCTTCCTTTTTTGCAATCTATTCCGAAGAGTCTAAATGAAGCGGCAAAATTAGATGGCGCGGGCAATTTTTCAAGGATGGTAAAGATATATTTGCCTCTCTCTCTGCCAGTTTTGGCAACAGTTAGCGTGTACGTTTTCATAGAAGCGTGGAATTCATTTGTATTTCCTCTGGTGCTTTTAGATTCTCAAAACTTGTATCCAGTGTCCATGGTGCTGTACAATTTCATAGGTGAGTACGGAGTAGCCTATTCACAGTGGAATCTCTTTGGAGCAGGTTCGATCGTTAACATGGTAATAATTGGAATACTTTTTATTTTTTCAAGAAAACACATAATGAATGGTATATTGACGAAAGGGGGAATTCAAAATTAACAGGTACGATATCTTAAAAGAGGAAGCAAAAAAAAGAGCAAATGGTGCAACAATTAAAGATTACGTGATGGGAATTGGTTTGTGCGTAGTTGTTTTAAACGATGGGAGGACCGGCGTGGCTTACACCGCCAGAGAGGAGATACCATGGGGTTGTTCCTTGTACGATGAGTTGCCAAAGGTTGGAAGCCCAGCAGAGAATTTTATAGACATGTTTGATTCAAACGACGTGCTTTTGTGTGCTTTGGGAATGGCCACGATAAACGCTTGCATAAATCAAGGCGATTTCGAAAGCGCTGACATAATGAAAGAGATAAAAATTTCAAAGGCGGATGTTGTTGGAATGATAGGAGATTTCGCACCGATGGTCGAAGATATTAAAGCAAAGGCAAAAGAGCTTTACATATTTGAAAAAGAAAAAATAGAAGGCACTTATCCAACGGAAAAAATACCATCTCTACTTCCAAAGTGCGATATAGTAATGATTTCGGCCACTACACTTTTAAACAGGACGTTTGACTCCATAATTCAACATGCCAAAACGGACAGAATATACATGCTCGGACCTTCAACTCCAATCTGCCCTAAAGCTTTACCGGAAGTAAAGGTATTCGGTGCCACTTTGGTAAATGAAAACGCTCTGAAAACCGTTTACCACGGTGGTGGAACACGAAATCTTTACCGAGAAAGAACGGGCAAAAAAGTGAATTTTGTGAGCGAGAATTGAAATGGAAGAACTCATCTCCGCTTTTCACAAAAACG
This sequence comes from Mesoaciditoga sp., assembly GCA_015489955.1. Lineage (GTDB taxonomy): Bacteria > Thermotogota > Thermotogae > Mesoaciditogales > Mesoaciditogaceae > Mesoaciditoga. The sequence goes on along the minus strand of WFYR01000059.1, from coordinate 7,327 downwards.
ATATCACTTTGAAAAAAGAGTCAATTGAAAAATTAAGTGAATACCTTTCTCTTTTGATAAAGTGGAACAAAGTTCATTCCTTAACTTCTGTTCATCAAAGGGATGTTCCGTACGTTTTTGGCGTAGAGCCGTTGCTTTTTGCAAAAGAACTTTCGAAATTTGTTTATCCCAAGCGCTGTATGGATATAGGTACAGGATTTGGAAATCCAGGAGTAGCCATGTCTTTGCTCTTTGAACGTTCAGAATTCTTCTTGGTAGATTCTTCTTCTAAAAAGACCGCTTTGCTCAGGAGTGCTCTGGACATGGCTTTTTTCAAAAATGTTGAAGTTATAACTTCAAGGGTCGAAAAAATGGGTGAGGGACTCAACGAAACGTTTGACTTAGTTGTTTCACGAGGCGTTGGAACAGTTGAGAAGATTGCATCTTACGCTGCAAGGTTTGTGAAATCAAATGGTTTTGTCGCGACAATAAAGGCAAAGGTAGATAAAGAAGAGATTCCTCAAACCATCGAGAGTTTGGATTTAAAAAGCATGGTTTCTATAAACGTTGCGTATCCTACAAAAAACGTTCGAAGATGCGTTTTAATCTATGAAAAGGTGGAAAGAACGTGAAGTGGTACATAATGAACTACAAGGTATCAAGTGGCGTTGAAAATATGGCGCGTGATCTGGCCATGATGGAAATAGCAAAAAAAGGCGATGCGGCGTTGAGACTGTATGGATGGAAGGTGCCAACGCTGTCTTTAGGAAAATTTCAAAAGCTCGAAGAGATCAACGTCAAAGTCGTAGAAGAACAGGGCTTTGAAATGGTAAGAAGACCAAGTGGGGGCAGGGCCGTTTTGCACATGGATGAGCTCACTTACGCTGTGGTGTTGCCAGAAGCATACCTTTCAAAAAGCGTCATAAAGAGTTACATGGAAATTTCTAAAGCTTTGGTCAACGGCTTAAAAGAGCTCGGCTTGAATGTGTACATGGCAAGGGAAAGATCGAAAGAGAGGTATACCGACTTTGCCGCTTGTTTTGCCACGACTTCATTACATGAAATAATGATAGACGGGAAAAAGATTGTTGGAAGTGCACAAACCAGAAAAGATGGGGTCATCTTACAACACGGATCCATTCCACTCCATTCTCACATTGAAGAGTACGTAAAATGCTTTAATCTTGATGATTCAAAGGCAGATCTCTTGAAAAGAAGATTGGCAGACAAGACAACCTGCATTTTCGATCACATTCAAACGAACGTTCAAAAAGTAAGAACGGCAATTCTATATGGATTTTCAAAAACGTTCAACACTCAACTCGTTCCCTTTCTAAACGAATTGGAGTGGAAAAAGTACGTGACGGAAGTGAAAATATGGGATTGAAAATAGTCGGGACCCCAATAGGAAATTTGTCGGATATCAGCGCAAGGGCTTTGGATACTCTCCGCAACTGTGATGCCATTCTTTGCGAAGATACAAGACAAACTCTCAAATTGTTGTCTCATTACTCTATATCAAAGAAGCTCATTTCCTTTAACGATAAAAATTCTACCGAAAAGATACCGAAGATAATTGAAAAACTGAAAAAGGGAAACGATTACGCGCTGGTAAGCGATGCCGGCATGCCTGTCATTTCAGACCCTGGCTTTAATTTAGTTGACGCTTGCCATCGAAACGAAGTGGAAGTTGACGTTATACCAGGTCCCAATGCGCTTGTAAGTGTAATCGCCGCGAGTGGCTTGAACGCCTCTCATTTCGTATTTTTGGGCTTCCTGCCACGTGGTTCAAAGCTAAGGAAAACTTTAAAAAGCGTTTCCGAATTGAAGATGGCTACCGTTTTTTACGAATCACCCTACCGCTTAAAAAACACATTGAAGGAAATATGTGCAATTTCTCCTGAAGCCAGGGTTTTTGTGGCAAGGGAGATGACAAAAGTACATCAAAGTTTTTACAGAGGAAATCCATGCGAACTCGTGGAAAAAGTGATCGAAAAGGGAGAAATAAGCGTTGTTGTGGAATGGCCAAAAAAGAAACAGAACGTTAACAACTAATTGACTTTTCTCTTCGGAATTGGTATAATATTGTTGGTGTTTTGAATTTTAATTAAGCATCTACCAAAGGAGGCAGAAAAATGGAAGCACTGAAAGTATCATCCAAATCGAGACCAAATGCAGTTGCAGGCGCATTAGCCGGAGTTTTAAGGGAAAATGGTAGAGCAGAAATTCAAGCAATTGGTGCAGGTGCAGTTAACCAGGCGGTAAAGGCGATTGCAATCGCACGAGGTTATGTTGCACCTAGCGGAATGGACTTGGTGTGTATTCCTGCTTTTGTCGATGTGGAAATTGATGGGGATACGCGCACGGCACTTAAATTCGTGATAGAACCAAGAAAGTAAGCAAAGTTAAAATTCAGAAACGCCCTTTAAAGGGCGTTTTTTCTGTTTTTACGGCAAAAATGGCTTTTTCTGAAGAAAAAAAGAGCATTTTCCCATCGAAAAACATCTCAACGTATTTTTCTTTCAAACGCGAAAGAAATTGATTCAATTTTTGCGGATTCACAGCTAAACGAATGTTAAGACCTGTCATCACATCCTTAGAATACTCATAAACGGAATGTTGAGACATTACGCCCACTCTGATCTTGTCCGAAAGGGCGATGTATCCTTTCCCGCCATTTTTTCTCTGAAATCTTGCAGCTAAAGAGGTGCCTGCCTTTATCGTCTCAACTTCCACTTTTAATCCTTTTTTTTCTTTGATATTCAAAAGATCCTCAATTTTCGTAACTGAGATCTCCTGCGTGTTGGATTTACAAAAGGTTATTATCACATTTGAAAATTTCAAGCCGATAAGTTCATCCGAATATCCAACTTTCATCGTTTCGTTACCAACGATGTTCAATCCTTTTACAATATGGCGCGCGCTTTCGTAAGGAAAGGTTGAGACGAACTCATCTCCTTCCATTTTCGTAAACGCGATGGCAATATGCGAATGTTCTTCAGACAGGACAAAAAAATTTTCTTTTACAATTCCGATTACAACGTCCTGTCCCTCTTTCAATATGATACTTCCCAAATCTAACGTGTACGCTAAATCCTTGGATTTTAACTCAAATTTTGCCGCAAGCCTTCCTCTCCTCTGAATACTTCTCGAAAACGGATGGAGAACGGAAATATACTCTGGTCCCATCAAAAATTCCAGTTTAGAACTGAATCTGATCTCCACATCATCGTTACCGCTTTTAGAAAGAAGCTTTATGTTGTCAAGCGGGGCAACGTAAAAATCGTTAAAATTCTCCATTCTACCAAGAGCGATGAAGATGTTAACACATCCATCACTCGCGTGAGCAACCAACACATCTTCTCGGGTGTAAAAATAAACTCGACGATTTATTGGCTCCACATTCCCAACGATTTTATCTAAAAGGTTAACACTTTTTACGAAGTGATCATGCTTTATCTTTATCGTTTTCATGGTGTTCTTTATCTCTCAGCGCAATGGGCAAAACAATGGCCCCAATTACAATGGAAATTGGCCAGGAATTAAATCTTACCTGGGCGATCACCGCAATTGAAATGCCGACAAGGATCCACGCACTCCATTTTACCAACGTAGCCAAGAAGAAATCGCACAGACTGAAAAGTACTGCCGCAGCACCTAGAAGGTAAATAAGTTCCGAAATTAGAGGAAAAGGATAAGATTTGAGCCAGAGTAAAAATGAAATGGCGTAAAGAAAGAAAAGGTTAAGTTCCGCAGTTTTAAAGTGCCTTCCTTTGTGTAAAAGATGAACCACGACCACCGCTCCCGCAAAATAAACGAGTATCGGCCAGCTGAATTTCAAAATCATCAACAAAAAATAGAAAAAAACGGCTCCCAACGCTGCTGAAAGTATCATAGGCATCACACGTTAAACCTTATATTGACTATATCTCCGTCTTCAACGATCGAATCTTTGCCTTCAAGTTTCATCAAACCCTTTGCCTTTATCTCTTTCATAGACTTGAATTCTTTCATATCAGAGTATTTTACCACTTCCGCTCTTATGAACCCTCTTTCTATATCGGTGTGAATCTTGCCCGCGGCCTTTTTAAAATTCGTTCCCTTTTTTATCGTCCAGGCTCTCACTTCATCTTCGCCAACGGTGAAAAACGATATCAGGCCTAACGTTGAATAAACAACTCTGGCAAGTCGGCTTATACCACTTTCCTTTAAACCTAAATCATTCAGGAATTCTTTTCTTTCGTCTTCTTCCAATTCATTTATCTCCATTTCGAGCTTTCCACACATCTCCATCATGGCTAAGGAATTATTTCTGACTATTTCTTCAACCTTTTCTTTTCCTTTGTACGCTTTACTTTTAAAAGATCCTTCATCTAAATTAATCGCTACCACTGACTCTTTCATGGTGAAAAAGCCAAAGGAACTCAACGCCTTCCTTTCATCTTCTGACAGTTCTATAAGCTTTACAAAGATTCCATCATTTAATGCTTTTGAACATTTTTCAAGCGATTGAAGTTGCTGTTCTTCATCGCGTGAAAGCTTTCTTTTCGCATTTTTCAATTTTTCGATGTTAGTTTCCGCTATTTCAAGATCTCTGATCAACAACTCATCGTGCAGATATTCGATCTCTTTTCCCGCATCTTCAAAGTACCTTGGAACGGATTCATCTTCAAAGGCCCTTACCACCCACAACAAAGCATCAACGTTTTGTATCTTAGAAAGAATTTGATTTTTTTCCTTTCTGGGTAAATCCGGAGATAATCCAGGCAAATCGACAAATTCCATCGTTGCATACGTTGTCTTTTTTGGTTTGTACATATCTGAAAGAAAGTCCACTCTTTCATCTGGAACTTTTGCCATCCCGATTTCTTCATTCACATCTCCAACGAGCAACTTAAAGATCGTTGTTTTTCCGGCGTATGGTGCACCGTATATTCCTATTTTCACAACTTGCTCCCTCCATCTTCCTCTATTTTCTCCAGAATTTCAAAATAATCTCCCTTAACGTTAGCCGTTGGCACTTCAAGCACCTTTATCACAATTGTGCCGTGACGTTGCTTGATCGTTAAAACATCTCCAACTTTCACATCGTAAGCCGGCTTCAAAGCTCTGCCATCTTTTAAAACACCACCTAATTCGGCAACTTTTTGTGCCACGCTCCTCCTTTTTATTATACCCGATACTTTGAGAAACTTATCAAGCCTCATCTCTTTCAACCTCTCCTTTTCTTTCTTTCAAAAATTCTTCAACCATTCCAAGGTTAGGGAAAGACGGTGCAGCCCCTTTGTGTTCAACAGATATCGCAGCCGCGGCCATGGCAAATTCGCACGCTTTATCCATATTCAAACCATCTGAGAGCGCTACGCAAAAAGCCGCGTTGAAGCAGTCGCCCGCTCCCGTTGTATCAACCGCCTTCACAGAGAAAGCCTTCAAATTCCTTAACGTTCCATCTTCTAAAAAGTAAACTCCTCTGTTACCGGCTTTCACCACCACACGTGGTCCAGCTTTTTCCAGATTCTTTATCCTTTCAAGTAGCTTTTTTCCTTTTGAGATTGCGGAAATTTCCACTTCATTTGGTGTCACATAATCAACCTTTTCCAGAAGCTCTGTTGGCAACTTTTCGGCGGGCGCAGGATCGAGTATGACTTTTACACCCCGCGCTTTCGCCATTTCGCACGCTTTAATAACCCCAGACAAAGGAGTTTCCAGTTGAAGGAGAAGGTAGTCCAAACCTTCGAAAAAATCTCCTTTACCTTTTAAAAAGCCTTTATTCACGCTTGCGTTCGCGCCAGCACTGAGTACTATCGAATTCTCTCCATTTTCACTCACCCATATCGAAGCTATTCCACTTTCACTTTCCACAACTTTTACAAACGAAGTGTCAACTCCAGCTTCCTTCAAATTTTTTAAAAGGAAATCTCCAAAAACGTCGTTTCCCACCGCACCAAGGAACCTCACGCTCTTTCCAAGCTTTGAGACTCCAACGGCCTGATTTGCACCCTTTCCTCCCTGATAAATGGCAAAGCGCTTTCCGTGAACGGTTTCACCGATTCTTGGAAATCTTTGTGTAAAAGCAACAAGATCGGCATTCACACTTCCCATCACGCCTATCATTAAACACCATCTCTTTTTTATGATTTTTGAAATATCTGTAACGCTTTGATTATATCATCATATTGAAACGCCTTCGAAAAATGATATAATCATTCTCAGCGGTCAAGCGAAGAAAAAGCGGAGATTTACGCCCTGAACGAGTATTGAAAAAAGTTGAAAGAGATACCAAAAAGGAAGTCGAAAGGGGGTAAGTCTCATGAAGAACAAAATGGTTAAACTCATTCTCGTGTCCGGTGGACTTTTAAGCCTCATTTTGGCCGCCGTTGGTAATATGAGGTGGGGTTGATAAAGTTATAAAGAGGTGAGAATTTGAAGAGAACGCTGAATTTTTACATAGCATCAGTTGTACTAAGCGCAGGGGCGCTGACGGGCGCCCTCCTCTTTTTTGGCATTCAAAGTGAGCCTCTATGGCTTATCATCGTATGGGGTCTGAGTAGCTGGATATCCGACATGTTCCCAATTGAAGTGAGAAAGATGAATGGAAATTCAATGCTTTTAGGACTGGGTATGACTTTTAACCTTTCAGCTGCCATTCTCTTTCCCCCTTTAACGGCCGCCCTGATTGGAATGATAGGAGGCTTGCCTTCTCCCAAAAAAGTGAAATTTTCAAAGGCCATTTTCAACGTTGCCCAGATTTCCATATCCACCGCGGTCGCTTCGATCGTCTACAGACTAACGTCTCCATTGGGTTCACCAGAAATAGTTAGAATAATTGCAATAGCTTTTGCCATCACGGTGTACGCTGGTTTGAATAACATATTTGTGGCTGGTGCTGTGAGTTTAGCAACCGGCAAAAAACTTAAAATATTACTAAAAGATGTTTTTGTTGACTTCTTCGGCGCAAGCATATTCATTTCACTGGCTGTGGCTTACGTGGTGGTTTTCTTGTACCCGTACGTTGGCCTGTGGGACATAGCCGTGGCTCTGGGGCCGTTGTTGATAATAAGATTCATCCTGGAGCTTTACAAAAAGGTTCTCGATTCGAAAATAGAATCGATGTCGGCTTTGCTTAAAGCGCTTGAAGAAAAAGATCCTTACACGGCCGGACACGGTGAAAGGGTTTCAAAGTACGCTGCCATTGTCGCTGAAAGGCTTGGAATTGAAGGAAGGCATCTCGAAGAATTGAAAATGGCGGCATGGCTTCACGATATAGGAAAGATAGGAATTAGAGACAGAATCCTCAACAAACCGGGGAAATTGTCTCTGGAAGAATTCGAAGAGATAAAAGCTCACC
>WFYR01000058.1 GCA_015489955.1 Mesoaciditoga sp. | reverse complement strand
GGCTCTACTCGATAGGATCACTCACAATGCCATTATATTGAACATGAACGGTGAGAGTTTCAGAAGAAAGCAAAGCAACAAATTTAGTTAGTCGAGAAGTGGATCAAAAACTTTGGCCTTCGTGGATCAAAAACATCTTGACTTTTTACAATTCAGAAAAAATGAAACAGAATTATAAATCCATCTTATATTATTTTCCTCTTCAACTGCCTTTTCATTTTCATTTGCAATTAACAGACTTGGTGACTGAGGAAAACATTTGTCATTTACAATATGTCTTATTTTTTTAAGAAGAATGCTAAGATACTTAGAAGAGAAGACGTCCTCAGTAAGTTTAATATTTTCTTCCTGTGGAATAGAGAGTACGTTCTTCAAATCATATGACATCTCTTCAATTGTGATCAAATGCTGTTTGAGCGAAATTTTCATATTATCAATGATCTCATTTGATAATTCATCGTTTGAACTTAATTTACATGCCTTGTTTATAACCATTTTATACACTTCTGCTAAATGTTCTTCTTCAAATAAAAGATTATAAAGGTTTAAGGCATCATTCATTGCTTTCATTTTAGATTGGCGCAATTCAACTTTTAAAACATTTTCTCTCAGATTATTAATATTTTTTTGTTTATCTAACACAAAAAGAGGGGAGATAGGAATTTCCATATTCGCATTAAGGTTATTCACAATAGTAGAATTATAAGAAAAACTGTAATCGACTGAAAATTTTGGCATAAACATTGGCAAAACCCAATTATTATCATTCATGTGATTTAACTTCGTTTCAAATGATGAACATTCTTGAGAGTTAACAACAGATAACTTGATTATATTCGTAATTGTTAATGGTCTATACTTTGCTGAGGCCATTCCTAGTTCAGTCAAAAGAATACAAATTCCAACGATGACAAAAAACATCTTGAATTTTTTCATTATCATTCTCCCCTCCATTAGGCTTAATTTTCTACTTCCTAACTCTTATAACAAGAATCCTTCCTTTGGTGTATTGAACACCTAGAAGGTTGTTTTGATCTACATCCAATTTCACAGTATCAATTACTTTTTTTGTGAGAATGTTGAATACAATCAAAGTTGAAGTGCTTCCATCCACAAATCCAGCTATGTCATTTGAGATGAAAAAAGGTGAGGAAATGTAATACCACCCAATTCTAGACGATGGTTTAATTTTTGAAAACGTGTAGTTTTCACCATTTTTCACGGCTATTATGAATTCTTTCTTTGAATTTCCAAAACATATGCTCCCATTTTTACTCCATGCACTGTTTGGCATGGTTAACGTTGGCCATTCCACATTTTTGTACAGTAGCTTAATTTTTCCATTCTCCAGATTCACAATATAAATGGATGTCTTTCCATTTTTATATTCGCTATACGTTACTTCTTTCCCATCATTGGAGAAGACAGGACTCGATATGAAAGCATCTTTAAGATTCAGCACTTTCTTGATTGTTTTGTTTTTATAGTTGTACAAGAACAATTGGCTCTTTACGCTTATATTCGCTACGTTGGATGTTGTAGCGGTAACTACGTTTTTAAATGCTGCGATGATGAGCGTATTTTCGAATATGTCCACACCGTTTACAATATACAAATCCTCTTTCATGGGAATGGACACATCTTTTATTTCGTTTTTAGGATTTATAACGTACAAATTCAAAGGAGAACTTCCTTTAAGGATAACCATATTTCCATATGGATCGGTGTTCACATAGAAATCAGAAGGTTTTCCTTGGAATCCCCATTTTGAAAGATCTTCATACACAAGGGGATGTGATTCAAGCGAAGAGGTAATTGTGCTGAAAGTCGTTTGGTACTCAGAACTCACGACAGTTTCGTAGAAATCAACGGGCGGTCCATAAGGATTAAAAGTTGCAGAATTATCATCAAGTTGCACTATTTCCCCTTTTTGATATTTGTAGTAGTAATCTTTAGTGATGTATCTCCTGTAAACTTCGAAAGTTTTGAAAGGAGGAATTTCAATTTTAAACGTATTTACACCTTGAGATGTACCAGTTGCCTTCTGACCAAGAAGAATCAAGCCTATAGGTGTGGGGGTATGCCATTTCCATTTTGCCGTCTCAGTAGATATGTAAGTAAATGGTAAAGGGTTTGATGAATCGTTTGGTTTAGTGAAAATCAAGTGCCATTCTCCTGTGGCTACAATTGATGAACCTACAGACCAAAATTTGTACTTGTTTGGATAAACGCTCTGGATCTTATTCGCCATTGCCAAAGATGTTGCAACTACCAAAAACATAGCGAAAATAGTAGCAAACTCAATTTTCTTTTTCAAAATCCTCATCTCCCAATGCACTTTTAATACAAAGAGGATAGATTGCTCTTATTCTCAGAGTAAGTAACCGTCTTATCAAAATTTACTGGTGGAGCCGTAGGATTCCAAAACGGCGATTCATTGTTATATTGAATTATTTCTCCCTCTTGATATTCATATAAGTAGTCTACTTCATGATATCTTTTATATAAATCCCATCTTTCAAGTGGAGGTATAACAACACTATAAGTTTCGCTTACACTATTTGTTCCGCTCATTCCTCCGCCGATGCCTAATATACTTAAGGATATGTTGATATGCCACTCCCAACGAGTAGTGTGCGTGATATTGTACGTATAAGATAAACTTATACCAGAATTATTCGATTTTTCTTCTACAATTTCCCAAGCACTGGTTCCAAGATCAACGGACCCGGTAGACCAATATTTATATCGAGGATAATATATTACTACGTTATCATTGCTCAGACCTACAGTACCCATTAGTGTAATGAAAATTGCGATCATTAAGATACTTAATATAGCTTTTTTCATTTCAAAACATCTCCTTTCAATTTTTTCATTTTCAAATCAAAACTCTATTGGTAAATTTATTGCTGTTAAGGCGGCTTAAATATGTACATTTTTTTCACCTCCCCTCTACGCATTTTTGGTCACGATGACAGTCATTTTCTGTAATTCAACAAGCATCTCTTGCTGTTTCGCATTTTTCATGAGAGTGGTTTGAGGATTTTTATCACCACTATGTTTTCCGCTCCCACCATCATCGCTAAAGTAGACAATCTTATTTGAAAGAAAAAGTGTGAAAACTAATAATGTGAGGATAG
>WFYR01000057.1 GCA_015489955.1 Mesoaciditoga sp. | reverse complement strand
TGGTCGATGAACTTGCAACTGTTGTGATGACTTGAGTTGAGAGATCAACTGCGCTCTGCGTATCACCATTTTTTGCGGCGTTAAGTGCGCTCTCAGCGGCACTTGATAAGTTGCTTGGTTTATCGAGAGGTTTAAAGACGTTGTAAGTTAGAAGTGTACATGAGGACAGTGCCACTGTGATTACCAATGCGGTGATCGCCAGAATAACTCTTTTTTTCATATTCGATTCCCCCTTTCTTACAATTAAATCGGCTAAAATGTGCCAAGAATTTACTTTTTCATTCGTTCATGAAAGCAAACGCGTTTCATCTTCAGAAATTTGAGGAATAACGCGTGGATGTTCACCATTTTTTCTCTTTCGAGTGAGCTCTTCAACCGTTTCAACATTTTCGTTTAACGCTTCAAAGGTTCTCTCAATATCTTCTATTTTTGAAACGACGGGCTGGATTCTGGTTTTATCCCGCAAGTTCAAAAAATTGGGGCTTAACACGCCACCGACGAACACTTCGCACTCTCCAACTATGCTCAAAATATGCTGCATTTTCTTTTGACCGCCATGCTTTTTTTCCTCAAATGGTATGTTTTTCTTCTTTTCCACCAATCTGTGATTTTTTCCATCCCATTCATAGATCATGAAAAGATCCGCATCTCCCATGTGACCTTTGTAAATGGTTTTTTCATCCTTTGTTGGAATGCAAACTTTTAATTTCTCCATTCTTTCTTCTCCCTTCTTCTGTTTTTTTATTTCAAGGAGATTATATCACTCGTTCTTGCCTTAAAATCTAAAAAGAGATATACTTTCAAAAACGGAGGTGAGGAAGTTGTTGGATATAAAGCTCATAAGAAATGAGCCAGAAAGGGTAAAAGAGTTGTTGAAAAGAAGAAAGGTAAAGCCTGAAGAAATAGATGAAGTCTTAGAACTCGATAAAAAGATAAGAGAGCTTACCACAAAATTGAATTCATCAAGAGCAGAAAGAAATTCCATTTCGAAAGAAGTGGCAAGGTTTAAAGCCGCAAAGGATGAAGAAGGCGCAAAACGCATTTTGGAAAAGGGAAAAGAGCTTTCAAAAGAGATAAAGGCGGATGAAACGGAACTTTCAAAATTGCAGAAAGAGCTAAAAGACAGGCTTTTAAACATTCCAAACCTTCCCTTTGAGAAGGTGCCAGTTGGAAAAGATGAAACAGAAAATGTGGAAATAAGAAAATGGGGGGAGCCCAGAAAATTCGACTTTGAGCCCAAAGCCCATTGGGAACTTGGACCTCAAAGGAATTTGTTGGATTTTGAAAGAGCTTCGAAATTATCCGGTTCACGTTTCACGATTCTTTACCGAGAAGCGGCACAAATGGAAAGGGCATTGATATCATTTATGTTGGACTTACATACCACAAAACACGGTTATACTGAGGTTATGCCTCCACATATGGTAAGCCGTGAAACGATGATAAACACTGGAAAATTGCCGAAGTTTGAAGAGGAGTCCTATTCCACCACCCTTGATGATCTTTTCCTCATCCCCACAGCGGAAGTTCCCCTTTCGGCTTTGCACACAAACGAGATAATAGATGAAAAGAACCTTCCCCTTAAATACGTGGCTTACACCCCGTGTTACAGAAGAGAAGCCGGAAGTTACGGTAAGGACGTCAAAGGTATGATCCGCCAACATCAATTTGACAAAGTAGAACTCGTCATGTATACGCGCCCAGAAGAATCTTATGAGGCTTTGGAAGCGCTTACGCACGATGCAGAAGAAGTCTTACAGTATCTAAAACTTCCTTACAGGGTTATAGAACTGTGTACAGGTGATCTGGGATTTGTTGCGTCAAGAACGTACGACATCGAGGTGTGGTTGCCTTCTTACAACAATTACAAGGAAATCTCTTCTTGTAGTAACGTAACGGATTACCAAGCTAGAAGGGCAAATGAAAGATACAGGAAATCCGATAACACCCTTGATTTCGTGCACACTTTGAACGGTTCAGGATTGGCCGTCGGAAGAACACTCGTAGCGATATTCGAGAACTACCAAAAAGAAAACGGAAAAATAGAAGTTCCAGAAGTTTTGAGACCTTATATGGGAGGAAAAGAAGAGATCTGATGTCCTCTTTCTTCTTTGCTCAAATAGATGGAAATATGGCGCATTTTGATGAGCATGAAATGCGCCATATTAAGGTTCTAAGGTATTCGAAAAATTCTGAAATAAAGTTCACGGATGGCAAAGGTACCCTTTACCGTGGAAAGCTTACGTCTTCAAGTACAGCCGAAATACTCCAAAAATTGGATTTTCAACCTCCTTCCACTACCAATATAACGATTGTGCTTTCACCAATAAGATGGGAAAGAACAAAATTTGCAATTGAAAAAGCGGTTGAGTTAGGGGCAAATCAACTGTGGTTTATGAATATGGAACGAACTACAAGGAAGAAAACGGAGTCAAAATTAATGAAAATGAAATTCGTTGCTCGCGATGCAATGAAGCAATGTGGTTCTCTCTATCTACCAGAAATAAAAGACGCGCAGTATCAAGAATTTTCAAAGGACGTGACAAAAATCCTTTTGGACGTAAAGGCATCTAAAACTTTTAAAAACTTGCGGTTTTCAAACAACGTGATAATTGCCATAGGACCAGAAGGTGGATTCAGCGAAAAGGAAGATGATTTCTTCAAAGCAAATGGATTCGAGAGTGTGAAATTTGGCAAAAGAATTCTTAGAACGGAAACTGCCGTGGTAGCATCTCTAACTTTGGTGAATTACTTGCTCGGGAATTTTTAAAAGATCTTCGTTGGTTTTATTCCACTTCATGGTGAAGGAGGGATTTAAATGGACAGCTATGTGAACTTAGAAAAAGAGGTATCAAAGACTTATCGTGCAGATTTAAACATGGCAAAGAAACCAGAAGAAGTTAGAGAAGCTTTTGTAAGGGCGGTAGAAAAGATCATATCATCCATTTCCGACAAAATCTTTGATTTTGAAGAAGAGTTGAAATTCTCTCCAGAAGGCGATAGAATTTTTTCTTTGGGAAAGATAGGATCAGATCCTGATGTGGAAAACGCATTGAACAACAGCGACTTGAGAGCCATTCTTGAAAGGTTTGCAGAAGAGGCCAAAAACAGATATCTTCATCTGATTCACGATAACGATAGAACCAGTATGTTCAAAAAACATCTGGTGTAATTCATATTCACCCTTTTTTAAATTCTGATTATTTTTTGTCGTGATCCTCTTGACAGATAGAACTCAAACGTATATAATCCAATACGTAACGCCGAGGTGGCGGAATTGGCAGACGCGCTGGATTCAAAATCCAGTGGGCTGAAAGGCTCGTGCGGGTTCAAGTCCCGCCCTCGGCACCAACAGCGGTCTTCCTAGAAGACCGCTTTTTAAAATGAAATAGAATTTAATAATGTGTTTCTTGTTAAATTGTAGAACTTTTATAAGCATAAAGTGGTAAAATTGATCTGTCATCGAGTGTTTTGACGTGTGTTTGTGTAACGAACGGAAGAGAAGTTTTGGAATGAGGTGAGAAACGATGCTCGTTAAGAACGTGAGAATTGTTAGCAATGATTTCGAAGTTGGAATATTGGAAAAAGGCGCACTTTACGTTGAAAATGGAGAAGTAGTTGAAATCGGCGAAAGTGAAGTTTTGGAAAAGAAATATTTAAATGTTGATGATGTAATAGATGGAAATGGTATGACGATCTTGCCGGGATTTGTCAACGCTTACGTTAAGATGGAGTCCGCTATATTTCCAATGTTTGGAATAGAGGAAAAATCTGGAATTCCTTCTGAAGAACTTTACCATAAAATTTTAGAAGTCTTTCAAAATGTGTTAGACGAGGAAATATTCTTTACGATGGCCGAAAAGGTGGCTCACGATTCTCTTAAACAAGGAATAACGATGATAACCGGGTCTATAGACAGGTACCTTCACAAAATAGAAGTTGAAAAGACAATAGAATCTGTTGTGAGCACCAGACCTTTTCGTTTTGCTGTGGGAGAAGGGTTAAAAACTCCAGAAGATCTTCAAAGGCTTTTGAAATCAGGAGAACATCCAAAATACATCCCCTTGAATTCCATAACTTCTTTTTCCGATGACGATTTGAGAAATTTGAAAGAGTTTGCCAATTCTACAGGTGCTTTCATAGTTATTTTACTTTCAGACGAGCTTACGGAAGAAAAGGAGGCATTCTTCAAATATGGAATGTCCAATCTGGAAAGGCTAAGACACATAAGCATGTTGGGCGATCATGAAGTCATAGTAAATGCTCAACATTTCACAGAAACCGATTTAGACATAATGGCTTCCACTGATACGATGGCGGTTTACTGTCCAAGGGAAATGATGATAAAGAACATGGCATTTCCAGATGTAGACGGGATGATGGGAAGAGGGGTGAACCTTTCCATAGGAAGTGGAGAAGTTCACGATTTTTCAGTTTTAATTGAGTCTCAGATAGCTTTTCTACTGAGAAGAATGATGAAAGGCGGAAGCGACTTTGATTCGATTTATCAAACTAAGAAAATCTTTTTGGATAACAATTATCGTTACGCGAGCAAATTGCTTGATAAACCAGTTGGAAAATTAATTCCCGGTTATGCTGCTGACTTTGCATTGTATAATTACAGAGGGCCTTTAGGAGAAGGGAAAAAGCCAATTTTAAGAAATTTACTTTTTGACTTTTTAAGAGATGCGCGCGTTCAGCTGACGTTTGTTGGGGGGAAAATAGCTTACGATGCACGAAAAGATGACGAGGAAGAAATAGAAGGTAAGATAAAGGAAATAAGAAGAAATATACTTTCCAGGGTGTGATGCGTTTTAATGGCATTTAAGTTCAGTGGTCTCAAAGATCAACTGAAAGATTTTTACGAAAAACGCTTTAAGCCACTGAGTTTAGGAAAAAAATTGTTATGGATTCTGGTGGCGATAAGTGTTTTCGTGGGATTGTGGGTACTTGTGGAAATCAACGCAAGACCCCATTACGTCGTGCTTGTATCAAATTTAACGGAACAAAGCGCTGGATACATAGCACAGAAATTGGATAGCCTTAACATACCTTACAAAGCCGGAAAAAATGGTACGATTTACATACCATCTTCCGAGAACGTTTACAACGTTAGGATGAAATTGGCCACTCTTGGAGTTTTGGGACCAGATGCTGGTGTTAAAGGTTACAGCTTGCTTCAAAACGGTTCTCTCGCTTCTATGGGAATGACGAGTTTTGATAGACAGGTGAACTTCCAGATCGCGCTCGCCGGTGAGTTGGAACGAAGCATCGATATGCTCAGCCCGGTTCAATATTCACGCGTTTTTTTAGCTTTGCCAAAGTACACTTACTACGTGCCCGGTGAAGAACAAAAGCCAACTGCCTCTGTTTTAGTCGTGTTGAAACCATCAATGACGTTGTCTTCCGATCAGGTGTTGGGAATAATGAATTTGGTAGCGGGCGCGGTTGGGAATATGTCTCCAAGTGATGTAAAGGTGGTGGACCAGTATTCAAATGTTCTTAGTGATGAGGTTAACCTTTCGGCTTCTGCAATTTCTGGTGCTTCCAAGCTAAAATTGAAACAATCTGTGGAAAAGTATTATTCTGATAAAATCAGAAATATGCTTTACAAGGTTTTTGGCTATGGAAATATTGCGGTTGCCGCAAACGTCGTTTTAGATTGGCAAAAGATAACGCAAGAGAGCAAAGTTTACACTCCTACCGATGCCAAAAACAACACCGGTGTACTGGCAAGCCAGCAAGAAGAAAGCGGGCTTTCAACTAACGGAGCTCCTGTGGGGGCGCCGGGGGCAAATTCAAATATTCCTCCCACATACGTGACCACAACACCGTCTTCACAAGTGTCAACTTATTCCAAAAGCATTAGGAACTACGATGTTTCACAAACGTACAATCAAGTGATCGAAGATAAATCCGGTGAAATAAAGAGTTTAAGAATGACTGTCTTTTTGAATTCGACAGACGTGAAAGAAGAAAATACCATACGCACGGCAGTCGCGAATTCCATTGGCGTTGATGCAAGCAATGTTGAAGTTGTTCCAATGCTTTTCGACAGAAGTGCTATGCGTGCCGCTGCAGAGGCTGAAGCGAAGCTTGAGGCGCAACGCAGATTCAAAAATTTAGTTGTTTACAGCATTCTCCTTTCAATTCTCATGACGGTAGGCTTTTACTACATGAGGGCAAAGAGCAAGAAGAAGAAAAAGCTGAAAGAAATAGAAGAAAAGAGAAAGAGAATAGAAGAAGAAGTATTGGAGATGACAAAGAAAGCAAAGGGTACGCCTGAAGAAGAAGCGCTTGTCAAGATGAAAGAAGAAGCACTTAAGTGGGTTGACGAAGATCCCGCGGAAGTGGCGAATATAATAAAGATATGGATGTCTAAGGACTGATAGTGATGGACAAGAAAAAAAAAGAAAACGATATTCCAGCCAGAAGAAAAGTCGCGATTTTTCTTCTGGCGTTAGGGGCAGAAAAGGCTTCTAAAATTTTAAAAAACCTTCCTGAAGATCAAATAGAGGAATTGACGTTGGAAATTGCCAACCTTCGTGATGTTAGCGATGAGGAAAGAAAAAAGGCTTTTGAAGAATTTTCGGATCTTATGAAGGCACGTGAGTTCATAAACGAAGGGGGCATAGAATACGCCAAAGAGCTTTTAGAGAAAGCTTTAGGTCCAGAAAAAGCGTTGGAGATAATAGAAAATTTAACTTCGAATCTTCAAGTTAAGCCTTTTGATTTCATGAAAAAGGCAGATATAGTTCAACTGGTTAACTTTTTGAGAAACGAACATCCACAAACGATAGCTTTAGTTCTGGCTTACCTTGAACCAAAGCAGTCTTCACAGGTGCTAATGTCTTTGCCCGAGGAGTTGCAACCGGAAGTTGTGAAAAGGCTGGCGTTACTCAAGAGCACTTCTCCGGAAATAGTAAAGCAAGTCGAAAAAGTATTGGAAAAGAAGATGTCAACTTTTGTGAGCCAAGATTTCAGCAATGTTGGCGGCATAGACGTTGCGGTGGAAATCATGAATTCTTTGGACAGGTCTGCTGAAAAGACCATAATAGACGCTTTAGAAAAGACAGAACCGGATCTTGCCGAAGAGATAAGAAACAGGATGTTCGTCTTCGAAGATATAATAACTCTTGATGATAGATCCATTCAAATGATATTGAGAGAAGTCGATACTCACGATTTGGCGCTGGCTATGAAAGGCTCTTCAGATGAAGTCAAAGAAAAGATAATGAAGAACATGTCCAAGAGAGCCGCGAGTTTACTGGAAGATGAACTGAAATACATGGGACCTGTAAGAGTCAAGGATGTTGAAACGGCGCAACAAAAGATAGTTGCCATAATTAGAAAACTTGAAGATGCGGGTGAAATAGTCATAAGTAGAGGCGGAGGTGAAGACCTCATTGTCTGACGTTATCAAAAGCATTGATCTCACAGATGAAGTGGTGATTGTGGGACCAAAGGAGATAAAAAAGAATGAGAAAGTAGAAGAGGAAAACGTTGAGGATCCAATAGAAGTTACCAAAAGACAAGCTGAGGATATTTTAAGTCAAGCAAAACGTGAGGCACAGCGGGTTGTAGATGAAGCAAAAGGACAAGCACAAAAGATAAAAGATGAAGCTCAAAAAGCAGGTTACATAGAAGGCGTAAAAAAGGCTGAAAAAGAGTTGAACGAAAAAGTTAAAACTGTGAAGGCGCTAATCGATAAACTTAACGAGCAAGTGGATTCCTCAGTGGATGAAATGAAAGCTTCTCTTGTAGATTTAAGTCTCGCCGTGATAAGAGAAATTTTACTTGTTGAAGAAGAAAAGGGAGATATTGAGAAGAAAATTGAGAGCGCATTGGAAACAGTGAAATCTTCAAAAGAGATCGTGCTTAAACTCTCTACCGACCTTCCAAAAGACGTGATAGAAAAATTCTCATCGTTTGAAAAGGTGCAAGTTATCACCCTTTCAAATCTAAAGAAGATGGATGTTCAAGTGGAAGCCGATTTTGGGACCTTGGATTTGAGGGTAAATTCGCAATTGGAGCTTTTTGAAAGGCTTGTGAAGAGGGCTTTTGGTAAGGAAGGATAAAAGTTAAATCTTCATCTTTTCAATTTCTTCAAAAGCAAGTTTAGACCATGATTCCAATTTATCGTACTTTTTCAAAATATCGTCAATATCGGCAAGTTCCCAAGTAAATTTTTCTATTTCTTTTACACCTTTAACTTTCGTTCTTATCATAAAAACCACGCCCAGATGAACCGTGTTAACAGCGGTTGTGTTTTCTCGAATGGCACCTATGTACCTTGGCCAATCGTAAACGGATATATCAACTTCTTCGTTAACTTCTCTTTCCATGCCGGATATGAACTTCAACCACGGAGAATTTCCTTCATCTGTGTCGTTTATATGCCCACCAATACCCAGACTGTAAAAGCCATGAAGACGAGATTCAGTTTGTGTCTCGAGTCTTTTCACCATTAAGTACAACCCACTTTCATCTTGAATTACAACGTAAGGTATGAGCTGTCGCAGCGTTTTGTCTTTTTCTGCGCGCGTTCTTCTAACGAAAAATCCCCTCTTTTCCACCAATTCTTTAATCTCTTCTATTGGTATCCTCAACAACCCATATCCTTTAAAAAGGAGATCGACATCTGAGTCTTCCACAACTAAAACCATTTCATCCATTTTTTCTTTCTCCTTTGAGCTTTCCAATTTCTTCTATGAATTGATCTATGTCTCTAAAATCTCTGTATACAGACGCAAAACGCACGTACGCGACTTGATCGAGTTTCCTCAATTCGTTCATTATCATCTCGCCTATTTCGGCTGTGCTTATCTCTTTACCACGCTTTTTTGCCCTTGCTTCCAAAGCATTTGTAATTTCTTCTATTTTTTCCATTGAAATTGGTCTCTTTTCGCACGCTTTTATTATTCCACCCATTACCTTGTCGCGCGAAAACTTTTCTCTTCTCCCATCCTTTTTTACAACCATTAAGGTACCACCTTCAAACCGTTCGTAAGTGGTGAACTTTGCGCCACAATTCGGACAAATCCTTCTTCTTCTTATAACTAACCCATTCTCTATAGAACGGGAATCTTGAACTTTTGTGTTGGGATAACCACAAAATGGGCATTTCATAGTTTTCTTCCTCTTTTCTCAGAAAGTTTCATTATCTTTTGCAATCTTCTGTGAACCATGGACTTGGAAAGAGGCGGATCAAACAGGTTTCCAAGTTCTCTGAGAGAACGTTCTGGATTTTCCAGCCTGGCCCTTGCCACATCTCTGAGTTCTGGATCTAAAGAATCTAAACCCATTTCTTTATCAACTTCCATTATCGCCTTTATCTGTTTAAGCGATGCGCTACCACTCCTTTTGGAATTCGCTTCTATGAAATTCAAGCTTCGCGTTATGTCAGAACGTATTCTACTCTCTAACAGTACGTTGTGCACTTTTCGGGCCGCGTTCGGTGCACCTATGAGGTTAAGAAACTCTTCTATCATATTTCCGTTTTTAATGTAAAACCTGTAGCCGTATTTTACGGCGGCTATGTGTCCATAAATTCCAAAAAAATTTTCAAGCTTTTTCATTATCTTTTCAAGAATTTCAATTTTGTTGTGATACAATTCAAGATGGTGATGCCTTGCCGGATCAACCACTGAGCCTGACGAAATAAACGCTCCCCTTAAAAAAGCGCTGAAAATCACGGGATCTTCAAACAATTCTTTTTTTACTTCTCCCGGTGTGTTAATGTACAATTTGCTCAAAAAAGTGTTTATATCCTTTACACTTATTTTGAACAAAAAAATTTTGCCCCTTTTTAACTTCTTTTCTTCGTGATAGAAAATTGCTACGCTTTTTTCATCCATTACAAGTAAGAGGTTCTTTACCCTCCTCGCGGCACAAATGCTCTTTACGGGTAGTTCCAGGTGAGTGTTTTTTCCTATTTCAAGCATTCCTTTGAACTTTAAAAAACCGGCAAATTCAGCCCTTGCAAGCGTTTTTTCGATCTTAATATCGCAAAGCTCAACCTTGACTTCTGACGTGAAAGACATTTTATTTTTTCACCAGCTCCAGTGCAATTTTTCTTACAAGGTTTGCCAGCTTTACCGGATCGTGCCTTAATTTTTCGCTTCCATCGTTTGGATCTATTTCCAAACTTATCAATGGGGCTTCTACAATCCTATCATCGTTAAAATTGTTCTTCAAAACGACATTCGCGCCTTTTTTTCGGTATCGTTCAAGTATGTCCAATGGTACTTTTTCATTGTTGACTATTATCTTTTCTACAGGTTTTTTGAGATATTTTTCCAGGACCCTTACGTGATCTTCAAGCGTGAAGTCGTCCGTTTCTCCCGGTTGGGTCATGAGGTTGGCTATGAAAATGCGTGGTTTTTCGTTTAATTTTTCCCGCACCTCATCAACGAGTACATTTGGAATTATGCTCGTGTAGAGGCTTCCAGGACCCAAAACGGCAACGTCACTTTTAATTATAGCTTCTATAGCCCTTGGATAAGCTTTGGCTTCTTTGTCTAAGGTTATATGGACAATTTTTTTGTTTGCCTTTACTATGTTCATTTCACCAACTACGCTCTTTCCATTGCTCATTTTTGCAACCAATCTTACCGTATCTTCCGTAACCGGTAAAACGGTCCCCTTTATTGCGAGAGTGTCTGAAAGCCTTTCTATAGCGGTGGCAAAGCCTCCCGTTATCTTCGTCAACGCCGCAATTACGAGGTTGCCCAGGCTGTGGTTTTTAAAAGTTTTTCCTTCGTTGAAACGATAGCTCATGACCTTTGCCATCAAAGATTCATCTTCTGCGAGCGCAACGATGTTATTTCTTATATCTCCAGGAGGAAGAATGTTGAGTTCTTCCCTTATAATGCCAGAACTTCCCCCTTCGTCTGTTACCGTGACAATTGCGGTGATGCTTACGTCAGAAAAAAGCTTCAAGCCCTTTAACAATGTTGAAAGGCCTGTTCCTCCTCCAAGAGCGACTACATTCAATTTTTTCACCTCTGTTCATTCGTCGGCAGAATCGGTCAATTCAAATTTCTTGGTAAGTTCTTTTATCCTTTCTTTTAAAACTATGTTTTCATGCACGTTGTTCAACAACATCATCAGGAAAACTTTGTCATAACCGTGTTTGTCGACGATTTGAGCGTAATTTTCGAATTCTTCTCTTATGGCGTTTAACGTTTCATCTACCTCTTGTTGTGGATCCGTAGTTGTAAACTTGTATTTTCTACTTCCAAGTTCAAAAGTTACCGTTCTTTTCACCTGGCACACCCCTCTCGCTTTTTTGTCTATCTTTAAGAGTTTCTTCTAATTTTTTCAACAGCGCATCAACCCTCACGCTTTGAGTTTCTAGCATGGATTTCAATTCTAGGTTTTCTTTTTTCAACTGAACATTTTCTTTTTCGCATTCTTTCAAATTCTGTAAATCCTTTTTGTGTTTTTCAACGAGCGCGTTTATCTTTTCTTCGAGTAAGTCAAGAAGTAGTACAAAATCCTCTCTCATCTTTCACCTCTCTAAAACGATTTTACTATATTTTCGTTTAAAATGTTAAACGCAATTGTTATCGCGTTTTAACTTTCTTTATGAACCTTATTTGTAGGATCACGACAATTAGCAACAGGAGCAAAGACGTCATGGCAAGGCCCCTTAAGTCATTCGAAATCTGAATTATAGCTCCTCCTAACAACGGTCCAAAACCAGAAAGCATTCCTATAGTAGCTTCATGAAACCCTCCTTGTTTGCTGTGATCTTCGTTTGGGGAGTTCAAAGCGTAGAATATAGCGTAGGTGTACGGAACGGCGTAGGTAATTCCAGAAAAAAGAGCAAGCAGGAGAAATTGAGGCATGGAAGGTGGAATGAAGAGCAAGAGAACGGTTATTGGAAAGCCAATCATCAAGAAGAAAGCCTTGAAAGGATTTCCAACCCAAATTCTTACTTTTTCCAGGGTTAGGAATGTTATCACAACGCCAGCATTCGATGCGGACGCCAATAATCCACTTATTGACAGTGGAATGTTGCTGAAGGCCGCTATTTTAGGAAATAATGAAAGAAAAGCCGCGTAGACTAAACCTGATAATATAAGTGTTAATCTGTAATTCATCCTGTAGGTGTTTATCCTTGGAAAATCCACCTCGGATGAGGAATTTTTCAACTTTTTTGAAGGTACAAAAGAAAGGTTCTCGGAATTTTTTGAGAGATCTTTTTTTATTAAAAAGTAAGTCAAAAGATTTAAAAATATCGAAAAAGCGAAAACCGCGTAAGGAATTCTGACTATTAAAAAAGGGCCAAGTATCACTCCTACGATATTTCCAGTGCTCCAGGAAAGGTTAAAACGGTTTATGGTACTCGCCGCATCCACCCCAAGACTTTTTTCACGTTTCGATAACAAGCCTTCTACCTGTGGAAAGAATGTTCCAAAGAACATGTTCATTCCCACGACAAAAATGAGAAGTTCTATTACATTTGACCAGAAGAATCCAAGAACGTTGAAAAAAGAAAAAAACAACATCGCGTACGAGATAACACGCTTGTGTCCATATTTGTCCCCCAATCTTCCCAAAATAAAGCTTGTACCGATGTAAGTAAGTGCTCCAATGAAATTTATAAGCCCAATTGAGAAAAATGAAAGCCCCCATCTAGTGGCAACGGTATTTACAGAAGAAAAAAGAAGGTACATAAGGGTGGAAAAAACGTTTGATATCAGGTGGTAAAGATGGAATTTTCCCTTTATCAGATTCAATTGGCTTCTCCCCCTTAACTTTTGAAGAAAAGGAAGAAATGATTTAGCACGATTATACATCTTTTTCTCATGTTTTCAATGAAGATTTTCAGTTTAGCAGTACTTATTTCATTTAACTCATCTATAATTGTTGTTGTTCTGAACATTTCTAATATCTTAAACAATATGGTGATACAAAAGAAGTTTCATGTAGATTGCAAAATGACCGTTTACAAATATAAAGCACGCTTAGTACTACATAAAATTAAAAAAATCACAATATTTATTTTTTTATTTGATAAAACATTCTTAATATACAGTGAGGAATTTAATGGTATGATTGTTTTGAGCAAAAGCTAATAAATTTTTTACCTTCAATTGTGAAAAAAATAATTAAAAGAGGTGAAAGAGATGGCTGGAAAATTTGACGAGTGGTTTGGAGTTCCGAGAAAGGAGATAAAATGGTATCCTTCCATCGATCCAGCTGTGTGCGTGGGATGTGGCCTATGCTTTATGACTTGTGGAAGAAATGTGTACAGTTACGATCTCAACTCAAGAAAACCCGTTGTTGCCAATCCGTACAATTGCTTGGTTGGATGCACAACATGCGCGAACATCTGTCCCGTTGGTGCAATTGATTTTCCGTCTACAGAGATCGTTCACGATGCGATAAAGAAAAACAAGATAATAGCCAAAGTTAGGGATTTGGTCCCAACAAAGGTGCAGTTCATGCAGGAACAACAACATGAAAACGATATCGTCAAAAAAATAAAGTAAAAAAACACAAGGGCCAACACGGCCCTTGCTCTTATCAATTATGTCTTAACGAAGTAAGTCTCTTAGAATTTTAAACTCAAAGAGATTCTATTATATCTTCATCTACACCACCTATTTTTTTCAAGGCTTCTTTTCTTTCTTGACGAAGCTCGTTCATCTTTTTTTCATACTCTTCTTTTGAGTAGAAATTCATAACATCGAATTTGCTTATATCCCATCCCTCAGCTTTAACCGGTACTTCAAAGCCAACGATCGGATCTTTTTTGAATTCTATTTTACCTCTAAGCGCATTCTCAACGAACATGAACGTGTCTTGTGGTTTTATCTTTAAGCCGTCACGGCCACCTACCCAACCGGTGTTTATGACAAATGCCTGAATATCTTTTCCACTTAGGAACTTTTTAAAGGTGTTTATTTCCTTGGCGGGATTTTCTATTATAAATGGATTAAATCCAACCGTCCTGACAGGCTGTCCAACTTTTGATGGATCATCTGCGCTTGTTATCGTTGACTCTCCCAATCCGAAAACCGCAGCGGCTTTTTCGTATGAATCTATTTTCAATATTGGAGGAATATCGTCTCTTCTCGTGTTGAAGAATATGATGTTAACTTTTCCAACACTGTACGAAGAAGCGTGGAAAGGTATGTGTTCTCTTGGTAAAACGGCACGACCGTTTGTGCTAACGCTGAGATTATCAAAATCCACTTCCCCTTCCGGTGAAACGTACACATTTTCAAGGATTGAACCTTCCTCTTTCACCGCTGCCAGCAGAAGAGGTTGAGATGTTATGCTGTCCGTTTTCACGTAAAAATTCCTTTCTGAACCGAACGCGTTCAACTCATCGCTTAAAAAGTTGATATCATCTTGCACTATTTCCACATTTTCCGGCTCTTTTAAGTCATGAGTGGCACAAGTTAGAGTGGTTTTACCCGTTCCGCTAAGTCCAAAAATGAGAACGCCAAATCTCCTCATTTCACCGTTCACATTCAAATTGTAAGCCTTTGATCCGGCGTGAAGACCAAGATGCTGATGTCTTTCTCGTGCCAGGTACATTGCAAGCCTTAGCGCTGCCATTTTCGTTTCACCGTAATAATCAGAGCCTAGTATTATTTCGGTGGCTTCGTGTGGAAAGACCATGATTTTTCTCTCAGGGTACTCAGGAATGGTTATAACGGTTATATTGTCACTTTCTTTTCCATTAGGTTCAAATAGGTTTCTTTGAAACATAAAAGCAAGTTGTGGATATTTTTCACTTACAAGCAATGTCGCTTTGAATGTACAGCTTGAACCGTCTCCCACTCTCGCATCTATCTTTATCATTTTGTGAGTATTGATGTACTCTTGAACGTCTTTTATGTATTTTTGAGCTTCCGCGTCTGAAAATTCGTAATTTGCGGTGAATTTCGCACTTCTTGACTTAACTTTTGAGTGGAAAAGAGGAAGACCCAAGTTGTTTGGAAGAGAGAATTCCTTTGACATCTTCCACAGTTCGTCACTTGATGGGTTATCGATAACCATCTGCGAAGAAACATTGAACATTATAAAACCATCTCCTCTGAAATTATTTTGTATTGTTAATTCCCAACTGGGAAAATATTTTCCTTACCGTTAAAATATCTTGAGCATGCTCTTCATCTTTTCCAGGTGTTTCAAGTATTAAAGGGATCTTTTGAAATTCTTCAAAGGAAAAGAAGTTTAAAAAACCCTTTATACCTATATATCCCCTTCCAATCCTTTCATGTCTGTCTTTTGCGGAGCCGAGAGGGTACTTTGAATCGTTCAAATGGCACATGAGCAGGTTTTTCATGCCTATGGTGGCTTTAATTTCGTTTACAAGATCTTCCATTCCCCTTTTTGTGGTTATATCATAACCGCCGTCAAAGCCGTGGCAGGTATCGTATGTGAATTTTAAATCAACTTTTGCAATGTCTTTTATCTTTTGCAATTGTTCGAAGTTGTAACCGATGTTTCCTCCTTTCGGAGCCACGATTTCCAAAATAAGTGTTACATCTTTTGGCGAATCATCATGCACTTCTTTTATCGCTTGTGCACATCTTTTTAATCCCCACTCTAAACTTTCTTTTAATTTGCTGCCCGGATGAACGTTAACGTATTTCAAACCGAGAAGATGCGCTATTTTCATCTCTTCTTTCAGGAGAGCTTTTGATCTTTGCCAAACTTCATCTTTGGGACTTGCCAGGTTTATAAGGTAGCTTGCGTGCACAAGGACTTTATTTGCATCTATATTCCACACTTTCATTTCAGATTTGAATTTCTCCCTTTCACTTTCATTCACCGATATTTTCCAGATTCTAGGGCTGTGTGAAAAGATTTGAAATGTGTTTCCGCCTATTTTTACGGTTCTCTCTGGAACGGTGGAAAGGGGAGAAGACATGTGAGCGCCTATGAACATTTCATTTCACCTTTGAGATGTCAATTTCGACTTGAGGCACGCCATTTTTGAAGAAAATAGATGTTTCTTCTCCGTTCATGTAGACATTTGATACTTTAGACGCAAAAAATTTGAAGGTGATTTTTTCATACATACCTGTGTAACCATGGTTCAAATATTCCACATTTACGTGCAGGGATTTTGCTACACTTCCAACAGATATTCTGTAAAGATTGTACTTTCCTTTTTTGTACTCCAAAGTCTCTCCATCATCTTCGTAAAGAATGGAATTTGCGCTATCACCGTAAATTTCCACATAAAGCGGTAAGCGCTTCTTCTCAAAGAGATAATTAAGCGCTTGCGTTTTTAAAAGCATTGAATTCATTTTGACAAAAACTGGAATTTCTTCTAAAGGAGCTTTTACTTTGTAGAGCCTTTTACCCTCGTATATTTCTCCGTTTCTTACATCGATCCACCTTCCTTTTGGAAGATAAATCGCTCTCCAGTAAGTGTTAGGCTGTGTCACGGGGGCTATTAGCATTGAATTTCCAAGCATGAATTCATCGTTTATGGAGTAGAGCGTTTCGTCTTCCTCGTCTTGCATGAAGAGCGGTCTGATTATTGGCAATCCGGTTACAGATGACTCGTAAAACAAAGTGTAAAAGTATGGGAACAATTCGTACCTCTTTTGAATGTGAGCCCTGATGATATTTTCAGTTTCTTCGTCAAAGGCCCATGGTTCTTGATGGCGTGTGCCGATGGCGGAATGATTTCTGAAAAACGGGAAAAAAGCCCCCATTTCGATCCATCTTACAAGCAATTCTGCCGTTGTGTTTGAACCAAATCCTCCTACATCTCCACCACAAAAATTCACACCGCTTAAGCTCAGCCCTAAGGCCATCGCCATTTCATTTTTAAGGTGTTCCCACCAGCTTACATTGTCACCGGTCCAAACAGCGGCATTCCTTTGAATACCAGCGAAGCCGGCCCTGCTCAATATGAATGGCCTTTGATTTTTTTTGTGAAGTTCAAATGCCCTCCTTGTCGCTTTAGATTCAAGTAAGGCGTAAACGTTTCTCACCTTAAGGTGTTCCCACTTTTTTCCCGTGTCATCTTCGTGAATTATATCGTGAACGTAGTTTTTTTGGTTGGCCAACCCTTTCAATCTTTCAAGAGTTGAAAGATCGAATTTTCTATTTTCAGTCAGGCTTTTTACCTCATTTGATTTTTCATCATCCCAGATTATCGATGGTTCGTTCATATCATTCCAAATTCCATCCACACCCATTTTGAAGAGCTTATCATGTTGTTCGGCCCACCATTCACGTGTATTTTCTTTCAAAAAGTCTGGGAAATGGCATTTTCCAGGCCAAACGTAACCTTCGAAGATTTCCCCGCTTTTTTTCTTCACAAAGACGTTTTTTTCTTTTCCACTTTCGTAAACATCGTAACCGTTCTCAATCTTCACGCCTGGATCAACAATGGTTACAATTTTAAATCCCATTCCTTTTAACTTATCTATCATTCCTTTGGGATCTGGAAAGTTTTCTTTTGACCAGGTAAAAACTTTGTAATTTTGCATGTAGTTCTATATCTAAATAGATCACATCACATGGAATTTCGTCTCTTCGCATTTTTTCAGCCACATTCAAGACTTCTTCAGACGTGAAATAGCTCCATCTGGATTGTTGGTAGCCAAGTGCCCAGGCCGGTGGTAATTCCATTCTTCCCACCAAGAGTGAGAAACGTTTTAAGACATCTGAAACCTTTGGACCGTAGATGATGTAGAGCTCCAAACCATCGTCTTCCGAGCAAATGGTGTATTTATCCCCATCCATGTCAAAATAAGATTTCGATGTTGAATTTAGAAAAAGGCCAATGGTTGGCTTATGAGGAGAAAGCATAATGAAAAAAGGGATGGAAATGTACAATGGATCGGTATCTGGAAGGTGTAATGGATTGTCACTGTTAAGCATTTCCATTTTTCTTCCTCTTTTATCCAATTCTCCCATCTTTTCTCCAAAACCAAAAAAATGAGCTTGCTCAGAGTAACACATCAAGCAAGCTTTTCCATCTTTTTGAACGTATTTTTCTATTTCAATCATTTTCTTGTCTTTGGACAGTAGAGTAAGCCTCTCACCATCTTCTTTTAACTTAAAATCTATATCATCTTCAAATTCAAATTCGTTTACCACGTTTATCGGATTTGAAGGAGCTCCGAATTTTAATTTGAAGATAGCTACATTTATCTTTTTGATGAGCATCATTTCCCCTCCTGAATCAATTCTCCAACGCTTAAGGACTTTGAAGACATTTTCAGCAATCTGGCACCATCTGGTGTGACAAGCAATACATAGGTGTTTTGCGGATCACCGCTCATCAGTATAGATGACGAATTCAAGGTTATGGTGTAAGAAGTCAAGACAGTTGGAGTTGAATTCACAAAAAAACGCTGATCTGAAATTCCCGGTGTCATCTCCGATTGGAATACGTATTTCCCATCTTTCATTACACCTATCCACACTTCATACTTTCCAGTAATGTAAATTGAAAAAAAAGTCTTTCCATAATTGGATTGGGCTATTGTAACTATCTTTTGAAGATCTATGCTCGAATTGGATAAATAATGATAGGCATTTATGTACAGATCTATCATTCCGCCTGGTCTTAAAGAAGTATCTATGGAGGAAATTTCATTTTCTATTCTACTTATCTTCGTATTTATGGATTTGTCTATTATCGAATTAACTTCGCCTATTTCCTTTGAATTCATTCTCGCGAGTGAAAGATTAACAACGCCCATGAACGCTCCAAAAATGGCTGAAACTATTATTAGAATTATTATAATCTTGAATATAAAAGGGGTATCTTCTTCTTGATTGTTCATTTTTGCCTCCGAGTAATCATCACATGAAATTCTTGTACATTCTAATTATACCGTATGTTTTTATCAACGGATTTAAACGTTTCTTTATCTTTTGCAGCGTGTTATCCACATATTTGAATTTTTTACCCACAAGTTTGGCTATTTCCTTGTACGGAATGTGTTGCAAATACAGGTTAAATATCTCATATTCTTCTTCTGTCAGGATATTTTTGCATTCATTCATGAACTCTTCTACGATATAACTTTCAAACAGTCCCTGGTTGTAACCAAAATTGATCGATTTGTCTTCTTCGTTTTCATCTAAGAAGAAATCTATTTTAACAGAATCGGTAAGCATCTTGTTCTTTCTTCTGTTAAGGTAAGTTAAAAATGATTTGATTTCGGATTCAATTGATTTCCACGCAAAACTCGTGAAAGAACTTTTTCCTTCTTTATAGTAATAAATAGCTTTTAAAATTCCAACAAGACCGTTTTGAATAAGATCATCTTTTTCAGCCCATTCGGTATAATACTTACTCGAAATTTTTACAACCATGGGATAGTATCTTTCAACTATTAAATCCGTGGCCTCTCTTATTCCGCTTTGAGCCAATCTTATTAACTCTGCAGTTGACTTGCCGCGAAATTTATACTTTAGATGAAGCATTTTGTTTTATCACTTCATCACATTTTGAAATGTGTAGTAAACGCTGTCCACGTACTTAGCATTTGCACCGTACGTGAGATCGATTTCATCCACGCCATTTGGAAGAATTGAATTGTAAGACGCCTTAAACTCAAAAGCGTGCATATTAGGCAATATCTCTTCAAAGTTGTTGGCTTCTTGTTGGGATATAAAGTCACCATTTGTCAATCTTACAAGTGTTTTTTCCAATTTTGTTGGAGTGATATCTTCGATTATGTAAAACGTTGTGTTTTTGAAGAGCGCAGGAGCGAACATTCCACGTACGTGACCTTTCAAGGTGGACGCGTACACAACGACAAAATTACGCTTGTTCCTTTTCATTTTCAAAATATCGCTCACATTTTGAAGACGGTGCAACGATATTGGAAATTCTATGGTGGTAAGGGTTATAGGCTTTGTGAACCCATTATCATTTACAACAACCTTACCTGGATTTTCTATTTTTGAACCGAGAGGATCTAAAATTCTAAATTCGATTGTGATCTTCCCATTGGAAAAGGACAGATTGTCTATTAAAGGCATGAAAATGTTGGAGCTCGTTTTCATCTCATAAAGATTTACTTTGTTACTTTCGATATCCGTGGTCATTAGAATTCTTTCAGTTAACGAGGAAGAAAACACCGACTTGGAGTCTTCAAGTGGGAATTTTATACCTCCAACATTCAAATTTTGGGAACCGATAAAAATTACGCTTGAACCTAAAATTTCAAAAGAAGTTGGTGTTAAACCATCGGGAAATGGAATTCGAGACAGTTCTTTTCCATTTGTTATATCAAAAGTTCTAACACTTCTTGTTGTGTAGTCCATAACGAACATTGTTCCGGCATTTTCTCTCACATTTCCAAGTATATGAACTTTTTTGTTGAAAAAATTAAAATCTCTGAAGAGCTGGCCGTTACATTCAAAAACGTTTACTTCATCTTTTCCAGAGTTTATAACGTAAACTCTTCCAAAATTATCTGAAAAAGAAACTATTGGGTAAGAAAGACCTTTGACAAAGACCGACTTTTGTGAGAAATCTGGAGAGTACTTGTAGATGTATCCATTTTCAAATGAAATGAAGAAAGAATCGAGTCTGTAAGAATAAATCATGGCCGTTGGAGTTGAATTAACTCCCAAAAAGTAGCGTTTTTGGATTAGACCAAACTTTTCTACAAAACGATTGGCGCCATCCAAAACGTAATAGCTTTCTCTTCGAGATGCCACTGAAATTGGAGAATAAAAAACCTCTTCACCGTAAAATCCTTTTATAGAATTGAGATAATTAACATTTGTAATAGGGGAGAAGGATGTTACAGAGGCATTCGTTAAAGAATTCAACAAAGTGTAGACGGATTTTGGATGAAAAACACTTGCCGCCATTTCTAAAGATTTTTTTGCTTCTTTTATTTCTCCATTCATCAATTCTAAACGGGTTTTAAAGTACCATAAATCTGGTGCGTAAGCCACGTTGAAAGTTGATGAAAGAGAAAGATTTACAAGTGATATGGCTTCTGGAATTTTAAAATCATTCCAATTCTTAACAGCGGCAGAAAAAGACGTTATGTAATTTTCCGAAAAGGCCAAAGTAAAAATTGAGACTATGAGCAATAAAGCAAAAAGAGATCTTTTCATCTTTTTTTCCCACCAAACAATTCTTTTATTGATGATATGATGTCCATTCTGTTTTCTTTCCCATTTATAAGTCTTTTTATATTTGCCCTATGACGATAAATGCTTAATAATGTCAGCACCAACAGGGCGCCTCCTAGCAGCCATTTTTTGTACAGAAAGCTCTCGATTACCAATACAGTCATTGATACCATTGAAGCTAAGGAAACGTATTGTGTGTTTGCCGTTATTAACATCCAAATGAATACGAACTCAAGGCCCATCAAAGGATTAACGGAAAACACGAATCCCACCGTGCAAGCAACACCTTTTCCACCGTGAAATTTTAAATATACAGGATAATCATGGCCAACCACGGCTGCAATTCCAACCAGGTAAACCCAGAACTCCCCCATTCCAAAAATATATGCCACTAAAACCATGATCAATGCTTTTGAAGCATCGGTGAGCATTGAAAGGCCGCCAATGGCTGGACCAGCCGCGCGAATGGCATTTGTGCCTCCCACGTTACCGCTTCCAACCTTTCTTACATCCACACCCTTTAAAGCTGGAAAGATGTAGCTAAATGGTATGCTTCCAACAAGGTATGCTATCACGACGAGCAACATATTCCAGAACATAATCTATCTTCTCGCTTTCACTACAATTCTCATTGGTGAAGAGTTAAGTTGAGGAATTGTTCTTCTTAAGAATTTAACAAATGCCCTTTTTGTGGAATCGTTGAAAAGTTCTGGAAAGTTGACAAAAATGCTAAAAGTAGGTGGCGCTATTGATATCTGTGTGGCGTAGTATATTTTCAATTTGCGACCTTTTTTTGACGGCATAACATGCGAGTAAGCGAACTCGTTTGCGGCTTTTGATATCTGTGACGTTGTTATCTTCGCAGTGTAAGCGTCGTAAGAGTTTATTATTTCATTTAGCAAATTTTCAATGTTCCAATTGTTTTTCGCTGAAATGGCAACTTTAGGACAATAATCTATGAAGAAAAATTCTCTTTGCACGGCTTCTTCCACGTGTTCAAATCTTATATCCCATTTATTCATTGCCACGATGGGAGCTTTTGCGTGTTCTTGAACAAGCGAGGCAATTTTTTTATCTTGAGTTGTAACGCCTTCACTCGCATCAATAACTATCACGCAAACGTCCGAGTTCATCACGGCCCTTATAGTTCGTGCGCCGCTGAACGACTCAACAGTCCCTTTCTTAACTTTACTCTTTCTTCTTAGCCCGGCAGTGTCTATGAAAAGAATTTCCCTTCCTTTGTAAGAAGCAGAAGCGTCAAGTGTGTCCCTTGTTGTTCCCGGAATATCGGTAACCATCGAAATTTTTTCTCCCAGGATGGCGTTAAGAAGAGAAGATTTCCCTACATTTGGTTTTCCAACTATTGCCACCTTTATTGTTGGATTTTCGATGTTTACGCTTGCGGCTGGAAGTCTTGAAACGATACTTTCAACGAGCTCTTCAAAACCTATTCCATGTTCTGCTGCCACTTCTATTGGTTCTCCCATTGACAAAGAGTACAAATCTGATACGTGCTCAAAGTAGGCTGGTTTGTATTCCGTTTTATTTGCAACGAATATGTAAGGGTTTCCCGATTTTCTCACAAGCTCGGCTATCTCCACGTCTTCTTTCGTGATTTCGCTTCTCCCGTCAACTACAAAGACTATTAAGCTTGCCCGTTGAAGCCACTCTTTAAAGGAAAAGTTCATCTCTTTTTCTATATCGTTTCGAGGATCTATAAAGTATCCAGGAAGATCTACTAACCTTACGCTTTTTCCACTCAAATTCGTGTCAAAAACCACAGGGTCTCTGGTTAACCCTTCGTAATCGGCGACCAGAGACCTTCTGTAGCCAATCAATCTGTTGAATATGCTTGACTTACCAACGTTTTTTCTACCGGCAAGCACTACAACCGGCAATTCATTGTTGCTCTTCACTTTTTTCCTTTACCATATCCTCTATCGTTGTTGTCATAGGTTTTGAGTTAAGATAGTCTTCACCTTTTTCTTTCTCATCGAGGGCTTCTTCTTTTACAGTTTCTCTATCCTTTAAAGTTACTACCATGTCTCTTTCATCCAGTTCTGGATTGTAGGTAACTTTATGAATTTTCCCATTTAAAATTTTTCCTTCTTCTACTCCTTCAACAAATTGTGATTTGGGAAGGAACCCTTCAACGTTGTACTCCACGATCCTGACGATCGCTCCGGAGTTTTTAACGCTTATTATTTCGCATTGCACCGGCATACCAGGTTTAACTTCCTTGATCAATTCCTCCCATGGATCTGGAGTGGTCCTTTTAACGCTCAATCTAATTCTTTTACTTTCCGGCTCAATTGAAAGTATCTTCACTTTTGTTTTTTCACACATTTTTAAAACTTCTGAAGGCTTTTTCACAAAATGCCATGATAATTCGGAGATGTGTGAAAAGCCAGTTATACCTTCGTCTATCTTTAAAAGAACTCCATTTCTCAAAAATTTCACAACTTCAGCTTCAACGACATCTCCAACGTGGTATTTTTCTTCCACTGTTTTCCATGCCTCTTCTTCAAGTCTTTCTTTTACCTTTTTGATACTGAAAGATATTTTACGTTCCTCAGGGTCTATTTTTAAAACTTCAACTTCTATTTCTTCTCCTTCTTTGAACTCTTTGCAATGATCATCGGAAGGTATTTCCGTTGAGTGAACTAAACCTTTTATGCCGTCTTCAAGCTTTACAAACAATCCAAAAGACGCTTTTCCACTTATAGTAGCTTTTACCACGCTGCCAACAGGATACCTTTCTTCTATATTTTCCCACGGATCCGGCTTCATTCTTTTCAAACTAAGTGACATCTTCCCATTTGGAACATCCTTTGATATAATGAGTGCCTCAACCTCGTCGCCAACATGAAACATGTTTTTTAAATTAACACTTTTTTCCCAACTAACTTCTGAGCGTGGAAGCAAAGCCGTCATTGGTCCAATATCTATGAAAACACCAAAATTGGTGATTTCCGCAACTTTACCTTTTATCTTTTCATTTTCCTGAACGGAATTCAAAAATTCCTCTTTTTCCTTGTTAAGCAATGAATCTCTTGAAACCACGATGTTGTTTCTTCCTCTTCCTCTTTCTTCAAAAGTGATAACTTCAAATTCGTACTCATTCTTTGTCAGATCAGAAGGACTTAAAGAATTTAAAGAAGAGGCTTGAGAACCTGGAAGAAATGCGGAAAGTGCGCCTCCTATTTCAACGCTGTATCCACCTCTAACTTTTCTCGAAATCTTTCCCTTTACAATGGTTCCTTTTCCACCTTTTCTTAATTCATCCAGTATTTTCTTTGAAGCATATCTCTTTTCTGAGAGATACAACTTGCTTTCTCCATCATTTTTGGTTACCACAGCTTCTATGACGTCACCAGGTTTGTACTCGCTTATATCCTTAGTGAGGTACCCTTCATTTATAAAGCCCTCAGTTTTTGCTGAGACGTCTACGATTATTTTGTCTTTGTCTACCTGTATCACTTTGCATTTCCTTACCTCTCCTACGCTTGGAGTGGCAAGCTCTTCCTCTTGTAGAAATTTCTCCATTTCTTCGTTTTTTTCGCCGTTTTCCATGATTTTCCCCACAACTTTAGTGGGTACACCTCCTTCAGTTTTTGATTTTTCTTAACCTCTCTATGACCCCTTCAATTGCCTGTTGGGGCGTAGAGGTACCACTGCAGATTCCAACGTTTTTCGCCGATGAAAACCATTCGGCTTTAATTTCATCGGAGTTAAGTATTAAGTGAGAATTTTCATTTATTTTTTTTGCTATTTCAAAAAGTTTCCGCGTGTTGGAACTCTTCTTCCCTCCAACAACAATACACACATCATTAGAACTTGCCAGTTTTTTCACTTCTTCTTCTCTTTCTATCGTTACAGAACATATGGTGTTGTGAATATGAAATTCTGAGAAAGAACGCAATTGTTTTAAAAAGTGCCTGGACGCTTTTTGAAATCCATCAACGTCCATCGTTGTCTGGGAAAAGAGTGCTATCTTTTTCATCTTTTTGTCAATCATTGGCAAAGTTGTAAGGCTGATTACTTCCACGTCATCAACACAGCTTCTAAGATATTCAACTTCTGCGTGGCCTTCTCTGCCAAACAAGAAGATTTTGTAGCCCCTTTCTCTTTCTTCTTTCATAAGCTGGGCCACGTTGCTTACAACCGGACACGTGGCATCCACAACTTTTTTAGCTCTTTCTCTTAACTTTTCACGTGTTGAAAGTGGAATACCATGCGCTCTTATTAAAACAATTGCACCTGAGAGTTCGGGCCACGTTTCACTTTCTATATCTAAAGTTCTCAAACCCATCGTTTCCAATCTGTTCATTTCTTCTTCGTTGTGTATAAGATCACCAGTTATGTAAACTTTTTCATTTTTTTTAAGCAACTCTTCGGCCATTTCAACCGCTCTTTCTACACCGAAACAAAAGCCTATATTTTTAGAGACGCTTACCCTCAACACTTTTTGATCTTCTCCATCACTATTTCCTTGAGCTTTGACACCACTTCATTTAAAGTTAAAGAATCCGTGTTAAACATTAACGCATCACTCGCCGGCTTTAGAGGGGCAACAGCTCTTTCTGAATCTATTCTGTCACGAGATTCTATTTCTCTTACAACATCTTCAAATTTCAATTTTATTCCCTTGGAAAGATATTGCGCATATCTTCTACGCGCTCTCTCTTCTACCGACGCTATAAGAAATATTTTCACGCAAGCATCAGGCAAAACGACAGTTCCAATGTCTCTCCCTTCTACTACCACATTTCTTTTGTCCGCCAGTTCTCTCGTTTTATGAGTTATAATCTCTCTCACTTTTGGCATTTCGGCAACTTTGGAAACCACTTTTCCTATCTCTGGAGTTCTTATCTCATCTCCAAGCGCTTTTCCATTCATGGTTAATATTCCGTTTTTTAGTTCGAATTTTACTTTTTCTAATTCATCAAAGAAGTTTCTTTCTCCTTCTCTTAGCCACAAAAGCGCGGCACTTCTGTAAAGTGCCCCGGTATCCAGATGTTCAAAACCCAATTCTTTTGCGAGATAAAAAGCAACCGAAGACTTACCAGAACCGGCAGGACCATCTATAGTTATGTAAATCATGATATGGCTTCTTCAAATGTGTCGAATATTTTGAATACCATATTCAACCTTGTCAACTCGAAAACTTTTTTGACATTTCCCTTTAACGCGAAAAGCCTCAATTCTTTGGAATTTTCAGACGCTCTTTTAAGAAGTGAAACTAATGCTCCTAATCCAGCACTGTCTATGTAGCCAAGTTCACTCATATCGATGAGAATTTTGTCTCCTCCTTCTTTAAGAAGGTCGATCATCTTTTCTTTGAACTCTATGGAATGGTACGCGTCAAGTTCTCCGGATAGAAGAACCAAAGTATTATCGTCTGCCTTTTTGATTTCCACTTTAAAATCCTGCATTACTTATCTCCCTCCACTCTTATTCCCAACTCTTTAAGTTGAGAGATGTTTACCCTTGACGGCGCATCCGCCATTAGATCTGTTCCACTTGTAGTTTTGGGAAAGGCAATGACATCTCTTAAAGATGGCGCTTTTGTCATTATTGCAACCAATCTGTCTACTCCTATGGCAAAGCCCGCATGTGGTGGCGCGCCGTAATCAAAAGCTTCTAAAAAGAATCCAAATCTCTCTTTTGCTTCTTGTTCTGATAAACCTATAAGTTTAAACACTCTTTGTTGAAGATCTTTTTTGTGGATTCTAACACTTCCACTTCCGAGTTCCCAACCATTTATTACCAAATCATAAGCGTGTGCCCTTATCTTGGAAAGATCACCATTTTCGTACTTCTCCAGATCTTCCATATAAGGCATTGTAAAAGGATGGTGTTGTGCTTGGAAACGTTTTTCTTCTTCATTCCATTCAAACATTGGAAAATCGGTTATCCATAATATTTTAACAGAATCTTCGTCGTACATCCTCATTTTCTTGGCAATTTCAATTCTCATTCTTCCGAGAAATTCGTTGATTTTTGGATATTTTCCAACACCGAAAAACGCAATTTCACCATCTTTCATTTTTGGACTTACGGCCGCGTTTTTCAGTATTTTAGATATACCGCCAGTATATTCTCCTTTTTGTTTCTTTACCCATCCTATTTTTACTCCTTCTGCTTTTCCCTTTTCAACGTATTCATCCAACGATTTTCTTGAAAATTCATAGTCTTTGGGAATAACGAAGTATTTCAAAATTTCATCTTTTAAAGGGGTAAGGAATTTTAGGTCTTTTCCTTCAATTTCTTTGGTGAAATCATGAAGAAGCATCTGAAAGCGCGTATCCGGCTTATCGCTGCCGTACATTTCCATGGCCTGCGCGTAACTCATGGTTGGTATTTCATCTAT
>WFYR01000056.1 GCA_015489955.1 Mesoaciditoga sp. | reverse complement strand
GTTGAGGTGGAAGGAGCGAGAAACCTTCAAACTTCGTGCACTACGAAGATAAAGGAAGGGCTGAAGATCAAAACACATACCGACCGTGTTGAAAAATCAAGAAAGATGAATCTTTCGCTTATACTTTCAGAACATCCAAACGATTGCATGACATGCGATATGAATGGAAATTGTGCGCTTCAGGATTTGAGCTACAAGTACTTTCCAAGCCAGAAACCTTATTTTGGATTTGGAAATAGAAATTTAAAGGTTGACGATTCAAGCCCATTCATAATAAGAGATTTGAACAAATGCATTCAATGTCAACTGTGTGTGAGAGTCTGTAATGAAGTTCAGGGGATGTCAATCTATTCCATGGCAAATAGAGGATCTAAAGAGTTGCCCGCAACGCCTTACGATTTGCCTCTTGCGGAAACCGATTGTGTGAATTGTGGGCAGTGTGCGAGCATATGCCCCGTGGGCGCCATTGTTGAAAAGCCATCCATAGGAAAGGCAAGGCGCTGGGAAACGGAAAAGGTTAAAACTACGTGCGCGTACTGTGGCGTTGGTTGCCAGTTAGAGCTGCACGTCGATAGAAAGAAAAATGAGATCGTGCGTGTTATGCCTTCGGGAGAGAATCCTGAAGTTAACGATGGTATAGCCACGTGTGTTAAGGGAAAATTCGGTTACGAATTCGTCAATCATCCCGATAGGTTGAAAGAACCGCTGATGAAAAAAGATGGAAAGTTCACGGAAGTCAGCTGGGATGAAGCTATGGAGTACACTGTTAAAAGACTAAAGGAGATAAAAGAAGAATACGGTCCGGACTCCATCATGTTTCTTTCGTCGGCGCGCTGTACGAACGAGGAAAATTACCTTTTACAGAAATTCGCCAGAGCCGTGATAGGCACAAATAATGTGGATCACTGCGCAAGATTGTGCCACGCTTCAACGGTTGCCGGTCTGGCCGCCACACTCGGCAGCGGAGCAATGACTAACAATTTGTTGGATATCCTGGATGCCGATGTCATACTTTTAACCGGTTCTAACACAACGGAAAATCACCCGGTTTACGGTTCAAGAATAAAAAAGGCAGTGAGAAATGGCACAAAGTTGATAGTGGCTGATCCAAGAAAAATAGAGTTGGTGGACTACGCTACAATATGGCTCAGGCATTTACCTGGCACAGACGTGGCGCTTTTCAACGGAATTTTAAACGTTATAATTCAGGAAAATTTGATAGACGAAGAATTCATAAGCTCTCGTACAGAAGATTTTGAAAAGCTTAAAGCCACAGTTGAAAAATACACTCCAGAATACGTTTCACGCGTGACAAAAGTTGGTAAAGAGGACATAATCAAAGCGGCCAAAATATACGGCAGCGCTCAAAATGCCGCTATAGTGTACGCGATGGGAATAACACAGCACGTGAGTGGAACACACAACGTTATTTCACTTGCCAACCTGGCAATGGCGACTGGTAATTTGGGAAGGCCCGGCACAGGAGTGAATCCATTAAGAGGTCAGGGAAATGTTCAGGGAGCCGGCGATATGGGTACGCTTCCAAACCTTTATCCAGGTTACCAGAGTGTAACTGACGATGCGGCGAGAAAGAAATTCGAAGATGCGTGGCACGTTGAGAAACTTCCATCAAGTGTTGGCTTTGCGATCACGGAAATGGCGGATGCCATTTTAGATGGCAAAATAAAAGCGCTCTTTGTGATGGGAGAAAATCCACGAATGAGCGATCCGGATGCTTTGCACCTTGAAGAAGCGCTGAAAAAACTTGATTTTATGGTAAGCATTGACATCTTTCCAAACGATACCACCAAATTTGCCGATGTTGTTTTGCCCGCTTCGAGTCAATATGAAAAGGATGGCACCGTGACGAACACGGAAAGAAGGGTGCAAAGGGTACGAGAGGCAGTTAAGCCCATTGGAAATTCGAAGCCAGACTGGATGATATTGAAAGAATTATTCAACAGGTTTGGTTATAAAGCCGATTATTCCCATCCTTCTGAAATAATGGAAGAGCTTACCAAGGTAACCCCGATATATGCTGGAATAACCTACGATAGAATAGAGCACAAAGGCCTTCAATGGCCATGTAGAACGAAAGAGGATCCAGGAACTCCGATCTTGCACGTTGAGAAATTTACACGACCAAATGGAAAAGGAAAATTCATACCTGTAGAATTCGCGGAGCCACCGGAATTGCCTGATGAAGAATATCCTTTCTACCTTTCAACTGGAAGGATTCTTTACCAATACCATACTGGCACCATGACAAGA
Organism: Mesoaciditoga sp.; assembly: GCA_015489955.1. Classification (GTDB taxonomy): domain Bacteria; phylum Thermotogota; class Thermotogae; order Mesoaciditogales; family Mesoaciditogaceae; genus Mesoaciditoga. Next base: position 3,699 of record WFYR01000056.1, on the reverse strand, counting down.
AGGGTAGAAGGCATAAACAAGATAAATCCTGAAATTGAGATTGAAATAAATCCTTCTGACGCTGAAAGACTTGGAATTGAAAAGGGAGATAGAATAAGGGTCACTTCAAGAAGGGGAAGCATAGTTGGCAAGGCTAAGATAACGAAGAGATCTCTGGAAGGCATGGTCTTCGTTCCGTTTCACTACAGCGAAGCGGCGGCCAACGAGTTGACTTTGAACGTTATCGATCCAATTGCCAAAATTCCCACTTACAAAGTTGCGGCGGTAAAAGTGGAAAAAGTGTGAGAATGTATGGAAAAGGTAATAGAGGTTAGAGATTTAAGGAAAAAATACGGAAATTTTGAAGCCGTAAAGGGCATCGATATAGATGTTTTCAAAGGAGAAGTGTTTGGTTTTTTGGGACCTAACGGTGCTGGAAAGACGACGACGCTTGAGATACTTGAAGGTCTTAGAAAGCCAACTTCTGGCACGATAAAGATGTTTGGTGAAGAAATAAAAGGTGATGTCATTCCGGAAATAAAAGAAAGAATTGGGGTGGTACTTCAACAGACTAGTTTTCTCGATCACTTAAAAGTTAAAGAAATTCTGGAGCTTTTCGCTTCTTTTTTCAAAAAGTCGATTTCCATAGAAAAGGCTTTAGAAATGGTTGAGCTGAAGGAAAAGGTGAACGCTTATCCTGAAAACCTATCGGGTGGTCAGAGACAGCGTTTGGCAATAGCCGTGGCTTTGATAAACGATCCAGATCTCATTTTCATGGACGAACCAACAACTGGGCTGGATCCACAATCCCGTGAATCGATATGGGTACTTGTAGAAAAACTGAAGTCAAATGGAAAAACTATTTTCTTAACGACTCATTATATGGAAGAAGCCCAGAGATTATGTGACCGAATAACGATAATAGATCACGGAAAGGTCGTGGAAACGGACAGTCCAGAGCATCTCATACTCAAATACGGTGGTGAGAGTAAAATAGATTTTTCTTGCACGCCAACTCCTCCAACAGAAAAAGTGGAAGAATTGGAAAGAGAACTTCAAGGAAAAATTCATAAGCTTGACGATCACTGTAGGATAGTAACAAAAGATCTTACTCAAACGCTTGAAAAAATAGTCTTGTGGTCTAAAAAGAACAACGTATCGCTAACGGATGTTTTCTTTATAGAACCGACGTTGGAAGACGTATTTTTGAATCTTACCGGCAGGGAGCTGAGAGATTGAAAAGCGCTTGGCAATTCTTCAAGATACACTTTTTGAGTGATATGAGAAATAGAAAATCCATATTCTGGGCGATGCTATTTCCATCTATTTTGTTGTTCATTCTCGTTTTGACATTTTCCAACCTTGGTGTGAAAGGATCTCTGGATTTCAGGATAATAATAGTGGACGAAGCGCAAAGCGTTAAGGGCATCGATTACGCCAATTCTTTGATAAGCGCATTTCGTTCGCTTTCATATCCAAACAAAAACGGATTTTTTACAATAGTGAAGGTAATGAAAGGAAGCGTGAAGGATGCTTTTAACGATGTTTTGTACTCAAAGGCCGATGCCATTATAGAAATCCCAAGAGATTTTAACAAACTCGTGATGCGATCGGTTTTATTTGCAAGATTGGGCTTGCCGTTTGCAGCGGCTCACATAAAGGTTTACTACCTTCCGAATGAAGCTTCATCCAGCCTTGCACAAGGGGCAATTGATGGTGTCATGGATGAGGTGAATTCTTACATGATGTCTAAATTCAACTATCACTTAAAGGAATTCACCGTGCAAAGTGAAACGATCGGTGAGATGATGAAAGCACCAACTTACACTGATTTTGTGACACCGGGAATTATAATAATCGGGGCTTTCACAACTGGTCTGCTTCTTGTTGGACCTAAACTTGCCTTCATGAAACGTAACATGGTGATGAAGAAGTACGCTTCAACTCCGGTGAGTCCAAAATCTTTTTTCACGGGTTTCACCTTTTCCAAGCTGTTTTTGATGATAATTCAATATTTTTTACTGGCCATATTGGCGGTTTTGGTGTTCAATTCCGCGGTTCATATTTTTTCGCCTTGGGCCATACTTTACTATCTTTTCACATGCATGATTTACATTCTCATAGGCTTTGACATAGGATTTTTGTTTTCAAGCCCTACCGCCGTTAGCGCGTTGACCAGTGTCGTGAATTTGCCTCTTGAATTTCTGGCTGGCATATACTTTCCACTTTTCAATTTACCATGGTACGTTAACATTTTTGTTTGGTCCAATCCACTCTGGTACGCGACGAACGCGATGAGACAATTCCTCAACGTGGGGTTGTCTACAACACCAATGTGGTTGAACGTTTTTATTCCAGCTCTGTGGGGAATGGCCTCTTTGATTTTCCTTTCAACGCGTAAAATGTGGAAGAGGATATGAAGGTGAAAGAATGAAAAGTGGGAATACCTTGTTATTAAAGAGTTTTTACATGTTCGTAAGAGATGGAAAGGCCACTTTAATGATGTTCGTTTCTCCTCTTGCGTTCATGCTCATACTTGGTTTTGTCATAGCAGGAATATCTGGAGGAACGCAAAATGTGTCTGTCAGGCTGGCATTTCACCTTTCAAAAAACCTACAGCCATTTGAGAAGGCGTTGGAACAAGAGGCACGAAACGCCGGATTTAGCGCTGTTTTCGTGAAAGATGAGAAAACGATAAAAAGGTTGGTTTCCTCTGCAAAGATGCAGATGGGAATATCTCTCACGTCGACTTCAATGACCTTTTTTTACAATCAGGCTTTCGGTCAGTATAACAATTATTTGAGAATATTGCAGAAATTCGTTTCTCAAGCGGTGAAAAAGAGAATTTCAGGAATTCCAACCTACGTTGAAGCACAACCCGTAAAGATAAACAGGGGAGTGAATTTGACGGTTATATCGTTCATCGTGCCGGGAGCCATGGCCATTGCCATTTTGACCGCGTGTGTGCTTTCAACGGCGACGGCGTTTTCAAATTATCGTTCCAACAACACTTTAAAGCGGTTAAAAGTAACACCTCTAAGTGGAAACACCTTCGCCTTTTCAATAGCTGTTCACAGATTTTGGTCTTCTGTTGTTTCTTCTATTCTAACGATTTTAGCTGCAGAAGCCATTTTTTCCACAATTTATTCTATAAATTGGCTGCTTTTGTTGTTGATAACTTCCACAGCGGCCATAATGTCTATAGGCTTAGGGACGATCTTTTCGGTGGTATTCAGGGATATGTGGACAACTTTGAATTTTTCAACCATACTTCTTACCGTCATGATGCTTTTCTCGAACGTTTTTTATCCTTTTTCAATAATGCCAAATTACATGCGTATTATTGCACACACAATGCCGGTGACGTATTTCACGCAAGGCTTGCGCTATGCTTTGGGAATAAGCCCAATGTACATGAGCGAATTTCTGTTAGTAAACGCGATCTTCGCTTTTGCAGGAGTCATGCTCGTTATAATAGGAGGAAGGATCATGTTTTACTTTGAAAGGAGATAGCGATGACTTTCTTTGTATCGAAGGAATTCAAATTCGACGCGGCTCACAATTTGGTAAGGTACCATGGAAAGTGCGAAAAACTCCATGGCCATACTTACAAACTACGTGTCACTTTGAAAGGAAAACAAAATGAAGATGGTATGATTTACGATTTCGTGGAGTTGAAGAGAATCGTGAGCGAACGCGTGATTTCAAAGCTCGATCACT
>WFYR01000055.1 GCA_015489955.1 Mesoaciditoga sp. | reverse complement strand
TTCTACATCCCACGAAATGAAAACAACTTTACGTTACACGCTTATTTGGCAATCCAGGCGTTATTCGCTAAAACTATTTCCACGGGTAGTATTTGCACGCCGTGAACGTCTTTTCTTGTGGCTACCGCCTGCTGAAGGTTGTAAAGAAAGACCCATGGAGCGTCCTGAACTATTATCTTTTGGGCTTTTGCGTAGTCTTCTTTCCTCTTTTCCGGATTACTCTCTTTCATTCCAGCAAGTATAAGCTTATCAACTTCAGGATTGGCATAGTAAGTGTTATTGTCACCGTAAGGTGGCCACTCTTTTGAGTAGAAAAGTGGTCTCAACACCCAATCCGCGTCTCCCGTGGAGGGAGCCCATCCAAGGAGGAACACCTGATATTTGGCGTCAGAAGGTTTGGGATTGGAAAAGAGATAACTTATGTAACTTCCCCACTCCATTGCTCTAACAGACACGTCAACGTTAACTTTTTTCAACATTGCTTGAATTGCCACTGCCGTTTCATAGTCGTTTAAATACCTACCACGTGGCGTGACAAGTTCGAATTTCAAAGGATGGTTCGCGTCGTAGCCGGCTTCTTTAAGCAATTCCTTCGCTTTTTCAGGATTGTATGGATAGCCACCTGTAGAAGAATATCCCCATGTCAAAGGAGAAAGAGGGGAATCAGAAGGAGTTGCCAAGCCCTGCATTATGACAGAGCACAATTCTTTCTTGTTTATAGCGTAGTTAAGAGCCTGTCTTATTCTCACATCATCGAATGGCTTCTTCTTCAAGTTGAAACCCAGGTATATAACTCTTAAGCTCGGTTTCACCATTATGTTTACCCTTTTATCATTCTTGAGTTTTTTGACCATTATTGGAGGAACTCTCACTGTAAGCTCTGCTCCACCGGTTTCCACTTGAATAAGTCTTGTCATATCATTTGGAATGACTTTGAAGTTTATGCCATCAAGGTATGGCCTTCCGTTCCAATAATCTGGATTTGCCTTTAGCTTTATTATTTCTCCTTCTTTCCACTCTACCAATTCAAATGGTCCGGTTCCAACTGGATGTCTTCCCAATTCTCCAGGATTGTCTCCGTATTTCTTTATCATGGCAGGATCGACAATTAAACCGGCGCCATGCGCCAAAGTGTGAAGAAATCCACCAAATGGGAAGTTTAAGTGAAAAGCCACAGTGTATTCATCGATGACATCAACACTTTTTATGTAAGGTTTGTAAAGAGAAGTTCTTCTCAATTTGTGGGTTAAAACGTAATCGAAAAACGTCTTTACAGCTTGCGCATTAAAGGGGGTACCATCCTGAAATTTAACTCCCTTTCTTAGATGGAAAGTGTAAATGGTACCGTCCTTTGAAATATCCCAGCTCTTTGCAAGATCGGGAACGATCTTCATATCAGTTGTGAATTTGACCAAACCATCAAAGATATGACGCGCAACTGTGTACGACGGATTGTCCGTCGCATTAGCTGGAAAAAGCGTTTTGGCATCCGCACCGGTTAAATAGTTAAAAATGCCACCGTAAACTCCTGCTGCCATGCTCATAGAAAACACCGCAACAACCAAAAACAAAACCAATATGTTTTTCCTCACAAAACTACCCCCTTTTTTCGAATTTCGTCTTATTTCAAAAAGACGACAATTTAATTTTATTTTAACCATATTATTTTTAATAAGTAATATATATTTACAAAATTTATAATTTGAGTAGAATTATACCACCTTTATTTCATAAATTCAACCTCCCAAATTGACTCATAAAAAATCCACACCCTCTTCGAGATACTTTTTCGACATTGAAGCATCTCAAAAAAGGTAAAACTGCTAAAGTCGAGCTAAGAACTTAACAGCCTTTTCACTCTTAGGCCGCTTGAAGAATTCTTTTGGTTCAGTATTTTCCAATATAATTCCATCTGACATAAACACCACTCTGTCTGCGGCATCACGTGCAAATCCAATTTCGTGCGTTACCACTATCATGGTAGTTCCCATGTTGGCAAGTTCTTTCATGACCTTTAAAACCTCAGAAGTCATTTCGGGATCAAGTGCCGATGTTGGTTCGTCAAAAAGTATCAAATCCGGTTGCATCGCTATCGCACGCGCAATGGCCACTCTCTGTTTTTGGCCTCCAGAAAGTTGTCCCGGATAACTGTTTATTTTATCTTCCAACCCAACGCGCAAAAGCACTTCCGCGGCTTTTTTTCGCGCCTCATTTTTTTCCATCTTTTTCACCTTAACAAGGGGATACACAACGTTCTTTAACGCCGTCATGTGTGGAAAAAGATTGTAACTTTGCGAGACAAAAGCCATGCGTGATCTGGCTCTTCTTAAGATGGTGACATCGTTTTTCATTTTTATATCATTGAAGACTATCTCTCCGTCGTCGGGAATCTCTAAAAAATTGAGCGTTCGTAAAAAGGTGGATTTTCCGGTTCCAGAAGGCCCCATAAGAACTACAACTTCCCCTTTTTCTACTTCCATTGATATTCCTCTCAGCACTTCAATCTCTCCAAAACTTTTTCTTACATCTTTCGCCGAGATGACACTCATGGTATGGCAAGCCTCCTTTCCAATTTGGAACTTATAAAGCTCAACGTGTAAGTAAGCGTGAAATATATAACAGCGATGGTAATATAACTTTCAAAAGATGCCAAGGCCATTGTGGCCACTTGCGTTCCACGCTGTGTTAATTCGTTTATCGCTATAACAGATGCCAAAGAACTATCTTTGACAAGACTTATGAATTGTCCAGTCAGAGAAGGCAAAGCATTTCTAAATGCCTGGGGAAGTATGATGTCAAAAAATCTTTCTTTAGATGAAAGTCCCAGCGCTTCGGACGTTTCAAACTGTTCTTTGGGAATAGATTGTATCCCGGCTCTGATTATCTCTATCATGTACGCACCTTCGAAGGTTGAAAGCGCTATAACCGCTGCCCAAAATCTGGGAAAATCGAACACCGTTCCCACTCCGTAGTAAACCAGCAAGATGACAACAAGCAAGGGAATGTTTCGGAAAAACGTCACGTATACGCTCGCCAAGTCTCGCAACGTTTCACTTTTTGAAACTTTCATTATTCCGCCTACAACTCCTATTACAAATGAAAACACCATACTCACCAAAGATATCTTCAAAGTCATAAGAAGTCCGAGATAATACATTTTCAAATAATCCATTGGCACCACATTCCAATGGAATGGGTATTGCAAAGATAAGAGGTAATAGAATATCCCTCCGATCGCGACGATGAACGCCGCGATCGATATCTTTTTCAATATTCTTCCCATGCCATTTCGCCTCATGAATTGGGTTTGTAGTTCGTGAACCATTTGTCGTACAGCTTTTTCCATTCCCCGCTTGCCTTTTCGTAAGTGATGAAAGTGTTCACCCAATTGAGTAAATTGAATTCACCCTGTTTCATGGCTATACCGTAATTTTCCGTGGTAAGGGTTTCATTTATACTTGAAAGTTGAGCGTATTTTTTTGACATGTAGCTAACGTAAGTGGAATCGGCAACGGCTATATCCGCTTTTCTTAAAGCCACCTGCAAAGCGGCTTCATCCATGGAAGCGAATTCCAGAATGCGGGCATTTTTGAAGAAAGCCTTTGCAGCATCATCACCTGTGGTTCCTATCTGAACGGCAACTTTGAGGTTTTTCTGGTTAAACAATTCTTTCAAAGTTGGCATTCTTTTGTAAACGGTGGAATTGTAAAGAATCTCTTGTCCAACTGTGAAGTACGGAATGGAGAAATTCACCATAATCGCACGCTTGGGCGTGATGGTCATAGCGGAAATTATCATATCGAATTTCCCAGAAACTAACGATGGCAATATACCAGACCAACGCGTGGGAACTATTTGCAATTTCACTCCAAGCGCTTTGGCCATAAGTCTTGCAAAGTCAACGTCAAAACCTATCCAGTTTCCACTGCTATTCGTTCCTTCAAAAGGCATGTAGCCGGCCGCATCCATTCCCACACGCAGATATCCGGACGACACGATCCTCTGCAATGCATCCGCGCTTACCGTTAAAGCCAGCAATGCCACGACTAACATGGTTACGATGAAAATTTTTTTCATACTTATCTCCTCCTTAAAATTTGAAATATGGTATAGAAAAAGGGCCACATCTTAATTCGATGTGGCCCGGTGGATTAGCTTTTTATTTAAAGCACACGTTCAAGCTTTCGCTCCTCCACCGGGCGAATACTTAACGTGATGCTTCTTGTTAATTTTTTCGGAACTTGAAAGACATATTTTATAAATCATTCTTTTCCCTCTTCGAAATGTAATGAGTTGTGGATAGATTATCACAAAAAGATTCAAAAAGTCAAGTTAAAATTTTGTTTCGATATCAATTTTGAAAGTTCCCTCTGTCGGATGTATCAATGTCACAAAATGTCACAAAACAATTCAAATAGAAAATCTTTAATTTATTGTTTCAACTATTTTCTTTGCTATGAACGAAGAAGGTGAAAGTTTTGGAGAGAATTCTGCCAACTTTTTTCTGTATTTTTCGTTAGTCTCCGGATCTAAAAGTAATTCCAATGATTTTTTTACTTCGTCAACGCCGTTTTCGTCTTCATCGACAACGAAAGCGGCCGAGTTTTCTGTCAGATAGCGCGCGTTTTTCAATTGATGGGAATTCAAAGCCCTTTTCCACGGTACAAGAATGGCAGGCGTTTTAGAAGCTATTATCTCGGCCAGAGTGCTGGCACCAGCGCGAGACACAATCACATTCACATTTCTCATGAAATAGGCCATGTTTTCTATGTAATCGTAATGCACGACATTTTTGGATTTCACAACGGTTCTTCCCATATGAATGAAGGTAACGCTTTTAAATTGTTTTGAAAGCTCTTTTGTGATTCTATCCAAAAAATCGGATCCCTCACTGCCTCCAAAAATGAGTACCGTTTTTTCGCCGAATTTTTCTTTGAATTTACCATCTTTTGGAAGAAAGAATTCTTCTCTTACAGGTGTGCCACTAACGATTGCATTTTTCAAAAATTTCTTTGATTGTTCAAAAGCACAAAAGGATATTTTCGCATATGGGGTGATCTTTCTATTGGCTATGCCAACATCTAAATTGGATTCGTGAAGAAAAATTGGTATTTTTAAAATATGGGCAGCGTACGCAACTATTCCTCCGACGTATCCACCAGTTGTAAATACAAAATCTGGATGAATTTTTTTTAAAGTGAAGAATGCCTTAACAAGGGCTTTGGAATTGTGATAAGCGTAATAGAATTTATTTCTATCGCTGCCACTGCTTTTCAGCGTGATGTAGTTGTAAGGAAATCTTTCGTTGTATATATTCTTTTCGGCTCCCCTTCCACTTCCAATGAAGGTGGCTCGAAGATTGCAGTACTTTTCTAACTCCTTTGCAACCGCCAGAGCTGGATATATGTGCCCGCCAGTTACGCCGGCCACAAAGACACCGTTAATCTCTTTTTGAATAGGCAATGTTTACAATCACTCCCATCCCACCTAATAGAGAGACCAGTGAGCTTCCTCCATAACTTACAAACGGAAGCGTAACACCAGTTACAGGAAATATTCCTAAAGAAACCCCGGCATTCAAAAGAATTTGAAAGGCTATTAACAGGCCGAATCCTGTTATATAAGTCTTTGCAAAGGCATCGTCTTCTATCTTTAAAGCAACGTGTATCAATTCACGTATGAGTAGATAATACAAAAGCAATAGAACGGATATTCCAAGCAAACCGAATTCTTCCCCAAAAGTGGCAAAGATAAAATCGCTGAATTGGACGGGCATGTAAAACTTGTAAATGCCGCCGGCTGGTCCAGTTCCCGCTATTCCGCCATGGCTTATTGCCGAAAGCGCCATTGAAGCCTGATAATTGGTTTTTCCAGTAGATAAAAGCGTTAAAAACGATGAAAGCCTTGCTCTCTGGTAAGAATGTAAAAGACCTCCGGCATACGCTCCCCAAATCAAGAGACCTCCAAGCGCAAAAATGGATAAAATGTGGTAAAGCCTTGCGCCCGCAACGTAGAGTATTGAAAGCGTTAAAAGTAGGAGAAGGGATGTTGTGCTGAGATCAGGCTCTAAAAAGACTAACACGTATATGGGACTTAATTTTAGGAGGGGTTCCAGGATCCCACCGACAAACGTTCGAATGTGTTCTTCATCATTTCTATAAACGTACGAAGAAAGGTATATTATGAGAAAGATCTTGGCAAACTCTGAGCTTTGAAAAGAAAAAGGACCCAGAGATATCCACCTGTGTGATCCCATAACACCGTGCGAAAAGAAAACGGCTATCAACGCTATCAACGTTAAAATGTAATAAATTCCCGTATAAGCTTCGTGCTTTTTGTAGTTAAAAAAAGAGGTGAAAATCATGAACAATATGCCAAGAAAAAGGGCCGATATCTGCCTTTTAAAATAGAAATCAGGTGGTGGAAATGGATACCTGTAGGCGGCTATGTAACTTGCGCTGTAAAGTACTATTAAACCTATGACTATTACAGTTGACAGATAAATAAGAAGTTTAGCTACGTCTCTCTGCATGTAGAACTACCCTTTTAAACGCTTCTCCGCGCTCTTTGTAATTTTTGAACATATCAAATGAAGTCGCGGCAGGGCTAAAAAGTACCACGTCTCCACTTTTTGCAACTTTTTTCGCTGCTTCAACGGCTTCTTCGAGATCGTTTGCTATTTCGTATGGAAACCCTCTCAGTTTGTCTTCTATAGCTGGTACCATCTCTCCCATAAGCACGGCAAACTTTGCCCTTTCTTTTATCTCGTTTGCCAAGTTAGAATAATCTCTTTCCTTTGGTCTCCCGCTTATTATCACCACACAAGAATTAAAGTTTTTGAGAGCCGCTATGGTGGAAGTTGACGTTGTCGATTTTGAATCGTTAACAAAGGTTACTCCATCAATTGTGGTTACCACTTCTTGACGATGCGCAAGAGGGGAAAAAGTATTTATGCCATTCGCTATAACTTCGGGTGATACCTGCACCAGTGTTGCTATTATCGCGGCAAAAGCGGCGTTATAAAGATTATGAACCCCTTTAATCTTAGATTCAGAAATGCTGAATTCATTTCCCTCTATCCAAAAACTCATACTTTCTTCATCCACAAAAACATCGCCAAAATCTTTTGAAATAGTGATTCCATCGCTTTCTGGAATGAATTCGCTATCCGCGTTGTAAATGAAAATATCCGAATTTGAAAGTTTCATTTTTGCACCTACGTATTCCAGCATGTCTTTGTGCCAATCCAAATGGTTAGGCGATACATTCAAGACGGCGCCGATATCCGCGTGAAAATCTTCTACTCCCATCAATTGAAAGCTGCTCATTTCAAAAAGCGCCAAAGGCGAACCATCGTATTTTATAGAAGGAGTTCCTATGTTTCCGCCTGTAAAATGTGGAAGATTCGCGCTGCTAAGTATATGATCGAGCAATGAAACCGTTGTGGTCTTTCCATTTGAGCCTGTTATCGCAATTACTTTAGGATCAACCGTACTTAAAGAATAACGCCAGGAAAATTCCATTTCTCCCAGAACAATCGCACCATTTTTCCGTGCCGAATTTAAAATATCGCTGTCAGGTCGCACCGAAGGGCTATAAACAACCACATCAGCTTCAGCCGCTCGATAGGTGTTTCCACCTTCTTCATATTCGACTTCAAGATGTGAAAGCTCACTTTTATCTTCTTCAGAAAGAATGCCTTTTTCAGATACGAAAACTTCTCCAAGTTCTTTTTTAAGGATAAAGTCTAAAATTTCCTTCAGGCTTATACCGTATCCTATCAATGAAAAACGCATAGCATCCCCACACTTCCGCCCATTATTATGACATTCAAAGCCAAAAAAGAAAGGGTGATCTTTATCTCGCTTTTTCCTTTCATCTCGTAATGATGGTGTATTGGAGCCATTCTGAATACCTTTCTGTGAAACGATCTTATACTCACTATCTGAATGGTATCACATACCAATTCTATAACAAATATTGGAAAAAGTAATATCATCCAAAACTCATATCCATACAGTATTCCCAGTGCTCCTATGTATCCGCCAAGTGCGAGAGAACCAACGTCTCCCATGAAAATCTTGGCTGGTTTGAAATTAAAAAACAAAAAGGCCAAAACTGCGCTCATGCTTGTCAGCGTTGTGGTCAATGGTAAACCATTGTAAATGGAAAAGATGGCCACTCCCACAGCACCTGTAAAGTAAATTCCTCCTGCCAGACCATCGAGACCGTCAGTTATGTTGGAAGCATTTGACATACCGGTTAAAAAAAGTATGGCAAACGCCGGATAAATCCATCCCATTTTCCAGCTTCCGTAAAACGGAATTACGGTGTAATCATGGGGAAAAATGCGTTGGGAAAAGAAGTATATAATCACGCTCGCTCCTACTTGTAAAAGAAGCTTTTGGTGTGTTTTCAATCCTTCAGAGCTTTTCTTGAGGATTTTCATGATGCTGTCTACATATCCTATCACAAAGAACAAAAAGGTTGACAAAACGAGAAAGCTGTTTTTGTTACCGTGATCGAAGGCGATTGATACGATCAGAAAAACGCTGACGAAAACAAGACCTGCCATCGTTGGAGTACCTTCCTTGTTCGTGTGCAAGTCAGGTCCTTCTTTTCTCACGTGTTGTCCTATTTTTTTGCCACTTTGCCACTTTATGAAATACCAAATCAATACAAAAGTTATCAAAAAAGATAAAGACGCTTCATACACAAAATTCATAATGCTCTCCTTATCTCTTCGACTATCTCTTCAAGCTGGTACATTCTTGAACCCTTTACCAAAATTACATCGCCATCTTTTAAAACTTTTAACAATTCATCAACACGATATTTTTGGCCAAAAGGATAAAAATCCCTTCCAAGTGTGAAAATGGCCTTTGGTGAAAAAGAATTCTTCAATTTCATGAGGCGTTCTTTCAATCCACTTTCTTCATCTCTTATCTCTTCCATAGGTGCGAGGATCCAGATAACGTTGTTTTTTTTCCACTTAAATGCGCTTTTTACCGAATTGCTCAAAGATTCAAAATTCGAATTATAAGTGTCATCGATCACCATATTTTTTCCAACGCGAATCACGTTCATTCTTCCATTGAGAAAGTGAAAATTCTCAAGAGATTTTAAGTCCCACTCTAAATCCAATTCATCCATCAAAGTAAGGGCAAATTCAAGATCCGATATCTGTCCTTCTCCCCAAATTCCATTTAAAGTGTAAAAACTCCCATTAACACTCACAATTGTTCTTGAACCTTGATATCTAAAAGAAGACACGTATTTTCTTTTCTTTATTCCATTCCCATTTAAGGCGTTCTCTACACGTTTGTCCATTCCATCGTAAATAACGAATCTTTCAGTGTAATTCGCTATGGAAAGCTTTTCAAAAAGAGGATCTATGTACTTCGAATGCGAACTCCCTATACAGGTTATTATTGAAATATCAGGTTTGAAAGCGCTAGCCAATTCTTTAATATCTCCGGGAAATCTCGCTCCCATTTCTAAAACTGCGTATTTCGGTTTTACGGAAGAATTCAAAATAGACAGCGAAATGCCAACATCTGTGTTCAAATTTCCAGCGCTTTTGCAGACAGGATTTTTTCTTTCAAGTAAATGCGCGATTATTTCTTTTGTCGTTGTCTTGCCACAGGAACCTGTTACCGCTATTCTGAAAGATCCTTTCACTCTATCAAATGCCAATTTCATCATCGCTGTTCTTGTATCTTCGACTTTAACGTATGGTAAAAGTGGGATATCGCGCTGCGTAATGGCAAATCCGCCTTTGGCGTAAACCTCATTTAAAAAAGCGTGCCCATCCCTTTTAGTTCCCTTTAAAGCAAAGAAAAGAGAGCCCTTAGAACACTCTTTAGAGTTAGAGCAGAAATTCGAAATTTCAGCGTCTTTCCCAACAAGAAGGCCTCTAACTTTCGCAGCCACATCAGAGAGTTTCAATTTTTCCAAGCTCCCTTAACACCTCAAACGCAACATTTTTATCGCTAAAGGGAATTTCGTAACCGTTAAACACCTGTGTTTTTTCGTGCCCCTTTCCGGCTATCACAATTCGATCGCCCGATTTCCATTCTATAAATGCTCGTCTTATAGCTTCTTTTCTATCTGGTATTACATGCATTTTTTCAGAATCAATGCCGGCCGCGACTTCTTTTATTATGGTCATTGGATCTTCGCTTTTGGGGTTGTCATTAGTCAAAAAGATAACATCAGCGTATTTTTGAGCCACTCTCCCCATCAACGGTCTCTTTCCCCTATCGGCTTCTCCACCAGCTCCAAAAACGAGTATCACTCGCCCAGTAGCAAGCTTTTTAACGGTTTTAAGGACAGCTTCAAGGGCTGCCGGAGTATGGGCAAAATCAACGTAAAAATCGTACCCTTTTCCATGGTACCTTTCCATCCTTCCTTCGACGCCGCTGAACTTTTTCACGGCACTTTTTATGGTATCCCAATCGATGCCAAAGGAATGCGCTGCCAAAATGGAAGCCACCATATTATATGCCATGAATCCACCAATTATTGAAGAAGAAAAATCGTGTTCTTTTCCCTCTAAAAAAATTGAGAATCTTATGCCGCTATCGTTTTCTTCATTTACTTTGACACGCACATCTCCCTCTCTTCCAAAGACAACAACCTTAAATCCACTTTTTTTGGCATATTCCGCGTATTGTTTTCCCCATTTTCCAGAATTACCATTTACAAAAACGATCGCGTTTGGCTTCAAAAGATTGACAAGGTGAAGCTTAGCGGCGAAATAATTTTCAAAGTTTACATGGGTGTCAAAATGATCTCTGGTTAAATTCAAAAAAGCGATTCTATCAAAACGTAATCCATCCAGCCTCTTCATCTCAAGGCCTTGAGATGAAGCTTCTATTGAAGCGTACGTTGCCCCCTCTTCGACAGCTTTTTTCAAAAGTTTAGCCGTGTAAAGCGGAGACTGTGTGGTGTGTTGAGAAAACTTAGAAATGGATGGCGTCGCATTGACAACCGTTGAAGTCATCGCGCACTTTTGCCCGCTTTCTTCCACTATCTTTTTGAAAAGCGTGATCGCCGTTGTCTTTCCCTTAGTGCCCGTTACCGAAAAAAGTTTCAGCTTTTCATGTGGCTTTCCGTAAAACTCGTAAGAAATTAAGGAAAGTGCCATCCTTCCATCCTTAACAACAACGTACGGTTTTGCAGTCGAAATTGTTCTTTCGCAAACGTAAGCGGCAGCCGGTGTTGAAGAAGCCAATTTGTGAGAATCAAAACGACTTCCCTTTATGCAAACAAAAAGAGAAGAAGAAGTGCTTTCTCTTGAATCGTGAACTACATCTTTTATTTCCGGGTTATAGGGCAAAGAACGGTCTGTTACCAGACCGTTCTTTGAAAGCATCTCAACTATCCGTGAAAAATTCACTTTCCTATAGAGTAGAAGGAATCGACGCCTCTGTAGATCGCGACGTCACCGAGTTTTTCTTCTATTCTAAGAAGTTGATTGTATTTGGATATCCTTTCACTTCTGGAAAGCGAGCCTGTTTTTATCAAACCGGTATTCATGGCAACGGCAAGATCTGCTATGAACGTGTCTTCAGTTTCTCCAGATCTGTGAGAAACAACGCACGTAAAGCCATGAGTTTTTGCGTATTCAATGGTGTCAAGCGTTTCTGTAACGCTTCCAATTTGGTTGAGTTTTATAAGAATGGAATTGGAGGCTTTGATTTCAATACCCTTTTTGAGCCTGTTGATGTTCGTAACGTAGTTGTCGTCTCCGACTATTTGAATTTTGTTTCCAAGTTCTGCTGTGATCTTCACAAATCCATCCCAATCTTCTTCGTAGAACGGATCTTCTATGGATATGATCGGGTACTTATCAACAATCTTCTTGTAGAAGTCCAATAGCTCATCCGTAGTTATATATTTGCCACCGAAGTGGTATTTGCCCTTTTCTTCATCGTAGAAGGAATCCGGTGCGGGGTCGATGGCAACGTAGATGTCTTTTCCGGGTTTGTAACCGGCTTTTTCTATTGCCTCTATTATTACTTCTATGCCTTCCTCGTTAGAAGAAAGACGCGGTGCAAAGCCACCTTCATCTCCTACCGATGTAACCATTCCCTTATCCTTTAAAATCCCCTTTAAAGCGTGAAAAGTTTCGGCAGCGTATCTCAGAGCCTCCTTAAATGTTGGAGCGCCTGCTGGAACGATCATGAATTCCTGGATATCGAGGCCGCTATCGGCGTGCTTTCCGCCATTTATAACGTTCATCATCGGCGTAGGAATAACCCTTGCATTTGGTCCTCCAAGATATTCATATAGCTCCATGTAAGTGGAATTTGCAGCTGCCCGTGCGACTGCCATTGAAACTCCCAAAATGGCATTCGCTCCCAAATTGCTTTTATTTGGAGTCCCATCAAGATCTATCATTACCTTGTCAATGTAGGCCTGATCAAAGGCGTTAAGACCAATAACTTTAGGTGCGATTATCTCATTTACGTTGGAAACGGCTTTCTGTACGCCTTTTCCTCCGTACCTTTCGCCTCCATCTCTTAATTCCAAAGCCTCATTTTTCCCAGTGGAAGCACCAGATGGAACTATAGCTCTTCCAAACGATCCATCATCCAAAACCACTTCGACTTCTACCGTTGGATTTCCACGTGAATCTAAAACTTCTCTTGCTTTCACATCAATTATATCGACGCGCATTTGTATTACCTCCTTTTCTTAAAACATATTATCAAGATGTATCCGAATTTTCGTTAACTCATCACATTAACCTTTCAATCTACCGTTTTTATATCTGCTTCTAAAATCTCTTCAACGTTACCCTTTATCGCTTTACTTACCAAACAATACTTATGCGTCACGTTAACAAGCTTTTCAGCCTTTTCTTTTTCCCCCTGCAAGACACTCAGTTTTATAT
>WFYR01000054.1 GCA_015489955.1 Mesoaciditoga sp. | reverse complement strand
TGTCCGTTTTCGATACGAGTAAGTGCTGGCTGTGTAATACCAATAGCTTTAGCTACTTCTTTAACTGTTAAATTTCGAGATTTTCTCATGTCTTTTAGTCTATTCATTGAGATTCACCTCCTAATTTGATGTCCATAAGACATTATATACCTTTAAGACATCAAAGTAAAGGGTTAAACATAAAAATGTCTTTAAGACTTGATTTCATTATGGTAAACGAGGGTGATATAATTGAGTACAATGCTGATAGACAAAGAGATAATTGGAAGAAGAATAAAACAGCTTAGAATTGCAAAAAACTTAAAAGTCAAAGAATTAGCAGAAATGCTTGGTATAACTCAACCGGCTTTATCCAAAGTTGAAACCGGTAAGCGTGGTATTTCTATTGAAGTGGCAAGAAAACTCTCAGACATATTTAATGTCTCTATTGATTACATACTTGGCAACACCGACGATCCCACTCCTCCGAAAAAGATCGAAATCAAAGATAAGATAAATTTGAAAGAAAACGTCGTCGCCTTTGTAGGGCGCGTCCCCATTCTTGGCAGAGTAGCAGCGGGTAAGCCCGTCCCTGCCATACAAGAAGCCTTAGGCTGGATGGACATACCAGCGCCCTACAAAAAACTCGGCATAGACTTTGCGCTCATAATAGATGGCGATTCAATGTACCCTCGTTTGAACAGAGGTGACCTTGCGTTAGTTCATATGCAAAGCACCGCTGAAAATGGGGAAATAGCGATTGTTATTATCAATGGTAACGATGGCGTTTGCAAGCAATTCTTCAAAAAAGAAAACGCCGTTGTCCTCCACTCAATAAATCCGGATTATGATGATATAATCATCCCCGCTGAGCAGTGGGACGAAGAATGCAAAGTTGTCGGCGTGGTAGTTGCACGCTTTGAGAATTTCAAGAAAATAAGAGTAAGAAAATAGAGGAGGGGGGGCTTTGTGAAAAAAATTGTACTTATCACAATGCTAACGGTACTCGCATTGATGCTTGTTGCTTGTGGAGTTCACAAAGAATCAAAGCCTTTGCTTGTTGGCAAATATAATGCGGTGATAGCCCAAATCCACAAAAATAAGATAAAGATTTTTTATAACAGCACTATCAGTTTCGCATCCACTAACAGCAATATTCACATTTCAAATCTATCTACTAATGTTTTTAATTTTGACGATTCTACATCTGATTATGATATATCTGGTGGCGGGATATCTGATTGTTCTATTGAAGGCACAAAAATCTCATTCACCTTTGACTATACACCTTTTAAAGGATTCACATTAGAGAATACATTAAAACGAAAATACAAAATTCTATATATAGCTTCTGATCATAAAGAGATTTCTTACTCTCTCACTCCGACAATTGCCACTCAAACCAATAACGAATTTATTTATCTTTGGGCTTTCGAAGATGGAAGAAAATTCACTATCACCTTCCCTTATCAAAAGCCAATAAAGAAAACAAGAAACTTCTCCAAACTTCAAATAACTAAAGTTTCAGCCACAAATGGCAAAATCATTATTACTGGCATAACTGATTTGCCAACGAATTCTATCGTGAACGTAGAACTTGATCCAGCTAATCGTCCAGCAACCGCAGCTTATATAGGTACTGACACGGACGTTCAAGTAAAAAACGGCAACTTTAAGGCAACGCTCATAATACCTAAACGCCCAGAATTTGTAGGAACGCCTTATTTGATTTCTGTGGATTTTTCTCCTTATAATCAACCTTCTTCTATAATCTCACTTGTAGGAGAAAACGGAGAACATCTCAACGGTCCTGAAAAAGTAGATAACGATGGCTTTCGGACACTTGATACTTCTACGACAGTCTCACTTCATACTCATGTAAAAATGTATACTATGGAGAAACTTCAAGATTTTAATTGGCTTACTCCACAATATGCATTGTTGAAATTCTTATGGGCTTGGCATGATCAAAATTGGGATTTGATGGCAAAATATACACAAAAAACATGGATTTCAATTCATTCAAATGCAACAGAGTATCTTAAAAGCATGTTCGATTTTAGAAAATTAGTTGGCGCAAAAATACTAAATGCAACCAAAATAGGACTGAACAATTTTAAGGTATCAGCTCAAATCGTTTATTACTTTGGCAATGAGCTCAATAATAAGATAGTAACCGTCAACGTTATTCGTGAAATTGCACCATATACTCCGGCACGAAACGGGAAGTGGGGAGTCAATCCAACTTCATGGACAGAAAAATGAGGTGAAACATTGAAACGAGTGGGAGAAAGGGCATCATTTTATATTGACTTTTTATATCATATATGATAATATTTAAAAGCCGGGAGGCATTGATGGATCTTTTATTATGGAGAGGATATAAAGTTTATTCATATGATGAAGACAACGGCATAAATTACGTGGAAAACTTTTTAGAGAAACTGGCAATTGTTGATGAAGAAGTGACATATCAAATCATGCGATACTTTATAGAAAGGTTAGAAAAGGGCATTGGAATGCCAAATGAATTGACACAGGGTAAAAATCCTAAACTGAAAGATTTAGGCAAGAAAGTTAAAAAAAATAAAAATCTATGGGAATATAGAAGTAAATCCAAATCCAAGAAACTTCCAATTAGAATTTATTTCGGTGTAGATAAGCCTAACAGAAAAATAGTTTTACTGGATGCTCATTTTAAAAAAGATAATAAACATCAGAAAAGAAAATTAGAGACCGTTAGGAAAAGATGGCAAAGGTATAAGGAAGGGGTGCGAAAATGAAAAGCTTTGCAGAGATTAAAAAGCGTCTCATGAAAAATAAAAAATTTGCCGAGACGTATAAAAGAAATGAACCGTTAGCAGATTTTATAGACGAAATCCTCCTTTTTAGAGCAAAAAGAGGCTGGACACAAAAACAATTAGCCGAAAAGATAGGTACTAAAGTCCCCAATATATCGAGAATAGAATCTGGGAAGCAAAATATTAGTTTTTCTATGATGCAAAGAATAAGCGAAGCGCTCGGTGGGGAACTCTTAATTACGATGAGAAAAGAAGATTTTGTAGAGCTCTCCGAAGAGTCGAAAAAAATTCTAAAGGAACTTTCAAAATCTGAACAAGAAGATCCAAAATATATTGTAGAAAAAAGCCTTAAATATTATTATGACTCACTCTTTTCTCATCCATCAATAATTGCAACATTTCCCACAAGCATGCCTCCGGTGGTTATAGGAAATGTTGAAAACGACAAGCAAAAGGAGGAGACATTTGGCTTTGCAGCATGAGAATATTCAATCTATATTTCAAATGACATCTTTTTCAATATATAAAGCCGCTTTTGAAGTGAAGAAGTGGCCAGTGCATACTCCTTTGAAACTCAAATTAAAATCATTCAGTGTTAGTTTGCCTGATAAATTAGGCAAAACGTTAGAAGCCGATGCAGACGTTTCTGTAGAAATGAGGATAAAGTCAGGGAATACAACATATATAATAGTGAAACTCTCAATAAAGGGGCATTTTAAGGGTCAAAATATGAAAGAAGAACAGTTTAAGGAGTTTATTAAATACTCAGGAGTAAGTAATCTTACGCAGATTGCACGTTCATATATAATTTCGATGACTTCTCAATTAGGAATAATGCCTCCCATTGTTTTGCCAATGATCAACCTTGTTGAATTATATAAAAGCCAAAAAGAAAAATGAAACGAGCTGCTATCTATGCGAGAGTTTCTACACTCCATCAATCCGAAACGTCTATTGAAGTCCAATTTGCAGCGTGTGAAAAGTTTTGCGCAGAACAGGGTTTTGAAATCGTTGCAAAGTTTTTTGACAAACAAACCGGTAAAGCTTCGGATAGGATGGGCTTGCAAAAAGTTTTAGACATGGGGCGTCGGCATAAGATCGACGCCATTGTTGTTGATAAATACGATAGATTCTATAGAGACAGCATAGAAGATCAAATCGCAACCAGAGAACTCGAAAAACACGGTGTCCTTGTATTGTCGGCGAGTGAGAGAATCGATCCAAAAACGGCGACCGGCAGGTTCTCCAGAAACATTATCTCCGCCGTGAATCAATATATACGAGAAAACATTAGAGAGGAAGTCATGAGAAAAACGGATCAGGTGGCAAAGAAGGGATATTGGCTTGGCGGGCTCCCGCCGTTCGGATACAACCTAAAAGAAATCAAAGACCCAGAAGCACAACGCAAAAGAAAAGTTCTCGTGATAAACGAACAAGAAGCTCCAATCGTTCGCATGATATTTGAAATGTACGCCTCAGGACACTCATACTCCGAAATCCTTGACAAGCTCAACACAATGGGAGTTAAAACACGCCGTGGCAACCCCTGGAGCAAAAATTCTCTTTATGAACTGTTCAGGCGTGAAGAATATGCTGGAGTGTATACCTACAAAGTCGGCACAAAACACTCTTCGCACTTTCATAGGGACGATACGATTCGAATAGATGGGGCGGTGCCTCCTATCGTGTCTAAAGAAGTGTTTGACAAAGTGCGTGCACGTTATGGGAAGCGCATTCGCAAACAACAACGAGAATATATTTTGAGAGGCATCATATTTTGTGGCGATTGTGGCGCTCCTATGAACGGCAATTCAGGTCTATATGAATGCTCACGATGGCGTAGGCGGCGAGATGTCCCTTATGTTGGCATATCCCAACATAGAGTTGAAAAAGACGCTTTAGACTACGCCGAGAAGTTGATCGATGAAATGAACGATACCGATTTTGATGTGCTGGCAAAACAACTCAATGCCGAAATGGCAAAACAAGATGAAATGCGGCAAAAGAAAATTTTAGAGCTCATGCAAGAGAAAAATCAGGTTGAAAAAGAGATTGAAAACGTTGTCGACGCAATCACGAAAGGAGTTTTAGTTGAACGTCTACAACAAAAAGCACAAAAACTGGATGAAAAATTGAAAAAGATAGAAGAATCATTGAAAACGCTTTCTCAAAACATTGATTACGTGAATGCGGATGAATTGAAAAAATTCTGGGGAGAGCTGAAAGAAAAGCTCAAAGAAAACAAACGTGAGGTTCTTCTTGCTCTGATTGAAAAAATTGTTGTATATCCTGGCGGCAAAGCTGTTATAATACCAAGGCATTGAAGTACCGTGAAAAGTTGGCTGCTCTGTGGGGCTGCGGATTTATTCACGGCTACATTATGAAACCCCGCTTTATGCGGGGCTTTTTCTTACTCCCTCATTTACACCCTCATTTTGAGGAAGTATTTTTGTCTTTTTCAAGGTATTCTGAACTAACTCGCTCATTGAAATGCCTAACT
>WFYR01000053.1 GCA_015489955.1 Mesoaciditoga sp. | reverse complement strand
TTTCAAATCTTGGTTTCAACGCCGTTTACGCTTTTCTGAAAAAAAAGGGGTTCGACTGTGAAAGATTTTTTTATTCAAAAGAAATGAGGGCGATCGAAAGTGGACGTCGATTGAATGATTTTGACATCGTAGCCTTTTCAATTTCTTTTGAGTTTGACGCTTTGAACGTTTTAAGTATTTTAAAAGCAAGCGGTATTCAAACGTCTTTGAAAAAAAGGAATGAAGCCCCTTTAGTCATAATTGGCGGAGCTCTGACTTTTTTTAACCCAAATGTTTTTTGGTCAGTTGCAGACGTGATATTCCATGGGGAGCTTGAAGGGTGTGAAGGTTTTTTTGACAAATTAAGTGAACTCTGGCAAGAAGGCTTTCGCGGACAACATTTGCTGGAAAGATTGAACACTTTTGAATGCCTTTCACTCCCGTCTGTAAGCGACAAAAAAAACGTAGAAGTGGTTAGACTCAAAAATTTAGACCATTCTTTAGCGGAATCTTCCATTTTGTCAAAGCAAGGAGCTTTTGGAAAAAGATACCTTCTGGAAATTGAAAGAGGTTGTACGCGTGGATGCAGATTTTGTGTAGCGGGGTATGTTTACAGACCGGCTAGATTTATGAGCCTGGAAGAAGTAAAGAGGCGTCTAGAAAAAGCTTTGAAATACACCAAAAATGTGGGCCTTGTAGCCGCGACCGTTTCCGATTATCCTTTTTTAGACGAACTTTTGGAGTGGTTAAAAGAGAGAATTGAGAGTTTGAGCGTTTCATCTCTGCGCTTGGACTCGTTGACACCACATTTGATAGAAACTCTTTTGACGCTCGGCGACAAAGAGATAACGTTAGCTCCAGAAGCGGGTACACAGAGAATGAGAGATGTGATTTATAAAAATATTTCAGATGATGATATCGCAAGGGCCATAAGATATGTCAAAAGTGCGGGCCTTAAACGTGTAAAACTTTATTTTATGTACGGCTTGCCAACGGAAAAAGAAGAAGATTTGAATGGTATAATTGAAATAGTAAAAGAAGTGAAAAGAAATGGAATAACTCCGTACATAAGTCTTAACCCATTCATACCTAAACCATGGACACCTTTTGAATCATTCCAGATGTTGTCAATTAAAGAGTTAAAGGAGAAAAAACGTTATTTAGAGAGTGATTTTAGAAAACTAAGAGTGCGTTACAAATTCGAGAGTGTGCGTCTTTCAAGGTATCAATGGGTGGTTTCTACGGCCACAAAGGATTTGTCTTTTATCCTTGCGGAGTCGGAAAAACCAGCCGATATTTTGAAGGAGGTGGAGAGAAACTGGAAATCTAATGTTGAGGAGTGGAAGTACGTTAACGCCGTGAGCGATACTTTTTTCGCGCTTCAAAAGGGATTGTGTTTGAATTTAAATGGTTTGAACAATAAGATAGACGTTCAAGGTAAAAAATAATCGAAACAAGGAGGGAACAAAATGGCAAAAAAAAGAATATTGGTTGTTGATGATGAACCTTCAATAGTGGAACTTGTCAGCTACAATTTGAAAAAGGAAGGCTACGACGTGCTGAAAGCTTATGACGCTGAAAAGGCCCTTGAAATGATAAATGAAAGCGATATAGACCTTTTCATAATAGACGTCATGCTTCCTGGAATGGACGGATTTGAACTTGTGAGAACTTTGAGAAGTGGAGAGAAAAATAGAGATAAACCTGTCATCTTCTTGACGGCAAAAGGAGAAGAATTCGACAGGGTGCTCGGTCTTGAACTTGGCGCTGATGATTACATAACGAAGCCGTTCAGTGTTAGAGAACTTCTCGCAAGGATAAAGGCTATCTTCAGAAGAACAGATCAGACTCTGAAAAAGAGTGAAGAAAAACCAAAGAAGATCACGGCCAAAGACTTGGACATCGACCTGGAAAAATATGAAGTTAAGGTAAGGGGAGAAATGGTTAACCTTACGCCTTTGGAATTCGATCTATTAAGATTCCTGGCCGAAAACAAAGGAAAAGTTTTCAGCAGAGACGTGCTCCTGGATACTCTATGGGGGTACGATTACTACGGTGATACCAGAACCGTTGACGTTCACATACGCAGACTCAGAACGAAAATCGAAGAAGATCCTTCAAACCCCAAGTACATAATAACCGTTAGAGGAAAGGGTTACAAATTCAAAGATCCGGGCAGTGAGGAGTGAGCTCTCTGACTTTTTTGATAATCGCCTTATCTTGTGTGAGCGCAGTAGGATTTGTGCTGGCAATCATTTTTTATTGGAGATTGAAGCAAGTTAAGGCGATTTTTAAGGATATTTCTTACACCATTGCTGGCGAGGAGATACCAATAATAAAAATTTTGGATGTCTTAAAGAGCATGAAACATGATCTCGTTAGCAAATATGAAGAGGCGATTCGCAGTCGGGAAAACATGAGAGCCATTATCCAAAACATAAATGATGGAATAATCATATTAGATCGCTCCGGAAAAGTTTTGATGGACAATTCGGCGGCACGTGAAATTTTTGGCATAAATGAAGAAACCGAAGGGAAAAAACTCGTTGAAGTGATTGACAATTACGATTTATTGGATTTTGCGGATAAGAATTTGAAATCTTTCAGCAGAGATTCAGAAGAAATAACCATTCTTTATCCCAAAAAGCGATACGTGAAATGCGATGCCATTACCGTTACTCTTTCTGAAGACGAGGAAGTTCTCATAATATTGATGAAAGACGTTACCAAAGAAAGGGAATTGGATGCGATGAGGCGCGAGTTTATATCTAACGTCTCGCACGAATTGAAAACGCCTTTAACATCTATTCACGGTTACGCTGAAACACTTTTAAACGATGATTTCAGCGATGTGGAAATGACGCGTCATTTTCTTAGCATAATAGAAGCGGAATCAGCAAGAATGAGCAGACTCATAAGTGATCTCCTGGATCTTCAAAAGATGGAGGAAGGTAAGACCACCTTCAACTTTGAAGAAACGAGTATAGCGGAGGTCGTAAGGTACGTTTCAAGAATTGTAAAACCGTTATCAGAGAGTTTAGGTGTGAACGTAAGCATCTCGTGCGATACGGAAGCCACGGTGAATGGAGATTTTGACAGGTTAGTTCAAGCCGTTTTAAATCTTACGGATAACGCCATCAAATACACCTCCCAAAAGGAAAAAGGTGAAAAGCATGTTCATCTTTCCTGTGAAGTAGATGATGAAGAATGTACTCTTAGTATTAAGGATACAGGCCCTGGCATTCCGGAAAAAGCCATTCCAAGGTTATTTGATAGATTTTATAGAGTAGACAAAGCCAGATCGAGAAAGGTAGGAGGAACAGGTTTAGGCCTTTCCATTGTTAAAATGATAGTGGATAAACACAATGGAAGAATAGAGGTTTCAAGTGAAGAGGGGAAGGGTACGGAGTTCAAGATACATCTTCCTTTGATCAAGGAGAGAAGTGACAATGCGTAGAAGAAGACAGGGAATGGGAAGAGCTTTGGGTTCCGGAAAGTGGCTGGAAGGATACGTGTTACTCCTCCTTTCTAAAAATCCATCGCATGGGTACGATCTAACGCATTCTATGCAAGATTTTGATGTGAATTTTTCCGGGATAGGCCAAATGGGAACTCTTTACAGGCTCCTGCGTCAAATGGAAGACGAAGGATTGGTGGTTTCCACGTGGCACACTCAAAGTAAAGGGGCTGCAAGAAGGGTTTACAAAATAACGGCTTTAGGGGAAGATTATCTTCAAAATTATGTGAAGCAGTTGAAAGAGCTGAAAAAGCGTATAGACGAATTTATAGATTTCTACGATAAAAGCTTTTCCTGATTGATTTTTCTTACTTTTTGTTTTCGCAAATTCACTTTAATTTGTATGAATTTGTAAATAGTTGAACGGTATCGGTAAACCGCAAGTGTGTGTTTTACTGAGAACCGTTCGTTTATTATGATATAATTCGGAGGCCGAACGAGTTTAAAGAGGAGTTGTGAGCGATGGGAATGTACAGGAGAGAAATGATGGAAGCGGAGATAAAACGGGTGATCTCTGAAGCCATTAGAAATATGAAAGATCCACGATTAGAGGGTTTAGTTTCCGTTACGCGTGTAGAGCTTTCAAAAGATTTGAGATATGCCAAGGTTTACATAAGCGTTTTTGAGAAAAATGAGGAAAAAAGGGAAGAAATCTTTGAGGTTATTGAAAAGGCAAAAGGATACTTGAAAACCAACGTTGCGAAGAATATAAGAACTTTTAAAGCGCCCGAATTGACTTTGATAAACGACAGGGGTATAGAAGGCGCTTTTGAATTGGAAAAAATATTCAAAAAGATAAAAAAAGACGATGAAGAGCGGAATAGTAAAAGTAAATAAGCCATCTGGCCCAACGTCGCATGATGTTGTAAACCGGGTAAGAAAGCTAACTTCTACGAAGAGGGTGGGACATGCTGGAACTCTTGATCCCTTTGCGGAAGGGCTGTTGTTAGTTGGAATTGGAAAAGGGACAAGACTGTTAGAGTACTTGCTCCACCAAAAAAAGACTTATGAAGTCGTTATGAAATTAGGCGTTGTTACCGATACCTTTGATAGAGAAGGTAAAGTGGTGGAAGAACACGCCGTAAATGTTGATGCGGAAAAGATCGTTGAAGTTATGAAATCGTTTGTTGGGGAATATTATCAGGTTCCGCCAATGTATTCTTCAAAAAAGTACAAAGGTGTGAGGTTATACGAATTGGCGAGACAGGGCAAAGTTATAACAATGCCTCCGAAATTGGTGAAGATCCATTCTTTGAACGTTGAAAAGATAGAACTTCCGTACGTTTACTTTTCAGCAGATGTCTCTGAAGGAACGTATATTAGAGCGTTATGCAGGGATATTGGAATGAAAATTGGGTGTGGAGCGATAGCTCAAGAGCTTAAAAGAACTTCAATAGGTCCTTTTTCGCTTGAAGGGGCGATAAACGTTTACGATGTCGAAGAGTTAAAAGAAGATGCGGTGCTTTCTTTAGAAGAGATCGCAGAAAAGTTCTTCAAAAGGGTCGTTGTCGTTTCTGATGCCGTGAAAAAAGTGTTAGATGGTCAAAAGGTAAAAGTTGGAGAATTAAAAGACTTTGAAAATTTTGAAAAGGGAGAACTCGTAAGAGTGGTAGATGAAAACGGAAAACTTTTGGCGCTTTCTATTGCCGAAAGAAAGTCTTCCTTCATTTCAACTCTGAAAAGGCAAGAAAAAGACGAAGCGATCCTGCGACCAAAGAAGGTGTTCAATTGAAAAGCATAACCATAGGAGTTTTTGATGGCGTCCACCTTGGCCATTCTTACATAGCTAAAAAAACCGTTGAGTGTGCGAAAAAACATAATCTCGTTCCAGCTGCCATGATTTTTGCCATTCCGTATAAGGCCATAAGTCAGCCTGAAAAATTCGATGGCCTTTTGACCACCGCAGATGAAAGGATTGAATTGCTAAAAAAGCTTGGAATAGAAGAGATAATGGTAAAAGATCTCCACGAACTCATGAACGTTGACGCTTACTCTTTCATAAAGAGTTTAATTGAAGATTTTGGCGTGAAAAGCATCCATGTTGGACACGATTTCAGATTTGGCAAAGGCGCTCTTGGAGACGCCAAAATGCTGGAAAATTTGTCAGATAAATTGAATTTCAATGTGGACGTGATACCCAAAATAGTGAAAGAAGGAAATAGAGTAAGCAGTAGCCTGATAAGATATGAATTGAAAATGGGAAGACCACGACGGGCTTCTTCGTATTTGGGAAGATCTTTTTGCATAAGAGGAACGGTTTTTAGAGAAAGAGGTATAGGGTCTAAACTTGGCTTTCCAACCGCAAATTTAAAAAGGCCCTCTTCAATGCTGATAGTGCCAAAATATGGAGTTTACCTTGTAAAGTCAGAAATAAATGGTGAAATGGTGTACGGTCTACTTAATGTTGGAAAGAGACCCACGATAGATGGAAATAAAAAAGATGTCTCGTACGAAGTTTATTTCATAGATAAAAACTTAGATCTTAACGGGAAACATCTACGTTTAGAACTCATCGATTTTTTGCGTGAGGAGAAAAAATATCCTTCCATTTCGTCTTTGAAAGACGCTATTTCAAATGATGTAAAGATGGCAAAAAATATGATCAAAAACGGAGATGTGTGAGAAAAAGCGCTTTGATTACACCTCTTCTTCCATTTCGGCCTCGATATTAAGACTCGCAATTCCTTCAATGGGTGCGTCTTTTCTTGCCTCGTTGTACGATCTTGTGGATGCCTTTTGGGTAGGGCACATAAGTTCCGTTGCCATTGCCGGTGTAACGCTGGCCATGGCCGTCTTTTGGTACGGTTCAATTTTCAACGATCTCTTTGGTACCGCCTCTGTGGTCTTGATATCAAGAAGATACGGCGAAAAAGATTATGAAGGCGTGAAGTGGGTAGTTGGCCAAACAATACTGGCGAAAAGCGTTTTAGCGATGTTGTTTTTAGCGATAGTTTACCTCTTCATGGGAAAGCTTCTCTCCTTGGTTGGAGCAAATGGAGAAGTTTTGCGAGAAGGCAAGATGTACTTGACATGGAGATCCTGGGTTATGCCATTTTCGTTTTCCGGCTACACGCTTCTTACAACTTTCAGAGCAACTGGCGATACTTACAAACTCTTTTGGGTTCAGGGCATTTCTGCGGTTATCAACATGATATTAGATCCGATTTTCATATACGTCCTTCACATGGGAGTTGCCGGTGCGGCGTTGGCATCCGATCTTTCAGAGATATACTTGCTCGTTATTGGATTTGTAATACTTAACTCAAGAAATAGCTATTTGAGAATGAATCCCCTTAAGTATTTAAAGCCGAAACTGGAGATAATAAGGAAAATGTTGGGGCTTGGCTCTCCTATGACTCTGGAAACGTTGTCAGAAAACGTTGCTTACAGTGTAGTACTCAGGTTAAGTTCTATGTATGGAACGGCTTTAATAGCGGCTCTTGGAATAGCCAATCGTATAAGAAGCATATCCTTTACTTTGA
This sequence comes from Mesoaciditoga sp., assembly GCA_015489955.1. Taxonomy (GTDB): domain Bacteria; phylum Thermotogota; class Thermotogae; order Mesoaciditogales; family Mesoaciditogaceae; genus Mesoaciditoga. Next base: position 22,479 of record WFYR01000053.1, on the reverse strand, counting down.
GTTTTTCCATGAACATGTCAACTTCAACTATGGTTGGACAAAATCTTGGGGCAAAGAAGAAGGACAGGGCCTGGAAAAGCGTTAAAAGCTCAATCATAATTGGCGAGCTTTTGATAGCCGGTTACGTTGTAATTCTTTTCCTCTTTGGAAAACAAATTTCTTACTTTTTCACGCCACATGAGGATATAGCCAACATTGGAAGCGTACTTTTGAAATTTTTCGGAATTAACGAAGTGTTTTTCATGATCTCGATGATCAGCTGGGGTGTGCTGATTGGCGGTGGATTGACCAGAACGGTCATGTTTATAGGTCTTATTGCTGATTGGGCTGTACTCGTTCCTCTGATATCTTTTTTCACACTTTTGCATTTCAATTGGACTTTTTTGGCGCTTTCCTTTGTGCTTTCAAGCCTGGTAATGGCTACCTTGTCCCTTCGCGAAATAAAAAAAGGAAAATGGGCAGAAAAAGAAGTGTGATTTTAAGATCTCTGTCAAAAAGGGCCGCTTGCGCGGCCGTTAAAGGGGTAGAGAAAGACGATCTTTCTCACCATGTGAAGATCATACCACCTCCAATGGTATAACCTTCTGTGTATTTCCATAGAAGAGTTGCGTACATCCAATCGTATCTCGCGTTTGCCTCTACATATGGCTGCACGAAATTAAGATTCCCCTGAAGTCCCCCGAATGCGTTTATATTCCAAAGTGAGACGCCGCCTCCCAGAGAAAAGTTGAGATCTCCGAATCCATTAAGCGTTAACTCTTGCTCTAAAGAAGCGCGTAGTTTGAAGAAGCTTATGGAAGTCGTGTCTTCTATTTTTCCGTACAAGGCCAGCTGCGTTCCTTTGAGTTTTAACTCCATCGTTGCGTACATTTCGTCAATGAGATTTGCTTTTAATCCGATTCCAATAACGGGTGTTGAAGCGCTTATTTTACCTTCTCCTATCATTGAAAGTGCTGTGGAACCGTACGTTATCTCTGCCGTGTATTCGCCCTTGGCAATCTTATTCTTTCCGATCAACGTAAGTATGGTGTATTTCTTTTGTTCTGGCATGAACGTGTCAACAACATCCTTTGGAGTTTTAGAAGTGTTTACCAGAATCAAAAATCTCTTCTTTCCTTCCTTAAGAGAGATAACCGCATGGTTGTTTTCGTTTTCATCCATTTCAAAAGCAATGGCGTTCCCGCCCGTTTTCACGATAGCTGATATCACATTTTCCCTCGATTCAACGTTTATCTGCATAGGTGGATCGCTTGATGATATTTCCATATTTCCAATCTTCGGTAAGGCCACCGTTCCAAACGTGTCGTTACTTCCATTTATGGCCACTATCTCTTTGAAGATGTCAAAAGAAGAATTGGAAAAAGCGAAAATACCCGATTTGTTACTACTTTCAAATTGTCTGAAACGTTGATATTCATCTTTTGAAAGCTCGTGTATTTCGTACGAAAAAAATCTATTTGAATTTGGAACGTCGATTTTAGATATAAGATTCATTATCTTTTCCGTCGTCACCTCATCGGCATCGACGATCATTATCATGGATTTTGGCGAATAAACAACGTATTTGGAAAGAGTACCCAGGAGTTCATAGACGGTTGAAGGAAAAGTATCTTTTAGATAAATTACCTTACTTTTAAAAAGAATTGAATGTGACTTATCCGGAGACTGTATCCCACCAACCAAGTAAATTCCGTTTACCTTTGCAAAGGAGTAATTCGTTCCTAAAAGTACTTTTTTCAAAGCTTCTTCGACATCTTCACACTTGAAAGATGCGTTGACCAGCCCATTTACTTCGTTGGAGGATATTATGTTCACGTTAAACGAAGAGGATATCTCTTCTAAAGCGTTTCTGAGATCCGTGTTTTGGAAATCAAAAGAAGCAGCAAAGGACAGCGATGATATTGCCAAAATTACAATTATTAAAAGACTCAAAGTCTTTCTCATTGTTCATCACCACCCTTCAAGGCTACGAAAAGCACGATTCTTTTTCGCACGTTTTTGTAGCTTAACTGCGTGAAAAGTTTTCCAACGAGCGGTATGTCTCCAAGAAGGGGGATTTTGGATTCCACACTCGCAAGAGTTTTAAATCCTATGGAAGCGACGGATATTCTGCTATTTTGTTCCATTATCACCGAAGTTTGTATTCCCTGTTTTACACTCGAAGGAATACTGGCGCCAGACTCTTCGGCCGAGTACAGCGTTTGTAAGATGTTAAGGACAACTTTTTTCCCCATAAACATTGGAAGTATGTCCGTTTCCACACCTATTTCAACGCTTTGATACTTCGTGTTGTTTCCTTCCGCGTATTGGTAAATCCTCGTCGTTTTTGAAAACAATTTAGATTGAGCCCCATCAAGCATGTGAATTGTGGATTCTGAAAGCACCTTTAAGTTCTCCATCGTGTGATTCAGGTTAAAATTTCCAGTGAAATTTCCCAAATAGCTTAAAACGTTCAACTTAAACCAGTCTCCCGTAATGGAAAAGGAATTGGAAGTCCCGGTCATGGATGAATATCCCCACTCCCTTTCCCACTTTTGAAAAACGGATTCGCTAACTTCGACTATGGTGATTTCCACGTTTAATTCCCTCTTTGGTTTGTCTATTTTGTTAATTAAAGAAAATATCTTGTTTGCCATCTCTTCAGGAGCGTTGATGGTTAAAGCGTAAGGATCGCCCGCCGCGATGTTCACGTATTTCCTCATGTATTGAGGTAGCAAAGAAACCAAATCGGAAGATTTGTAATTCTTCGAGTGGTACTCTTTTGTTATGGAAAAGTACATGAATTTATCGCTGTCCGGTGTCGCCAAAGACACGTAGTAAACGCCATCTATCTTCGTCCATGAAAAACCTCCGGACAAAAGAAGTAGATCTAAAGCCCTTTCTAAGGTTACGTCCTTAAGATCCATCGTGACGTATCCTCCAACCAGTTCATCAGCTATTATAGTTTCGCCGGTATCGTACGCGAGCTGGTTGAGAGCTTGGCGCAAGTCCATTTCAAAAAAAGATTCGTTTATGAGTTTTTGTCCTAAAGACATAGTTGCAATTATGAGCAAAAGCATCACCAACATATACGTTTTTCTCATTTCAGATCGTCCCTTCTACCATTTTTTGTATTTCTTTCTCTGTAATTTCAATTCTCACCTTCATCTTCATTCTCTTTTCTTTATTGTTGTCACCTTTGTATGCCAGTATAAAAGGTATTGAATATCTTCCGGCTTTCTTGAATTTGTAATCGCCAAGATCTATGTCCACATATCTTTCAAAATTTGGAAGTATCAAAAATCCTCTATCTAAAATTCTTTTGGCTTGATTCGTTAAGTAATTTCCATCTGGATCGACAAGATCGTAAGTGAGATTGAAATTCGTAAAAGCGTTGCCTGTGTTTTTAAACCAAATTCTTACCAGCACGGTGGCTTTTTTAGTCGTCGTTGCCGGGAATTCGAATATCTTTTTCACTTTTTCTATTTTAAAACCGTATTCTGTGCTTCCGCTTAATCTCATAAAGACAGGAGTGTACAGAACGCTTTTATTTTCTGGCGAATTTTTTAAGGAAGCTTCCACTTTTATCGCGAAGACTTCCTGTCCTTTCATTTCTTTTGGAATTCTCAAAGAGAATGGTACAATTCTCTTCTGATCTTCTCTCAAAGAGAATCTCGGAGGATATATCTTTACATCTTTCAAAGTGGTCGTTCCGTAAACAAATCGTCCATCTTCTTCCATTGAAAGGGGAACGGCCGAGAGGCTGGCATTTATGGTGGTGAATTCCCTGTTGTACACCTCTATTTTGTTCATTTGAGTGTATCCGGCTTTTGCGTCTGTGATTATTTGAAAAGGCTTTAACTTGAAATTCACACCGAGTAATTTTGCCGTTGCGGTGGAAGCTTTTATGAAGAATTTGTATTTCTTTTGTCCTATGTAACGCTTTCCGGATTTGACGCTTACATTTGCTATGTACTCGCCAGCTGGTAGGCTCCTATCGTAAACGGCGTACATCTTTCTCACAGTAGCCGGCATTACAAGATCTGTTTGATCCATTTTGAGCTTTCCTCTGCCCCAAACTTTTCTATCAGAAGAGGTTATCATAAAATTTCCTTCAGGTCTGTACGACAAATCGCCCGTGTTCCTTAAGAATACATCGAGCTCGAGACCTCTCTGTGTAGAGGTGGAAATTTCATCGAAATTCACGATGTTGATTTTTTCAATTTCGAGCCTTGATCTCGCAGCTCTTCCTTTAACCGTTATGTGTAAAATGCTTCCAAATCTAAAGCGCCTTTCTATTGAAATAGCGGCTCCGCTCGCTTTCCTTGTTTTGTTTTGCTCAGCTGGCACGAAGTTTGCCCACAACATGGCGTAGTAATCGCCGCCGTGTTTCAGACTTCTCGGAACTGTGATTTTAACCTTTATTTTTTTCTGTCCCAGAGCCTCAACTAGTATGTGATCGGTGTTCAGTTCAAATTTAGCCCATTTCGCCGCTGAAAAAGCGTATTCGTCTTCCTTTTTTAAATAGATGTATTTTCCATCTTCATTCAACTTGAAAGAACCCACTTCAAGTTGATAATCAACGTCTGAAAGCGTTCCATTCATCAAACGCAGATCGTATTCTTGAGTTTCACCAGGATACATTATTAATTCCGATTTCAATGGGCTTAATCCCAAATTGTACGCCGCTGCGAACGAAATCGAAGAAATAATCGTGGCAAACAGTACGAAGAACGTAATCATCTTTTTCATCTTTCTCACCCCTTTTTTGGAATTTCAAAGAAAGAAGGCTTTTCTCTTTTTTTACCTTCTTTTGGTAGCTTTATGGTTCTGGTTGAATAAAAATGTCTAAATATGTTGAATATGTTCCTTTACATGTAGTATTATTTATTCTGAATCCGAACCATACTTGGTACGTTTTTGTTCCAAGTCCGCACGGATGAGTTGTGCCACAGGGGTTTAGAATGGTAAAGGAGTCGTCTTCGTCTGGAAGTTCTTCAATTCTCAACCATGAGAAATTCACATTTGTTTCTCCAAGTTTTGGAAGCATTGCCCCATTTTGATTTTCCACGTAACCTATCCATGTTGGAATTGAGTGACCATTTCCATCGCTTAGATCTCCTGGAGTATCAATGTACACTTTAACTCCTCCGTTGGTTTTCACGCTGATGTCGAGATTATCAATTGCATAATCTCCTGGCATGTTCACGTGAATATTGAATCTCAGATATTTGATATTCACGAATATCCATTGACTTACGTTTAGTTCCCAATTTATTCTTGAAGTTTGGTAGGTTGATAATAGATCAACGTACCCACCGCTATCCCATTCGTTCGTAGCTGTCGCATTTGCCAGCGTCTGATTTGTTTCTTCTGTCCAACCTGTCGGAGTTTTAAATCTGTAAATTGGTATTCCCACCGGCTGATTCAAAGCTAAAATAAAAGTTGAGAGAACCATCAAACTTAAAAATGTCAAGACCATTTTTTTCATTACCATTCACCCCCACAGGTGTTACATTGTTGGAAAAGAGAGCCCTTATGAAGGGCTCTCTTAACACTTTAACTGTTCGATCATGGAGCTGGTTGTATGAAAGTGTCAACGTAAGTCATGTAGTCACCCTTGCAGGTGGTGGCGCCGACATCAAAACCAAACCAGATGTAGTACGTTGTATCGAGACTTCCACATTCGTTGTCGCCAGCCAATATGAACGCGTTATTTTCGTCAGGAATATCGGTGATTCTTGTCCAGGTTCCCGTCCAAGGGGCATCTGGATTTGTATCTTGATCGCTTTGGTATGAAAGGTAAGTTGGTATTGTTGCACCATTGTCACTGTTAAGCAAATCCCCTCCAGAAGCGAAGTGAACGTACACTCCACCGTTGCTTATTATTTGGAATTGTAAGTCATCAACTGTGTATATTCCAGGCATATCCACATGCATGTTGAAATCGGTGTAACCAATTCTTACGTATACCCACTGACTTACATGCAGGTTCCACGTTACTCTACCAAGTTGAGTTAACTCATCAAGCGCTATCCACGTCTTGTTGTCATATTCAAAACCGTTAGTCGGGAAAGCTTGCATCGTGAATCCCCAGGCATCGGATCCCGTTGCGTCTGCAAGTACATCGTTGGTTATTTCCGTCCAGGCCGCCGGAGAAGCTGAAGGCGTCCATTGAAAAATTTTCATGTTTCCACCCATAACCGTCATCGAACCTAAAATGAAGATAGCCATTATACTCAAAAGTATCACTTTTCTCATTACCTATCACCCCTTTCAGGTGTAAAAAGTTTTCCGTTTTGCCTTTTGATCGGCCGCTCAAAAGGCTCTTCACTTTACCTAGCGTATTTCGTGCCAAACTCTTTACTTCGTTCTCTTTGCTTGAAATCAGAGGTTCGCGGGTGAATTTTGTGAAAGACATTTCTTTTGTTAGAAGATTATTTCTGTGTATTGAAAATTCTTTCTAAAATGGAAAAGGCTTTCCAAATCATCTTTCTTTTCCGCTTCTAGATATATCGTGATTGAAGGTGGGCCAAGGAGAATTCATCATTTCAACGGAAGATGCGTGAATGGCATACAAATATCCATCATCGCTTCCAAAGTAAACAATCCTATCTTTTAAAACCGGATTTGAGTACACTTTATTCGTAATATATTTCCATTTCAAAGTACCGTTCTGAATTACGTACAATCCATTTGTTCCTCCCATGTATATCTCACCATTCTTTCCAATTGTTGGAGTTGTTAAAAGCTTATTTGATATGTACAACCAATTCAAAGTGCCATCGCTTTTCACCACCGCTAAACTGCCATCGCTTTTTAGCATGTAAACGTTATAACTCGCATCCAAAGATGGGCTGGCAAAGTTTTTAAGTGAAGAGCTTTTGTACTTCCATTTTAAAGTCCCATTTTCTTTTACAGAGTAAAGGTACCAATCTGCACCCTCTATGTAGATGTTTTCTTCTTTATCTACACTGGGATATGATGCTAAAGGCATGGAGAAGATAACGCCGGTTTTATATTTCCACTTCAGGCTTCCGTCGTGGTTTATGGCGTAAAGGTACCAATCCCCCCCTCCAATGTAAATTGTTCCACTTTTCCCTATGCTTGGACCAGAAAAAGCGCTTCCTATCTCATACTTCCACATAACGGTTCCGTTGTCATCATCAACAGCGTAAAGGTAAATTCCAGATCGAACGTAAATCATTCCGTCTTCTCCAATAGAAACGCAGGAAAGGGCAGAAGAGAAAAGATTTTTCCATTTCAAACTCCCATCTAAATTAAAAGCGTAAAGCGTTCCTTGATCGTTTCCTATGTACACCGTATTGTCGTTTAGCGAAGGTGAAGATCTCGTCAAGCCAATATTTCGCTTCCATTTTAGGATGCCATTTTTTCTAACAGCGTAAAGATTACCATCTTGAGATGAAAAATACACCGTTTCAGATGAATCCAACGCCGTATTTGAACGAATTTTTCCATCAGACTTGAATTTCCATTTTAAATTTCCAGCACTTGCGTTTAACGTTTTCACGTGTATTTCGTTGGAAAATCCTGAACTTCCAAAATCGTTAAAAGCGTAAATTCTGTAAAAATAGTCATTGTTTGCTGATACGTTTACGTCAATATAAGATGTTATATCCTGATTCAGGGTAGCTACTGCTGAAAAAGAAATATCGTCTTTTGAACGTTCAAGAACAAATCCATTCTCGTTGTTTGAATTGTCCTTAAAAGAAATTGAGACAGCATTTGAGCCTACCCACTTTTTTTTAAGTGAAGAAGGTGTTGTGGGAATAGGCGCATTTTGAGTGGTGAAATGCCAGACAGGACCTATTTTTTCTCCCAAAACGTTTTTCACTTTCACCTTCCAATAATAAGTTGTGGAAAAATTCAATTGGGTAGAGGAAAGATACTCGGATTTTGTAAGATTTGCGGCAAGTAAAGAAGGAGTTTGAGAAGTATCAAAATAGAGGTAGTATTTTACTCCATTTTGCCCTTTCCACCTTAGGGGAATATCAATCGGAACATTTGTTGCCCCGTTTGAAGGTGAAGGATTTGAAGGGATTTCAGGAGACAGAAATATGAGGGAGCATCCAGACAGTATCAACATGAAAAAAATTACCATGGGAGCGATAATTAAAATGATTTTTCTCACGGAACCTGAGCTATTGAGATCTGTATCCATCCCGTATAACGTCCTCTTTTTGTGAAATCTCTTACGTTCACGCCTATCCATAATTTCAATGAATGGTTACCTATTCTGCGTGTCAATTGATAGCCGTTCATTCCAATTGGCCAGTTTTTGTTGGCCGCTTTCCAAACGGCAGCGTGAAGTGGCTGATTGGGAATGTAATTTGAATTTCCATCGTATTTTTGGTAATAAGTGGGAATGGTAAGCGAGCCATTCCTCAAATTTCCGCTTGTTGAAAAAGTCATTATTATAGGTGTATTGCTCGCAATCGTGGTGATGTTTATATTTCCCATCATCCATTCGCCGGGAACATCTACGTGTGCCGAAATTTTGGTGTATTCTATGTGAACGTACACGAGTGGTGTTGCAACTGTAGAAGGCGAATTGGGCGATGAGTGTGGACTGGCTAAAGGTTTAGATGAGTTTGTTTTTTGATAAAGTGGAATCCACAAATTGTCTTGAAGGTTAAACACGCTTGTTCCGCTTGCAAGAGCGAAGATAGAAAAGAAAATCAGGAACGCTGCGGATATAAATAAAATCTTTTTCACATCTTCCATCTCCTCTCGTTTTAGATGTTTGGCACGATGTACGTGTCAAAGATGACTGGCCCCACAAATATTTTGTCTTTTGTTTTATCGAAGCCAATCCATAGGTAAAATTCATGCGAGCCAGCTTTCACATTTATCTGATCGATATTCACATTTTTGTCCATCTCTTTCCATCCTTTAGAATTCTTCTGGATTCCTTTTTTGTCTACTTGGGTTATGTAATAAGCTTTCACATTTCCTTCAAAAGAATAAGACACGTTTAAATCGTTTGTTGAGTCGAAGAGCAAATACATGTTATCTATTGTCCACTTTCCAAAGACGTGAGAATAAACCATGGGTTTCAACACCAATTTAGTTTTAAACCGTGATATGTTTACATTCAGTTTGAAGTTAAGCCTTTTTCCATCTTGCGATAAGAAAGATATGGGTATAAACCCATTCACGTTTCCATTGACGTCTTGTGTTGTGAAATTGCCGGATGCTGTTGCGCTCGCGCCTTGCGATAAAACCGCTTCCCACTTTTCATTTTGTTCGTTCCACTTGTACACCACTATTTGCGTTGCCAAAATTAGTGAGATCAACACGAATATCATTTCTTTTTTCATAATCCCCCACATCCTTTACGGGTCTCTAAACCCTTTCGCTTTTTATTAGCGCAATTCGTTCCATAAGTGAGAACGTTTCAAACACCCAAAAAGGGAACTTGAATGGGTAAAAGCCTTCCGAGCAAGGAACAGACGTTCTCATCATGGAAAACATTTTCCTTTTTGGAAGAACATTTCCAAAAAGTATAAAAATATGTTAAAATTGTGTTAGAAATTGGAGGTGCTTTTATGAAAGCCTTTTTTGTGGGAGATCCTTTAACGAATATTGGAGAGACTCTTGAATACGATGTGAACTTCATAGATGAATTAGAAGTTTTTCAGGACGATACCGCTTTTCTTTCGTATGTTTCAAGCTACGCTGATAAGCGCATTTTGATATTCATAGGAAAAGAATTCTTTGGAAAAGCGAGAAAGATAAGGGATTTCATGGTTTCACATGGAATAATGGCAAGGATATTCGTAAACGAGCCAGAAGCGCATCTGAAGTTGAAAGATAATCTAATATTCGTTTTTGATTTTGAAAATGAAGGGCTGAAAAAGTTCTTAAAAGATGTGGAAAAGAACACATCGATGCTCGCGGGAATGAGTAATTTCATTAGAAAGCTTAGAGAAGATTTGATCTTCTTTTCGTTTAGCGATTCTAACATCTTCTTATCGGGCGAAACCGGCACGGGAAAATCCACAGTTGCCCAAATAATGCACAAAATTTCTCACAGAAGGGAAAACAGATTTTTAGAACTTAACTGCGCGAACGTCCCAGAAGATCTACTTGAAAGCGAGCTCTTTGGTCACGTTAAGGGGGCATATACCGGCGCGTATTCGGCGAAAGAAGGCTTGCTTGAGGCGACGGATGAGGGAGCCCTTTTGCTAGATGAAATAGGTGAAATGCCAAAGCACATTCAATCAAAGCTTCTAACCGTTATGGACAGCGGAAAGTTCTTGCCCGTTGGTTCTAACAAAGAAGTTCATGTAGATGTGAGAATTTACGCTGCTACGAATCAAGATCCTCAAAAACGATTGAGATCAGATCTATATCACAGACTATCCGAATTGAAAATAGATCTCATACCTCTTCGTGATAGAAGAGATGACATTCCCTTTTTGGTCGATAATTTTTTAAACGATTTTGGTTACACCATAAGGTTTAACGATTTTCCAGAAGAAGTTAAGCGCGCTTTCCTTGGACACGAATACAGGGGAAACGTGCGTGAATTGAGAAACATCGTTACGCGTTTTGTCGAATTTTCCGAGTCTCCAGAAACGAAAGAGGAGATCAGGTACAACCCAAACGCCTTTGCGAAGACCGAGCTCACCGAAAGATTCGTTGAATCGATGACGGATCTGTATATGGCTCAGAATGAACCACTAAAAGACATGATGGAAAGACTTCACGCGCGCCTCGAGAGCGAAATAATAAAGAGGGTTTTAAAAGCGTGTTCCTGGGACAAAGAAGAAGCCGCCAAAAAGCTTTCCGTAAGCCGAAGAACGATAGACAACATGATAAAGAGGTATCACCTGGATAGGAGAGAAAAGTTCAAAAAATAAGTTTTGCTGCGGTTAAAAATTCCCCCAAAACATCATTTCATGTTAAAATCCGACTGGGAAAAATCAAGGTGAATGGAGGAATAATATGAATTTTTACGTAAAATTCGTGGAAAGCTATCCGATATTTTCCGCGATAATTCAATTTGCCATTCTCGGAACGATAGGCGAGGCAATCTCCAGAAAAATAGCGCATCAGAACGTTTTTGGCTTCTTCGTAGCGTTGAAAAAAGCGGTGGTGTGGTCTTTGCTGGCGATCATGATAAAGTACGCTTTTGTTGGTTTTTTCGGTTTCACGCACGCTCTGGTGGCAAGCCATTTGCTTCCAAGCGTTGTCGATACGAACGTCTTTGCAAGGGCTTTTGCCGTTTCTTCGTTTACAAACCTTATTTTTGGTCCAATAATGATCTATTCGCACAGATTTTTAGACAACCTTCTCATGCGAAGGCACAATTATTCAAATATGAAAGGCGCTATCTGGACGTTAGTGTGGTTCTGGATTCCAGTCCATACGCTTACTTTCTCTTTGCCCGTTAGTTACCAGATAGGGCTTGCCGCGTTGTGGTCGGTGGCGCTGGGAATAATCCTCGGGTATTTTGAATCGAAGAAGGCCGTTAAAAGTTGAAGATCCATTTTGTTGGAATTGGCGGAATGGGATTAAGCGCTTTGGCGCTTTACATGAAAAAATTAGGTCATGATGTTTCCGGAAGCGATCTTTCAAAGTCTGATGCATTTGATGAGCTAATTGAAAACGATATCCAGGCTTACGTCGGCCACAGAGAGCTGAAAGATGTGGATATAGTGGTGAGATCCTCCGCTGTCAAGGAAGATGATGCTGAAGTTTCTCAGGCTTTGAAAAAGGGAATAGAGGTTATGGAAAGGATGGAATTCTTTTCGCGATTTGTAAAACCGCAAGTGGGTGTAACCGGGACAGATGGCAAGAGCTCAACAACCTGCATGATAGCCTGGATAGCGTTGAAAAACGATTTTGATCCCACGTTGCTGTGTGGAGCTTTCTCAAAAGGATTTGATAATTCAAATTTCAGATCTGGAAAAGGCCCAATTATCGCCGAGGTGGATGAATCCGATCCGAAGATGAAAAACGTTATATCCCAAATATCCGTGCTTACAAACTTACGCTACGATCATCTTGAAAGATACGGAAACGATCCCGCTTCACAGCTTGACTCAATAAAAAACTTTTTACTCCATTCAGCACAAATGGTCATCCCTTCTAACTTTACGGAAATAGAGGCAAGGGGAAAAATTCTAAAAATTGGAAAAGAAGATGGAGATTTGCGATATGAGATCGTTGAATCTGAATTTTTTAGTCAGAAGTTCAAAGTGAAATACAACGAAAAGGAATTTTTAGGCGAGCTTCCAATTCCAGGAAAGTATCAGGTGGAAAATGCCATCACCGCCGTTGGAGCGGCTTTGCTTATGGGAATACCCATAGAAGATTCATTAAACGCTTTGAAAAGCTATCCCGGTGTTTCGCGGCGGTTGGAAATTGTAAGTTCACAACAGCCGGTTGTTGTAAACGATTACGCTCATACACCTTCTGAAGTGGTATCGAGTTTGAATTCGGTTATCCCATTTTTTAAAAACGCTACGGTTGTGTTTGAACCTCACCGTTATTCACGCTTTGAAAGGGAATACAGGAATTTCGCCAGAGCTTTGAAAAATTCAAAGAACGTTGTGGTGACCGATATATTTGAAGCTTTTGAAAAAAAGGATAACGTTAACGTTGAAATGTTGATAGATGAGCTTAGAAAACAAAATGTTAACGTGAAATATTGGTCAAAAAACGATGATGTGGAAAAAATAGCAAATTTTTTTAACTCGGATTTGTACCTCTTCATGGGTGCGGGGGATATAGATTCGATAGCCCGTGAATTTGCAAGAAAGGTGATGAAAAAATGATAGACACTCACATGCATATCACAATGGAAGAGTTCGATAACGATAGAGAAAGAATTGTGCTGGAATTTGAAGAAATTGGGATGAAATGCGCAATAGAAGTTGGATACGATATTGAATCGAGCGAGAGGGCATCTCTTTTTGCCCAAGAACACGAAAAAGTGTACGCTGCTGTTGGAGTGCATCCACACGATGCCGAAAAAGTAAAAGATGGTTGGCTTGAGAGGCTATCCGCTTTGCTTCACCAGTCAAAAGTTGTCGCGTTAGGAGAAGTGGGATTGGATTATTACAGGGATCTTTCCCCAAGAACTGTTCAAAAGGAAGTTTTCAAAGAACAGCTGAAATTGGCTCAGACGTTGAACATTCCCCTCATCTTCCATGTGAGAGATGCTTACGAAGATATGAGAAAAATCGTGAAGGATTACGATGTAAGAGGAGTTATACACAGCTTTAACGGTAGCGAAGAAGACGCGAAAGAGTTTGTAAAAATGGGATTTTACATAGGAGTTGGAGGTATAGCAACGTACAAAAAAAACGTCGCTTTGAGAGAAATAATTTCTCATTTGCCCCTTGAGCGAATATTAACAGAAACAGATTGCCCCTATCTTTCTCCACAGCCCGTTAGAGGGAAGAGAAACGAACCAAAAAACGTTAGATTCACAATAGAAATGCTTTCACAACTGTTTAACAAGAGCTTCGCAGAAATAGAAAGCCAGACTGAAAAGAACGCCAAAAATCTTTTTGGAATTTGTTCCTGAACTAAGCGTTCAAATTCCTGTTTTCGAAGCTCTTTTCAAGGAATTCCATGAAAATCGGGTGCGGTGCCGAAACTTTTGAAGAGTATTCTGGATGAAATTGAACGCCAATGTAGAATTTTTTGTGTGGCAATTCCACCGCTTCAACGAAATTTGACATGGCTGAAATGGTGAGTTTTTGTGAATCCTCTTCCTTTTTTGTCCTGAATATGTTTTCAAAATCTTTTAAGTTCACTTCGTAGCGGTGCCTGTGCCTTTCCAGGATTTTTTCGCTACCGTAGATTTCGTGGAGCTTACTCCATTTGAATAACTTTATCTCTTCCACTCCAAGCCTCATGGTTCCACCGAGTTTTAGTATTTTCTTCTGTTTTTCCATGAGATCTACGACCGGATACGGCGTTTGAGAATTGAATTCGGTTGAATTGGCTCCTTTTAGATTTGCAACATTTCTGGCGTACTCTATTACCATAAGTTGCATGCCAAGGCATAGGCCAAGTAGAGGCTTGTCGTTTTCGCGCGCGTACTTTATAGCGCGTATCATGCCTTCTATTCCTCTACTTCCAAAGCCACCAGGAATTATAAAGCCGGCGTATTTTTTTAACCTTTTTTCCACTTCTTTTTCTGGAATGTTTTCCAGAGTTTCGGAATCCACCAGTTCTGGTTTTTTGTAACCACACAGCGCAACACTTTCCAGAACAGATTTGTAAGCATCGTCTGTTGCCAGATACTTTCCCACCATCGCTATTCTGGCGTCTTTAGATGAATTGGGATATTTCCAGTCAAAATCTTTTCTGGCTTTCACGTTTAACTTTTCCATTACGAGTTCGTCCATTCTTAAATCGTGTATTTTTTGAGGTATGGAGTAAACATTTGAAGCGTCTTCAAGTCCAAACACCGCCCCTTCATTGACACCTCCAAAGAGCGCCACCTTTTTCATGGTTTGTTCTGAAAAACTCTTCTCCCCGCGCAAAACGATTACATCTGGAGATATGCCAGCCCTTCTCAAGATTTGAATTGATTGCTGGGTTGGCTTGGTCTTGAATTCGTTGGTAACCCTTAAATAGGGGATGTAAGTAACGTGAACGAAAACGAAATTCTCGTTTCTTCCGTTTTCCATTGAAAATTCCCTTATCGCTTCCAAAAATATTTCTGATTCTATGTCACCAACTGTTCCGCCTATTTCAATTATGGCGACGTCGCCTTTCAAATTTGAAATTCTTTTCTTTATTTCAGCCGTTACATGTGGAATCATTTGAACCGTGGCCCCCAGGTATTCGCCCCTTCTCTCCTTTTCGATAACGTTGGAATAGATCTGTCCGGCGGTTACGTTGTTCCAGCGAGTCATGTTTTTACCCAAAAATCTCTCGTAATGGCCCAAATCCAGGTCGGCTTCGTACCCATCTTCGGTTACGAACACTTCTCCATGCTGGTTTGGATTCATCGTTCCAGCGTCCACGTTTAGGTAAGGGTCTATCTTTAAAACGTCCACTTTTAGCCCTTGATTTTGTAAGCACGCGCCTATAGATGCCGCCGTTATGCCTTTGCCTATCCCACTTAATACTCCACCTGTAATGGTAACGTACTTCATTCTTTTTCCTCCTCACCGTCTAATTCGAATTTGAAGATATCGTTTCTCAACATTGCAACCCTTTGCCACGTGTTGCTTTCTGTTTCATCTAAGGCGTTAAAAACCGCGTTGAGCTTGGCATCTATTTCGTCCGCGAAGTGTACCACCATGGCTTCTGGAATTTTTGGCTCTACCGGAGAGCCGTATTCGAGTTGTCCGTGATGGCTCGCTATGATATGCGTTAAAACGCTTTCCAGATCTTCTGGAAAGTTGGGCACTCTATCTATGAAGCGGGCAAGCATTTTTATTCCGAGCACAACGTGATTTTCCAATTTTCCTTCGTTCGTGTACTCAAAAATTGGCGCATCGGTGTAGGCTTTGACCTTACCTATATCGTGTATAAGACATCCCGTTACAACAAGATCTCTGTTGAGTTTTGGGTAATTGGAAATCAAATTCAAAGCTACCTTTGTCATTGAAATGGTGTGAAAAAAAAGGCCGCCCCTTCCTACATGGTGATTTTGAGAGGCGGCCGTGGCGTTGATAAAAGAAGCGTAAAATTCGGTGTCTTTCACGAATATCTCCTCGAGAAGCCTTTTTAAGTGTTCGTTTTTTACGCTTTTTATGAGGTACTTCAAACACGATTGCAAGTTATCGATTTCGAAGTGCGGAGTCAAAGCACTTTCTATTTCGGGAACTTGATCGGCAGGCACTATTCGGATGGGTTTAAGAGAAAAAGAGCGGTAATTCGGGTTGTACTCGTAATGGGAAAAGAGCAAAGTGCCGGCCTCTACTTTTTTATCCCATATGTTGACGTTTACGCTCTTTTGCGCGTCGCACACCACCGCTTGCGTAAAATCACTTCCACCAGAAGTTTTTTTAAAAATGGAAGACGTTACAAGGAAGATGCCGCTTGTGTTGCCAACGTAATCTTCTCCCTTTCTTTCTTCCTCAGAAACTTTGGTAATATCGCTTACCGTGGGATAAAGCTTTCCATTCACGTTTATCATTTTAACCACCTTTTACATGATGTAAAACCATCTTTTTCCCATTTTAAAGAGAAGGTGAGAGTTTTCTTTTGTGAATTCCATTTTTTCTCTTCCCTGATAGATGGCGTTAAAGCCATAAAAATTTTCATTGAGATATATTAGTCCAAATCTTTTCTTTTTTAAATCTGAAAAATGCAATTTTTCCCTTGCCCGAAGCCTTCGTAACGTATTCACGCCTTTTCCGCCGAGAATTTCAAACGCTACAACCGGCGTTGAATCTGTAAGCAAAACTGACCAATTCGTTCCTTTTAGTATTTTGAAATCTTTGCAATGTTCCATCTGGGAGTTGAGATAAGCCATGACGTGTTCGAAATCTTCCACGTTTTTTTCAGCGGCTGAAAGTAAGGATAAATTTTTAAAAAGGTACGAAATCGATTCAAAAATTATCGCGGAGCCTATCGTGTAAACTGTTATTGCCACCAGGAGTTGAATTATTAGAGAACCTTTTTTCATTCTCTGAAGTGTTTTCATGGAATTTCTTTCCCTTCAGATATTCTTTCAACCTTGAGGGTACATCTTTTCCTTTTCTTTTCACGTTGTATATTGATGTTTTCAACGCGAATTCTTCGGATTTCTTTTCTATCAAGCGCTGCCTTTGCCAAAGTCTATTTACTCCGTTCAAAACCAAAAAAAACATTACTGCGGACAAAACCAGAAAAACGAGAGACTCCAACAACACGCTTCCCTTTTTCATTTCCAGAAGAAAAAGTAAACGCCAATCACGATAGCCAAAACTATGCCCACCACCAGTATCATAGCTATTAAAACGTCTGAAAACTTGATTTTTTCCTTTTCTTTCAACAGTTGATTGAGTTCTTCCTTTTCATGCGTTGAAAAGAGAGAAGCTACGTCTTTTTCATCATCATCTTTTTCAGGCACGCCCACACTTTCCCACATGATGTTTACTCCACCATAAACTACAGATTTAAAGAGGACACCGTTGCATTCTATTTTTATCAGTATGAAGTCCTGTGAGCCGTTGGTGAATTCTTTGGAAATCATCGTTCCAATCAACGGTTGAATATTTTCCCCTTCTTCGTTGAATTTATCCGGGAAAGCCGTCATGATCTTTTTTTTGTCTTCTTCATTTGAAAATTTTAAAACGGTAAAGTAAATTCTCGTTCCAATGTCAAATGAGGTAACCGGTCTGCCACGTATTGGATCTACTATTGGGTAAGCTTCGGAAAGGTTACTTAAATCCGCCCTTTCCAGCATTGAAACCACGTCTTCAGGCGTGCTGTACTTCGAAAATTGCTTTGAAAGTTCCGAATAGTAGAGCTCTTCAATTGAAATTTGAACGTTTAGATCGGACACCCATTCTTCAAAAAAATCCTTTACGAAATCCTTTACTATCATCTTTTCCCCCGCTTTGTGAGCGGATATGAGCTTCAAACCAAAAGAAGGCTCACTTAGAAGTCTTCTATTAACATACCTGTTTAGATTGGTGTTCATGGATTTAAACTCTGGAGCGCTTCTCGTTATTTTAACGATGGAATCTTCCAATTTTTTCTGGAAGATCTTAAAAGGATCGGACAATTCCACATTCACAAAAGAGGAAAGCGATGTTGGATACTGCAAGATTTTGTACTTTATGTCTCCTCTCTTTTTCACCATGAAATAGCCCACGTAATCTTCTACGGTGGCTTTGCTCTGAGCCTTGAATTTTATTATTAGAAGATCCTTCAACGACGACCATTCCCTTCACACATTGTTTCAATAGAAAACAACTTGATTTTTTCCTTTCTTTTTTCCTTCTTCTATCAGTTTTTCTCCGCTTTCCAGCATTTGTGAAAGCTGTGAACCATCGCTTGGGAAGTGTATGACAGAAACGGTGCAGGTAAGTTTTACAGACTTGTTTTCTATTTTAAAACTCCCCTTTGCGCATCCGTCGTTGATACGGTTTGCGACCGTTATGGCAGCATCTTTTGAAATTTGCGTTAGCAAAATCAAGAATTCGTCAGTTCCAAGGCGTGAAACTATGTCCAGTGGCACGCGCACCATGTTTTTTAAGAACTTTCCGATTTCTCTCATGAGAATATCGTTTTCCTCTTGTGAAAGTTCCTTTGTTTTTTTCTCAAAATCGTCCATATCCACGAAAATCAAAGCGTAATCTATGCTTTCTTGAAAAGCCTTTGAGTGGAAGAAGTTCAAATAATTAAGCATATGATCACGCGAATACAGTCGTGTAATAGGATCGATAACCTCTTTCGTTCCTATCTTGCCTATCACATTTTCAACGTTATCAAACTCTTTCTTCACCAGCTCGTTGTATTGCGCTATAAGCTCTTCCATTTTTTGCGACTGGGACTCGTACCAATCTGCCCGCTTTCTCAAAATCTCAACCTCTCTTCTGAGCTGTTCGTTCTCTTTGAGAAGATCGGGTGAAGGTTGTTTTTCGTAAAGCTCTGGAAAGAATCTTCTTATCTCTTTTTCGGCTGCCTGTGGGGAGTCGGAAGCGTGAAGGGTGTTAGCGGGCTCCAACGTTGAAAAATCGCCTCTTATCGTGCCAGGTTCCGCTTCAACTGGATCGGTCGCTCCCGCGAGCTTTCTAACAACCTTTATGGCTTCTCTTCCCTCTATAACCATCGCGACTATTGGACCGCTCGTCATGAAATTTACGAGCTTTTCGTAAAAAGGCTTTCCCACGTGTTCGGCGTAGTGTTCTTCCGCGAGCTTTCTTGACATCGTCAAAAGTTTCATGGCATCTATTTTCAAGCCTTTTCTTTCAAAACGAGTGATTATCTCTCCTATTAAACCTCTCTCAACTCCATCAGGCTTTATGAGAACGAGCGTTTTTTCCATTTTTTCTCCTCCCTTTCAGGTAATTTACCAGGCTTTCTTCGAACAGCAAGGCAAATCCTCTATTCGCGAAGACCGGATCTTCACCAAATTTATCGACAATTTCTTCTGTACCCTTTAATTTAAGCAATTTTGAAAGGCTTCTGAATTTTTCCAGATACAAGATCATCTCGTCTATTTCTCTCATTCCACCAACTTTACCGTGACCCGGCACAATCCATTTTGGATTTTTTTCCTTTATCTTTTTCAAGTTCAAAATCCATCTGTTCAAATTTGAATCCTCTTCTATCTCTGCGTGATAGCCTGAAAACACAAGATCACCACAAAAACACACACCGTCTGGCCACACATACACCAAAGAAGAATCAGGCGTGTGCCCTCCCATTTTCACAACTTCTACTTTTTTATTCCCCATATCAAAAGATATCTTGTTTTTAAAAACAACGGATGGAGGAATCAATTTGGCGTCTTTCAACTCTTTTTGGATTAACGGCTCAAGAGTTTTTTTAAAACTCTCCAGATCGAATTTTTCAAGAAAATCCTTCGTCGCCGCGCTTCCGACTACCGGCGCTTCTATGGCGCAATTTCCAAGGGTGTGATCCAGATGATAGTGCGTGTTTATAACGTACAAAAGGGGCTTTGACGTTATTGAAGAAACGAATTCCTCTATTCTCCGAGCTTTTGAAGGAAAAAACGTCGAATCAACCAAAATCACGCCCTTATCAGTTACAATTACACCTGAATTGGCGGCTCCGTTGGAATTTTCAGTGACAAAAATCGAATCATTTATGGAAAACATGATTGTCAGTACTCAAATGAAAAAGAACTCAACGGTGATGCGTTTCCGTACACGTCTTTTATTCCCCTTGTTATGAGTTTGTGCTTCCCTTTTGATAGCTTTTCACTTAGCAAGATTACCATCTCGTTTCCTTCAACTTCAACGTCTTTTACTTTTGCGTTTGAAATATTCACGTTCAGCCTCACCAAAATCGGCGCTAAGATTTTTTTGTCAAAAGAAACGACGATCTTCGTTGGGGAAACAACCTTCACACTTTCTACAGTGGGGGCTTTAAGGTAAACTGACGTGTTTGTGGATTTTCCCGTTGCCAGCCAATAAACGCTGTTTACAGCTAACACGCCATCGTCTCCGGTGTGCCAGCCGTCGTAAAGAGACTTCCATGGAGCGCCGCTTCCATCGTCGAATGGTGAGCTGTCTCCAATGGCAACAAACCTTCCCTTTCCATACGTCCCGTAAATAACGTAAGGCTGTCGTGTGTAAAGTTCAACGGCTGCGTGAACGTTTTTACCAAAAATATTCAACGTGGAGCCAGCCCATTCCCCAACGTTTTTCACGCCTAAAGTAATTGGGGTTTTGAACACGTACTTTATTGGATATTGGCTTCGCGTATCTTGCGCAAAATCGAAGCCAAGCTTTTTCACAAAATCATCGTAAATTGAAACGGCATCCCATCCGTTGTGATTTCTGTCCGCCCCTTCATGATCGGCGATAAAGAAAACACCGCCCCCATCTTTTACAAAATTGATGATGGCGTTTTCTTCTTCCTGGCTGAATGGAATGTTTGGCTCTGGAATCACCAAAACGCTGTAACCTTTCAAAAGTGAAAGGCTTAAAGGCTGGTAAGTTTCATCCACTTTGAAAAATCTCTTTAAAGCGTTGGCAAAATCGGAATAGGCTCCATTTACAGTCCAATCCGCGTTTCCAACGCTTTGCCCATGCCCTGCATCGAATAGAACGCTCGCGCCAAGGGCAAAAACGGCTAATAAAACGATCAAAGAGACAGTTATAATCTTTTTCATTTTTCACCCTCCAATACGTCTTCCCTCGATTTTTTTCTTTCAAATCTTTCAAAACTCGCAATTTGTCCGCTGTCTATGCGCAATACGGCGTTCGCGTACTTGACTATTTTTTCATCGTGAGTGACTATCACAAAAGTTTGATTATTTCTTTCATTCAGTTCTTTCATGAAATCCATGACCATGAAAGACGTTTTGGTATCAAGCGCGCCAGTCGGCTCATCCGCCCAGATTATCTTTGGATTTCCAGCCAACGCGCGCGAAATTGCCACCCTTTGTCTTTCCCCGCCACTTATTTGCGAAGGAAATTTGTCTATTACGTGTTCCAAACCGTGAGCCCTTAAAACTTCTATTGCCCTTTCGTTCGCTTCTTTTTCAGCCATGCCACGCGCGAGAAGTGGAAGGGCCACGTTTTCCTTGGCTGTCAACACGTCTATAAGATTGTAGGCCTGGAAGACAAAGCCCATGTTTTCGGCACGGAATTTCGTTTTTTCATCGTCTGAAAGCTTTGCGATATCCACGTTGTTTATCCATATGGAACCAGCCGTTGGATCGTCTATTCCTGACAAACAATTCAGCAGCGTTGTCTTTCCGCTTCCGGATGGCCCTAAGATCATGAACATATCTCCGGCTTCAACTTCAAAGCTCATGCCTTTAAGCGCTTCGTATTCCAATTCTCCCGTTTTGTAAACCTTTCTTAAATTCGTAACTTTTACAAGTGCCAACGCGATCGCTCCTTTTGTTTTATCCAAGATAATTCTACAACATTCTAGCTCAAAAACATAGAGAAGAAATTTGATAATTTGAACTTTTCTCCAATAAAGCTTCAAAAATATTTATGGATATTCTGCCCCCGTTTACGGGGGAAGTGGCGGCGGAGCCGGCGAAGGGGGCAATGAACCCTCCTCGCCAACGTTGTTGGCCCTCTCCTCCCAGGCTTGGGAGGAGAATCAGCAGAGTTGTTTTCAAATTGAGAAGCTTGCATCCGCTTGCAGGGGAAGTATCGACGAAGCCGGCGAAGGGGCACGATCAACAAGTTGCAAAACCAAGGCAACATTCGCAACCATTTGAAAATTTGCCGCTTGATTTTTGTTCCTTTTTAGCCGATAATAAAAATGGAGGTGTTGATTTATGAAAATGAGAGAAGGGTATTTATTGGTAACCGCCCTCGTATTGCTGGCAGCGGTGGGTATTTTTGTTGCCGTGATCACCAATGCCGTTTCAAACACCTCTTGGCTTCGCATTTCAAAAGAAAAATTGTTCATGGCTTCTTCCGATTCGATGAACGGTTTACAAATGGGGACTTCCTACATGGCGCATTTTGCCAACTCCATTGGCGGATTTGACGTAGATCAAAGCTTGTTTAACGTGCCGTTTTCTTCCATTGGCTGGCTTCAGCCAAACTCTTCAAATGGTTTCTTCAATTCCATTTATTCTTCAATAGATGGAGACGCGTGGAAGAAAACTCTATCCATTTTGGCCACGAATTCAAATGTTTTGGTGCTAAACAATCTATCCAAAGTTGAAAACATGTTCGCATCTCTTAAAGCTTCAGGGGCTTTGCACACAATTCCACAAGTTGTCGTCATTCAAACGAAAGATCCAAGTACTAGATACACCAAGTATTTTATCGTGTCACGCGCGGTTGTTGGAAACAAAGTTGCTTATTCAAGCGGATTCGTGATAGCGAACGCGTTGAACAGGTACGTGTA
>WFYR01000052.1 GCA_015489955.1 Mesoaciditoga sp. | reverse complement strand
TTTCTCCTAATTGGAGAGAAAATATATCATTATGAAGGGGGGCTTCATGCGTGAGAAAAGCGATATTTTTGGTGGCACTCATGATTCTCGCACTTGGAGTGCTATCGCTCGCAGGAGGCACAGTAAATTACGCGTTGGTCTCAAACATCACAACTCTTAACATTTGGTCTATGTTGGGACCAAACGCCACATCGTGGAATTTCTACGTGGGTATGGTCAAATACGGCTCGTTGTACACGCTGTCTGACGTAACCTATGCGGTTGTTCCGGCTTTGGCAGACGGAATGTGGACACCACTTAAAAAGGTTACGGAAGACGGCACAACTATGTACGTCACAACGGTACACCTTTTAAAAGGTGTAAAGTGGTCTGACGGCACGCCTTTTACGGCAGATGACGTTGTATTTTCCTACGAAGTACCGTTCAAGCTCAAAATACCTGGCAACTGGATGAGCAGTCTTGACCCAACTGTTTTCGCCAAAATAGAAAAAGTTGACGATTACACGGTCAAAATCTACATCCACAAACTGAGCGGAAAATTCGTCTACGGAGTACTTCAAAGCACAATCGTCCAGAAGAAATACTGGGAGCCAATTTACGAAAAAGCTCTTAAACAACCCGACCCAGCGAAGTACATGATGTCTTACGGTCCCGTTTTGGACGAACCTTCCATTGGGCCATTCACCGTTTCAAAATGGCAAAAGGGAGCTTTTGTCGTAAACCAGGCTGTAAAAGACTACAGCTTTAAAGGACAGGAAGAAATTGAGTACGCAAATGGCGCAGTGCGTTACATCACACCAACACTTGGACTGGATCAAACGTTCTACGGAAAGGCTGAAGGAAAAGTACTTCACGACTTTACAGTCGGTCCGTACGTTGATTCGATCATCTTCAGGATCTACCAGAATCAATCGGCAGCCATCCAGGCTCTGCTGAAAGGCACTGTCGATTTCGTGCTCAATCCAAACGGATTGCAAAAGGGATTCCAGGCTCAGTTGAAAACTAATCCACACATAAAGATGGTTTCCAACCCGGCTAACGGTTTCCGCTACATTGCTTTCAACATGAGACGTTACCCGATGAGCTTGAAAGCTTTCCGTGTGGCCATTGCTTACCTTGTAGACAGAAACCTTCTCTGCAACAAGATACTTCAAGGAGTCGCCATACCTCTGGCAACGGTCGTCCCACCTGGCAACGCCTTCTGGTACGACAAGAACATTAAGCCTTACGGCGAAGGCATGACAACTGCGCAAAGATACGAAGCCGCCATTAAGGTGCTCAAAGACGCCGGCTTCAAATGGTTAGTTGAGCCTAAGATAAAGAACGGCCAACTTGTCCAGCGCGGTATGGGTCTTATCGCTCCAAATGGAAAGCTGATCAAATCGATAAAACTCATGGCTCCTTCCGCTGGATACGATCCTATGAGGGCAACGGCCGCTCTCTGGATTGAGAAGTGGGCAAACGATATAGGCATACCGATAGTCGCCGATTTGACGTCTTTCAACAACATCGTCAGCGCTGTTTGGGATCAGAAGTACAACTTCGATATCTACATGCTCGGTTGGGGTCTTAGCATATACCCAGATTACCTGAGAGATTTCTTCTACTCCAAGAACGGAATCAATCCTGGAGATTGGAATACTCCCGGATACGACAATCCAAAATTCGATAAAGTCGCCGATGAATTCATAGATCAAACCGATATGAACAAAGCGCGTAAGTACGCATTTGAATTGCAGGAAATGCTCGCCAAAGACGTTCCTTATGTTGTTCTCTTCACATCGCCTGTAGTTGAAGCTTATAGGGATAGAATATCCTTTGCCTACACGCATGTGCTGGATGGAATTCAAGGAACGTACGGTGAAAAATCTTACGTGAAGATCGTAAAATAAGTTGTTCACTTCAAGAGCCGGGCTCTACGCCCGGCTTTTTAAAATTCAAAAAGAGGAGGAACTTAAAATGATTGTGGGTGAGAATGGATGCTGAAATACGTCGGCAAAAGGCTCATTCAGATCCTCATATTGCTGGTCATCTACATAGCGGTTATTTTCTTCTTGCTTCACGCTATGCCAGGCGGAATAAAGGCAATGCTTACCATGAACCCAAATTTAACGCCACAGGCGAGGGAGGCCATACTTCACGCTTTTGGGCTTGACAAATCTCTCTGGATTCAATTTTTAACTTACTTGAAAAACGTTTTCACGCTCAATTTGGGGATTTCTTTTTCATTTTATCCAACCCCCGTGTGGAATATTATTGCCGAGAGATTGCCAAGAACGATATTACTTTTCACAACGGCAACCCTTGTTTCGTTCTTCATAGGTTTCAGCTCAGGAAAATCCCTTGCCTGGAAGAGAGGAAAAGCTTCAGAGTACGTTGCCACCGTTATAGGTGTTATAACCTACACCGTCTTCACTCCTTTGTTGATATTCGTCTTCATCTGGTTCTTTGGAGCCTATCTGGGAATCATGCCAATAAACCAGTTTTTGAACCCGGATTTGTGGCTCAAAACGAATTTCACAGCCCAAACGATCTTCCTGTACTTACTCCTAACGATAAGTTTAGTGGGAGCTGCGATGCTGGCCGCGTTTGCAGTGGCACGAAAGGTTTCTCACAAAGTTAAAACGAGAAAGATCATATTTTACACTGCAACGGCCATTTCAAGCGCCTTTGCAGTATTCTGGTGGGCGGTAAGTCCTTACGGAATCTACGGCGCCGATATACTATGGCACATGGTTTTGCCGGTATTAACCGTCGCCGTTGTCTCTTACGCCGGAACGATGCTTGTCATGAGAGACTCAATGCTCGAAACAATAAAAGAAGATTTTATAACAACTGCCCGTGCCAAAGGTCTCCCAGACAAAGTCGTAAGGGACAAACACGCCGCGCGAACGGCCATGCTGCCCGTCATAACCAATTTCGTCCTTTCCATGGGCTTCGTGGTTAGCGGTGGAGTTATAACAGAATCTCTATTTTCATGGCCAGGAATGGGAATGACACTTTTAAATGCCACGCTGGGAAAAGATTATCCACTCGCGTCTGGAGCGCTGATATTCACGGGAATATTCGTCTTGTTTGCCCATTTGGTTGTGGACATAATATACGCGTTCCTTGATCCGCGAATTCGTTACTGAGGAGGTGCAAATGAATGGCTACAAAAGAAATTGAAGGTGCTTTGGAATCACCGCTAACCATAAAGATGAAATTGGCGTGGCGTTCTTTCAAAGAAAACTGGAAGATCTTCTCGGAATCGAAGATAGGAGTCTTAGGCTTGTGGATAGTTATAATATTCGCAATAGCCGGTTTTATAGTTTATCCAATACTTGCGGCTACAGTCTGGAAACCAACGTTGTCAGGAATGGTCTCGTACGATCCCGTAACGGGATACGACTTCACGCAAATGCTAAATCCAGCTCCTCCGTCTTTACACCATCTTCTAGGAACGGATCCTTTAGGAAGAGACGTTTTAGCGCAGCTTCTGTACTCGACACCGAGGGAATTCGCACTTGGAATTCTTGCCGCCCTCATAACGGTTTTCATAGGAACGATCATAGGAACCGTTTCGGCGTACTACGGGGGTGCCGTGGACACATTCTTCATGCGATTGGCCGATTTGGTTTTGCTCTTTCCCTTCATACCATTTTTGATTGTTCTTAGCGGAATGATTCAAATAGATCTTTTCAGGTTGGCGTTGATAATAGGATTGATATCCGGCTTTGGTGGAATAACAATCGTTTTGCGATCGCAGGCCATGATAGTGAAAGTGAAACCATTTATAGAATCGGCAAAAGTATCCGGTGCGAGCAATCCTTATCTGATAGTGAATCACATAATCCCCAACGTCATGCCACTGTCATTTTTGTACATGATGTTCAACGTTACCGGAGCCATCTTTTCAGAAGCCGTTTTGTCCTTCTTCGGTCTGCTAAACATAAAGATGTCCTGGGGCTTGATGATTTACACCGCGGACACGGCAGGGTACATAGTTGGAAGCAACATTGGGCACTACTGGTGGCTTTGGCTTCCGCCAGGGGCAGCCATCACCTTGCTTTGCGGAGCCTTTTACTTTATAGGTCGCGGATTGGATGAAGTTGTGAATCCAAGACTGAGGAGAAGGTGAGCAACGTGAGCGCAGTGTTGGAAGTTAAAGATTTAAAAATGTACTACAGCACCAAACAGGGAATGGTGAAAGCCGCGGACGGAATTTCGTTTACCGTCAATCAAGGAGAATCCATGGGTCTCGTTGGAGAATCCGGCTGTGGAAAGACGTCTGTTTCAATGTCTATTATGCGGTTGCTTGCCGAAAACGCAAAAATAGTTGGAGGTCAAATTCTCTTTAAAGGCCAAGACATCGTCAAATTAAAAGAAGAAGAAATGAACAAGATAAGATGGGCAGGCATCGCGATGATTTTCCAGGCCGCGATGAACTCTTTGAACCCCGTTTACAGAGTTGGTGACCAGATAATTGAGGCCATATTGGCTCACGAACCAGACGTGACCTTTGAAGAAGCTCGTGAGCGTGTGGCCGAACTTTACAAACTCGTTGGCCTTGATCCCAAAAGAATGGACAATTACCCACACGAATACTCTGGCGGAATGAAACAAAGGGCGGTAATAGCCATGAGCTTGGCATGCAACCCCGATTTGATAATCGCGGACGAGCCAACGACCGCTCTGGACGTCATAGTTCAGGACATGATACTCAAAGAGCTTTCAAAAATTCAGAAAAAGCTCAACATGTCCATGATCTACATCTCCCACGACATAGCCGTTATAGCGGAAGTCGCCGAAAAAATAGCCATAATGTACTCTGGAAAAATAGTCGAACTTTCGGATGCCGTTACGATATTCAAGAAACCCGCCCATCCGTACACGGTGGGCTTGATGTCTTCATTCCCATCCATTCACGGCGAAAAGAAAAAATTGGTAACGATCCCTGGCGAACCACCCAACCTCTTAAACGCGCCGGATCATTGCAGATTCGCACCGCGATGCCCCTTCGCCACTAAAGAATGTTGGGAAAAGACCCCCCCATACGAAGAAATTGAGCCCAATCACTACGTCGCGTGTTTTCACCCTCAGAACCTTAGAAAGCAGGTGAGCATCAATGGATGAAGCTAAAAGTGCAGTCGCTCAAGAAACGGTCTTAAAAGTTGAACACCTTAAGAAGTTCTTTCCGCTAAGAAAGAGCCCTTTTTCGCGGGCAAAGAGCTTTTTACACGCCGTCGACGATCTCAATTTCGAAATAAAAAGAGGGGAAGTTCTGGGTCTCGTTGGAGAATCCGGATGTGGCAAAACCACGACTGGAAAGACGCTTTTAAGGCTTTACGAGCCAACAGATGGAAAGATAACGTTTTTGGGCAAAGACGTAACACATTTAAAAAGCGCGCAAGACAGAAAATGGTTTCACAGCAAAAGCCAGATGATATTTCAAGATCCATTTGAATCGCTGAACCCTCGAAAAACAATCTTTGACATAGTCTCAGAACCCATGAACATACAAAATGAAGGAAGCTTGAAGCAAAGAGAAGAAAGGGTAATGGAAATACTCAAAAGAGTCGGAATATCTCCACCGGACGCTTTCCTTTGGCGTTACCCTCACGAATTGAGCGGTGGCCAAAGGCAACGCGTTGCCATAGCGCGCGCTTTGGTGATGAACCCACAATTCGTCGTGGCGGACGAACCAACTTCCATGCTTGACGTTTCGATAAGAACCCAAGTTATGACCCTTATGATGGATCTCATAGCCGACATGCACATGACCTTCATCTACATAACGCACGATCTCGCCGTTGCACGTTACATGACAGATCACATAGCGGTTATGTACCTTGGAAGGATGGTCGAATATGGAGAAACGGAAGACGTGATACAAAATCCACTGCATCCTTACACAAAAGCGTTGATTTCAGCCGTTCCAATCCCAGATCCAGAATTTAAAAGAAAGTCTCTTCAAATAAAGGGAGGAATAGGAAAGGCAATAGATCCACCCAAAATATGCAGATTTTACGAAAGGTGCCCATTTGCCACCGAAAGGTGTGGAAAGGAAGAACCGCCGCTTTACGATGTTGGCAACGGCCACAAAGTTGCGTGCTTCTTGTACGAAAAAGACGGGAAGTGACGCAGATGTCGTTAAAAAAAAGCGCTTTCTTCATAGCCATTTCAGCTTTTATAGCCGTGAACCTCGCGATTCAAATCGCGAGGTTCAGTTCTTATACATCATTCATGAAGAATTTAAAACTCTCTCTTGCCATCACACACGTGGAAAAAGCGGCTACCAGCGTTAAAGCAACATTCTCTTTCAATTTGCAAACAAAAGAAAAAAACGTGCGCGCTTACGTTTCCGGCATTCAGCTTTTGTTGAAAACGAAAGACACCGATCTCGGATATCACTTAATCGTTGGCGATCAGGCAAACCTGGGAAACTTCGAAAACGGAAAATTTCATTACGTCTGCGACGTAACCTTTTTAAGCGATCAGACGAGCAACCTTCTTAACGCCTTAAAAAAGCAAAAAACACAAATCGAATACACGGCTTACGTGGAAACCCACGTAACTCAAGGCACACACGATCTCAGAAGCGTTCCCGAATTCACCGGTAACGTTAACGTAAAGAAAGGTGATCTGAAATGAAAAACGTTTTCGTTTCCCTAAGCGTATGGTCGTTGGTGTTTTCAATACCATTTCTTTTAAGCGAACTGTCTTTTTTGCTCAATCCCTTTTCATTTCTACCAA
>WFYR01000051.1 GCA_015489955.1 Mesoaciditoga sp. | reverse complement strand
GGAATATATCTTTTAAGAATCTTTGAATTATTGGCATTCTCGTTGAACCACCGACGAGCAAAACTTCGGCAATATCGTCTGGTGAGATTTTTGTATCATTTAAAACGGTTTCTATCGGTTCACGCATCTTTTCCACTATGTCTTGAATGAGACTTTCGAGTTTTGCTCTTGTTAAAGTTGCCTCCAGGTGTTTTGGACCATTTGCGTCCGCGGTTATGTAGGGTAAGCTTATTTGAGTTTCCATCTTCGTTGTTAATTCTATTTTTGCCCTTTCAGACGCGTCTTTTAACCTCTGCAAAGCTTGCTTGTCATTTGAAAGGTCTATTCCTGTGTCTTTTTTGAACGTATCTATGAGCCAGTCCATTATTCGTTGATCGAAGTCATCACCACCAAGATGGTTGTTTCCGCTTGTTGCTTTAACTTCTATGATTCCTCCACCTATTTCCAGCAACGATACGTCAAAGGTTCCGCCACCAAGATCACAAACTATGACGTTTTCTTCCTTGTTTTTGTCAACGCCGTAAGCCAGAGCTGCAGCTGTAGGCTCGTTTATTATTCTCATAACTTCAAGACCTGCTATCCTTCCAGCGTCTTTTGTTGCCTGGCGTTGAGAATCTTCA
The DNA here is from genome assembly GCA_015489955.1 of Mesoaciditoga sp. GTDB lineage: Bacteria > Thermotogota > Thermotogae > Mesoaciditogales > Mesoaciditogaceae > Mesoaciditoga. The sequence continues at coordinate 23,659 of WFYR01000051.1, read as the reverse complement.
AAATAGGCCGGGACCGTTATAACTGCCCTTCTCACTTTTCCTCCAAGAGCTGCTTCTGCGTCTTTACGAAGTTTCCTTAAGACAAAAGCGCTTATTTCTTGTGGAGTGTACTCTTTGTTGTCTATTTTCACTTTGTAATCAGAGCCCATGTGTCTTTTTATCGATCTTACGGTTCTTTCTGCGTTAAGTATTGCCTGTCTTTTGGCCGGTTCTCCAACCAAGATTTCGCCACTTTTTGTGAACGCCACCATAGACGGTGTTAGCCTATTTCCCTCAGCGTTTTGAATAACTTCTGGTTTTCCATCTTTTACAACTGCCACTTCAGAATTTGTTGTTCCAAGATCTATTCCAACCACATACTCCTTTTCTGCCATTCGTGTCACCTCCATCTTTTTTCATCTCAATTATATACATGAAAGGAGGCAATGTCAATACCCATTTTTCAATTCATATAAATTTGTAATTCGTTGTAAATACTTATAATTTTTTGTATAAATATTTTCTTATAATTATTGTTAAGCAATCTACATTTAAGATTGCCAACTTTTGACTTCTTTTATCATATTTTGAAGGAGTCTTCTATCCATATTCGCCAATTCTGCCGCTTTACTCACATTTCCTTTACTTCTTCTGAGTAACTGCTTTACGAATTTTCTCTGAAGTTCTCTGTACAATTTTTCTTTTTCGACCTTCTTTTTTACAAGAAATGTCTGATAATCCATGTATTCCTGTTCTCCGACAACCTCGTCGGGTAAGTCACGCACCTTTATCTCTTCTTCCGAAGAATTTATCATTGCCCTTAATATAACGTTTTCCAATTCCCTTACATTTCCGGGCCAGCTATAACTTTTCAGAACGTTCAACGCTTTGGGAGACAAAACTTTTTCCCTCTCGGAAAATTTTTCAGAATACATCTTCAAATAATATTTAGCTATAGCTTCCACATCTTCTGGGCGTTCTCTGAGAGGCGGAATTTCTATTCTTATTACGTTTATTCTGTAATATAGATCCTGTCGAAAAGTGCCATCTTTTATCATTTCACTTAGTGGTTTGTTCGTAGCGCATATGAGTCTAAAATCCAGCGGAATTTCTTTTACACTTCCCAATCTTGTTATTTTGGAGTCTTGAAGCACTCTCAAAAGCTTTGCCTGATGATCGAGTCTCATATCTCCTATTTCATCTAAAAAAAGCGTTCCATGGTTAGCCGCTTCGAATTTTCCAATTTTTTGCCCATTTGCGCCTGTAAAAGCTCCTTTTTCGTATCCAAAGAATTCGCTTTCGAAAAGATCTTCTGGTATTGCCGAAACGTTGACGGCGATGAATGGTTCAAGGTATCTATGACTTTGCGCGTGTATTTCTTTTGCGATCAGTTCCTTTCCGGTACCACTTTCACCAAGAATAAGGACGGGTAAATCTTTTTGCGCGTATTCCGGTATTTTATTCAGTATTTTCATCATCTTTTCATTTGCGGTGACTATGCCAGATGTTGAAAAACTCTTAATGCGTGTCTTAAGTTCAAAGTTTTCTCGCTTTATGCTGAAGTACTCCAAAGCCCTTTCGATCTTTACTTCCAGATCTTTCAAATTCACCGGCTTCGATATGTAGTCGTAGGCTCCCATTTTTATCGCATCGACGGCATTTTCTATGCTGCCAAATGCGGTTACCAAAATAACCGGCACATCAAATTTTTCTTTCACTTTTTTTAGAAGTGTCATGCCATCCATTCTTGGCATCTTTACATCCGTGATGATCAAATCAACTTCACCATTTTCCATTTGTGTGAGAGCGTCTATTCCATTTTTTGCGGTCAGTACGTTGTACTTTTTTGAAAAGTGCATTTCCATAAGTTCCAATATGTGTTCTTCATCGTCTACAAATAAGATCGTGTTCAATTTTTCACCTCCAGCGGAAGATGCACCGTAAAAGTCGTTTTTGATGCATCGCTTTCAACGTAAACTGTGCCTCCCATATTTTGAATGTAGTTGTAAACTATTGAAAGCCCCAGACCGCTTCCGTGGGCTTTTGTTGTGTAAAATGGTTCGAAGATCTTTTCCATATCCTCTTTTGGAATCGGCTTTCCGTTATTCGAAACACGAACGTAGAAAAAATCCCCATTTCTTTTCACCTCAAACCATATTTTTCCACCTTCGCCAACGGCATCCAAAGCATTTGTGCCCAAATTCAAAAGTACTTCCATCATCATGTTTTTATCTATTTTGGCGTAAATAGGTTGTTGGGGTACGTTCTCAATAACTTCCACATCTTTTTTCAAGGCACTTTCTTTCAGAAGTAGAACCGTTTTTTGAATTATTTCATTTATGTTGACCGTTTCAACACTTTTCGGCTTTTGCCTGGCAAAATCCAGAAAATTTTCCAGTAAGCCGTTTATTCTTTCAATTTCTTCCTGAATGTATTTTCTCAGTTTTTTGCTCTGTTGAGGTTCTTCATCTATTATCTGTAAAGAAGTGGAGATTACGTTCAAAGGGTTTCTTATTTCGTGGGCCACACCAAAGGCCAGGCGCCCTAACGATGCCATTTTTTCCTGCAAGAAAAGGTTCCTTTCCGCTTTTCTCACTCTTTCTATGCTCCTGTAACGTGAGAAGAAGAGAGCTATCTGATTTGAAATTATGTCTACGACTTCCAAATCAGATGGAGTGTATCTTCCGAATCTTTTGCATCCAAGGATCATGCATCCTTCTATCTTATCCACACTCTTTATCCATACTAAGAATTCTTTTCCTTTTAAGAATTTTGGCTTTTTCGATATAGCGTAAAGATCCACTATTTTTGTGAATTTAGGTATAGGCTTAAAGTAACTTTCGTCGATTTTTCTTTTGGCAGAGATAAAAGTTCCATCATCCTCTTTAAAGAAAATTTCCACAGTCGATGAATTCAAGACTTTTAGCATGTAATTTGATACCAAGACCGATAATTCTTCAAGATTATCAATACTCAATACCTTTCTCATGAAATTCATCATACTTTCTCTGTAATAGTAAGTGCCCGTTTTCGTGAACTTCTCCAAAACAATATCGATTTTCTTGAAAAAACCGTTGAAAGCGAGAAAAAGAAAGAACACCAGCACAAAATTTATGAAAAAAGATTGAACCGTTCCTACCTTTCCCGCGAAGTAAGAGTCTACGTAATATCCAATCGTGAAGAAAACGGATATTATGAAAGCGACGAGCCCACCGTAAAGGGCATTTTTGAAAAAATTGGCGGAAAAGCTTACGTTATTTCCGTACATGGAGCTCATAAGCATGTACAAATACACAGAAAGTATCAACGAGTTGGTAAGTATGAGATAGGAAGGTGAAAACGGCCCAAAGTAGTACGACCATACGACAATGGCCTCAAAAGAAAAAAAGCCAAGATAGTAAAGTGCGTTAAGAATTATTTTATTTCTTACGCTAAACGATCTGACTTGAAAATATTTCCATACAAGGCAGAAAAGCATAATCGAGGAGTTCAAAGTGAAAAAAACTGTGGAAAATTCCGATAGGTTTTTGGACGTGAAAGCGTAGAAAAAGAAGGCAACGCTTCCCACAATTAAGAAGGAGAATTCCAGCCAGTACATTTTTTTGATATCTAAAAATGAGCTTAACATAAGCGCTATGGCGATCGATATCAAAAAAGAAAAAAGTGAGAATGACAAGAGTTGAAATTGGACCTTGCCAAAAATCCTGAAAAATTCGGAAGCGTTCCATATTAAAAAGACCGTGGTCATGAATATGGAATAAAAGTTTTTAGTGCTTTTTTTCGAATAAATATGATACCTCACAGAGTAGAGCAGCATCAAACCATTTGCTATACTTGAAGCGAGGTTGACGTAAAATGAGAAAAGCATCTTTGTTCCCCTTTTCGTTTCTTTTCACAAATATCAATCGTTCAATTATATACTCACTTCATGTCGTACCTGAATACGAAGAGCAGTTTTTCTTATAATTTAAGAGCTCATATGTTCTGATGAAGTGCTTCGAGGGTGAGATTTAATTTTTTGAAATACTTTGCAACATTGACGCACATGATGAGTACTCGTATTATGCATGAGTTATAAATTGCTTCTTGGATCCCGTTAAAAGACATGAATTGGAAAAACTCCGTCGCTTTATTCGACGGAGTTACCTACTTCTTGAATTTTTATCATATTTGTCGTTCCAGAAACTCCCCATGGTATTCCGGCTGTAAGGACGACTTTATCACCAGGCTTTGCAAGTCCCATTGCAACTAATTTTTGAGTTGAGCGAGCCAACATTTCATCGGTGGAATCTACTTTGTCTATGACAACTGGAAGAACGCCCCATATGAGTGCGAGTCTATGATAAACTTGCACATTTGGAGTGGGTGAAAGAATTATGGAAGACGGCCTAAATCTCGAAACGTGTCTGGCGGTCAAGCCAGAACTGGTAGAAGCAACTATAGCTTTGGCTTTTAGTTCAACGTTCAATTGCCAAGCTGATAAGGAGATAGCGTCGCTCACGCCTTCACATTTAAATGGGCTTAAAAGTCTATTGCGCTCTGAGGCGTTGAAAAATTCTTCCGCTTTTCGTGTAATTCTGTCCATGAATTCAACGGCTTCTAAAGGGTATTTACCCATGGCAGTTTCTTCCGATAGCATTACCGCATCCGTTCCATCTAAGACCGCATTTGCAACGTCCGTTACTTCAGCCCTTGTAGGGCGGGGATTGTTTACCATAGATTCGAGCATTTGTGTTGCCGTTATAACTGGAATAGCACGTTTGTTGCACTCTCTGATTATACGTTTTTGGGCAACTGGCAAATCTTCCGGATTTATCTCTACGCCGAGATCTCCCCGTGCAACCATTGCGCCATCTGAAACGTCAAGAATTTCTTCTAAATTTTCAAGGGCTTGTTTTGTCTCTATCTTTGAAATTATTTTGATGTCTTTCATACCGTTTTCTTTTAAGATTTTCTTTGCTTTTAGCACGTCTTCAGCTTTTCTAACAAAAGATTGTGCCACGTATTCAGGCTTCATCTGAGCCGCAAACTTCAAATCTTTCATGTCCTTTTCGGTAAAAGGCGGGATTTTCAAATCCACACCCGGAACGTTTATTCCCCTATGGTGAGTAATCTCTCCAGAGTTCAATATCAAAGTTTTTATCTCTTTTTCATTCGTTGAAAGTACTTCAAGGGCTATTAAACCATCGTTCATTAAAATCTTGTCTCCCTTTTTTACATCCAAAGGGAGGCCTTTGTAATCAACGGAAATTTTTCTTTCATCTCCAATAATTTCATCTGTTGTAAGTGTAAGTTCTTTTCCTTTTTCTAACAAAATCTTGTCCTTTTTCAACCTTCCGGTTCTTATTTTTGGACCTTCCACGTCTATCATCATCGCAAGGGGAACGCCCATGGTTTTTCTCACATCTCTTAGGGTCTCTATGAGCTTTTTCTTCTCTTCATGAGTTCCATGAGACATGTTCAGACGGGCAACATTCATGCCTTTTCTTACAAGGTTTTCAAGCATTTCTCTTTTTTCAGTTGAAGGACCTATAGTGCAAACTATCTTGGTTTTTCTCATGCTTTCACCCCCCACTTTACGAAAGCGTGTTTGCCAATTCGTAAAGGCTTAAGTCGAGCTCTTTTTTATTTTCTAACACTTCGCTCAATTTCATTGAAGCGATGCCATTCGATTCGAGACCAACCATGATATCGTTTTCTCCATCCAAAAGTTTTTGAACAGCTGTGGCGCCCAATCTTGACGCGAGCAATCTGTCAAATACCGTGGGGGATCCACCGCGTTGAATATGACCAAGGATGGTTACCCTGGTTTCGTAGCCGGTTTTGTTTTCCAAATGCCTTGCGACAGTGTAAGCGCTCGCGGCACCCTCCGCTACGACAACGATGCTGTTTACTTTGCCACGCTTCCTTCCAGATAACAGTTTGTCCGCCAGAGCCTGGTAGTCTATTTTTACTTCCGGAATTACAATCGCTTCAGAACCGGTGGTAAGTCCGGCTACCAGAGCTATGTAGCCACAATTTCTTCCCATAGTTTCAACTATGAAGGCTCTTTCATGAGAAGAAGCCGTGTCTTTCAATTTCTGAATGTTTTCCACAACCGTGTTCAAGCACGTATCAACTCCTATGCACATGTCCGTGCCATGAATATCGTTGTCTATGCTGGCTGGAATTCCAACAACTTTAACATCGCTCTCATTTGCTATGAGAGTTGCTCCGTTGAGACTACCATCACCACCTATAACGACCAGCCCTTCTATTTCATGCTTTTTTAATATTTCGTAAGCTTCTTTTCTTATCTTATCAACTTTAAATTCCTCACATCTTGCGGTTCTAAGTATTGTTCCACCTTTTTCCATTATTCCACCAACATCGGAAAATGTGAGAGGTTTTACATCATCTTCAAGGAGACCGGCGTATCCACGCATTATTCCAAAAACTTCTAATCCTTTTGAAACACCGTACCTTACTACAGAACGTATTGCAGCGTTCATTCCCGGGGAATCTCCTCCACTCGTCATAACGGCTATTTTCTTCATTTTTTAGGTCCCTCCTTTTCGGTTAACGTGCCCATTTCAATTTTTATTGTGCCAACCAACTCGTCCATTTTATTCTTTTAACTTTTCTTCAAAAAATGTTAGCTGGTTCTTTCCTACTTTTTTCAACTTTTGTTTTATCTTTTCCACTTCTGCGTTAGTGAGAAAACGAACGCTTTTCTTTATCTGGCTGGTAGAGGCCAAGGCATTCGCAACCTGGTAAGCTCGTTTTATAACCTCTTCAGGAATTCCGGCTATCCTTGCGACTTCTATCCCATAACTTTTATCCGCGCTTCCATTTATAACTTTGTGAAGAAATATCACTTTGTTATCACTCTCTACCACTTTTATCGTTAGATTGAAAACGCCATTGTACATCTTTTCAAGTTCAGAAAGTTCATTGTAATGGGTCGCAAAAATGGTAAAAGCTTTCAATTTTTGCGACAAAAACTCTGAAACAGCCCAAGCTATGCTTAAACCGTCAAAGGTGCTGGTGCCTCGTCCAACTTCGTCAAGAATTATAAGCGAATCTTTTGTTGCAAAATGTAAAATAGTGGCGACTTCAGACATTTCAACCAAAAAAGTGCTTCTATTTGAGGCTATATCATCTCTGGCTCCTATTCTTGTGAAGATACGATCGAAGACCTTTAAAACGGCTTTTTTTGCCGGGACAAAAGAGCCGACTTGAGCCATGATAGAAATAAGTGCTATCTGTCTTATAAAAGTCGATTTTCCAGACATATTAGGTCCAGTTAAGATCACGAATCTACGCTTATCGTTCATTTTCAAGTCATTTGGAACGAATTCTTCAACTCGTTTTTCAACCGTTGGATGCCTGCTTTCAACAAGGTCGACATGATCGGAAAAGAGGGGTTTCGTGTAAAGGTTATCCAGAGCCATTTTTGCGAAAGCGCCCATCATATCTATAAAGGCAACCCTTTGTGAATTAGAAAATATCTCTTTTTTCTTTTTAAGAATTTCATTACAAACTTGCTCAAAAAGCTCTTTTTCAAGTTTTTCGACTAATTCGCTTGCGTGAATCATTTTCTTTTCCAATTCCAACAGTTCCGGTGTTATGTACCTTTCGGAATTGACTAACGTTTGTTTTCTTTTGTATTCAGGAGGTATTTTTCCTTTGTAAGATTTGGATATTTCCACGTAATAACCAAAGACACTGCTATAACCAACTTTTGCCTTTGTTTGCAATTTTTGTCTAACACTCTCTTGATATCTTTGAAGATATTCATCTACATCGTTCATCAAAGAACGGGCCTCATCCAATTCTATTGAGAACCCTTCAGCTATGACGCCTCCTTTACCCACTTCGCCTGTTGGATTTTCTTTCACCGCGTCTTCTAAAAACTCCCTCAGTTCTTTTAAATCTTCAAGGACAAAATCGCTGAAAATTTTGTTGGATTCAATCCATAAGTTCAACTTTTCAAATCCCACCAAACTTTCTCTTAAAGCCGCGATATCCGAAGGAGTTGCTGCGGGATACGCTATGCGAGCCATTATTCTTTCAACGTCATGAATGACGGCAAGAATTTTTCTGAGCGATAAGAGGGAGTTTTCGTTTTTTACAAGTGCTTCAACCAGTGATTGCCGACTTTCTATCTCTTTTTGATTTCTCAAGGGGGTTATTAGCTCTCTTTTCAACAATCTTTGCCCCAAACTCGTAACGCATCTATTCATATGGTGATAAAGCGAGCCGGGACCTTTAGTTAATATATCCAAATTTGAAAGTGTGTCTGAATCAAGGAACATGCGTGCATTTTCTCTGAATTTAATGGGAGTTTTTATGTTTGAAAGAGCCCTTTTTTGGGTATTTTTCAAATACTTCAGAACTGCGGCACAGGCAATAAGCTCTTCCTTTGACAATTCAAGAAATGATATGTCATCCACTTTGAATTGTTCTTTGAGCACACTTTCAGAATTATGACGGTCGAAGTACCAATCTTCCACTTTTTCTTTAAAAATACCGTCAAAATTTGGAGCGGGATCTTTACCGGTGTAAATGATGTGCTTTGGCGCGTATCTCTCAATTGCGTCGAGAGAAGATTCGACTACAAAATCACCAGTTGATATATCAACTAATGCGACACTTTTTTCATAAATTGCAGCAAGGTAATTGTTTTCTTCGCTTAAAGCTTCATCATCTATTAAAGTGCCTGGAGTTACCACCCTTGTGACGTCTCTTTTTACAAGACCTTTTGCCAATTTTGGATCTTCGAGTTGGTCGCAGATTGCCACTTTGTTTCCCTGCTCAACAAGTTTTTTCAGGTAAACGTTCAAAGCGTGGTGAGGAATTCCCGCCATTGGTTGATCTCCTCTATGCGTTAAAACCAAACTGAGTGCTTTTGAAATGTACTTCGCATCTTCTCCAAAGGCTTCGTAAAAGTCTCCCACCCTAAAAAGTAGCACGCTATCAGGGTATTTGGCTTTTAAATCCGTGTACTGTTTCATCATGGGCGTTAGTTCATTTCGCAATTCTTACCACCCTCTTTGAAAGTTCACCGTACAATGGCCCAGCCGTTGCACGAACAATCTTTACTTTCACTTTTTCACCATCTTCTACTTTTCCTTCAAAGAAAACCATTCTGTTGTCTATTGTTCTTCCATAAGATTGTCCCTTGCTTCTTCCTTCGACTATTATTTCAACCTCTCTTCCAACCAATTTTTCGTTTAATTCAAGCATTATTTCATGTTGAAGCGCAGAAAGTTTTGCCATTCTTTCCTTTTTCACGTTGATTGGAACATCGTCTTTGTACAGTTTTGAAGCAACTGTTCCGGGTCGCGGGGAATAAGGAGCCAAATTCAGTCTGATAAATCTAACTTCTTTTACAAGCGAAAGAGTTTCTTCAAAATCTTCATCCGTTTCGGTTGGAAAACCTATTATCACATCTCCACCTATCGTGGCCTCAGGGATGACTTTCTTTATCCTGTTTATGAGTTCTAAATATTCGGCCCTCGTGTACCTTCTATTCATAAGTTTCAAGATTCTATCGCTTCCCGACTGGGGAGGAAGGTGAAAATTCCTTGATATGCGCTCATGAGAGGCTACAACTTCTATAAGCTCGTCAGTTAAATCTGAGGGGTAAGAAGTTAAAAACCAGAACCTTTCAACTTCTTTTATTTTTTGCACTTCTTCAAGAAGTTTGGCAAGTGAAGTCCCATCTTTTAAATCCTTTCCGTAAGAATCTACATTTTGACCGAGAAAAGTTATTTGGTTGTGTCCTGTTTTTGCTAGAGCTTCCACTTCTTTCACGATTTCGTTTATAGGGCGTGAAATTTCCCTCCCTCTCGTGTACGGTACTATACAATAAGTGCAAAATTTATCGCAGCCAGAAATGATGTTGACCCACGCGTGACGAGCTTTATTCCTTCCTTTTAACATTGATTGATCTATTTCAAAGATGTGATCTGAAATGTCAATCTCTTTTTTACCTTTAACGGCATCAACAATGGAGTTTAATGCCCTCGTTCCCAGAACGAATTCGGCTCCACGTGCCTTGAATTCATTGGCGTTTATCTGGGCTACACAACCCGTGACGCCAACTCTTATTCCACGTTTTTTCAACCTTCCTATTAAACTGTACGCTTTATTCGCCGATTTTTCCCTTACAGCGCATGTGTTTAACACCACGATATCGGCATCTTTTATATTGTTAATCACTTCAATTCCAGCGTTTGAAAGGTATCCTTTCATTATTTCCGTATCCCGTACGTTCATTTGACAACCATAAGTTTTAAAAAAAACCTTCACTATTTTCCCACCTTTTGAAAACGTTTTGCGTGATTTTGCGAATTTACAACAACTACCACGTTTCTCCAAATTCTATATCAACGGTTAGTGGAACTTTCAAATTCACAACGTTTTCCATCTCTTCTTTTACGATACTTCGAACGCTTTCCAATTCTTTCCGTGGTAGTTCAAAAACAAGCTCATCATGAACTTGAAGTATCATCATGGCTTGAAATTCCTTGATTTTTTCGTGAATGTTTATCATGGCAATTTTTATGATATCTGCCGCACTTCCCTGAATGGGAGCGTTTATTGCCATTCTTTTTCCTTCCTCAGCGATGTTGTGGTTTTTGCTTTTCATCGCAGGAATATCCCTTCTTCTTCCAAAAATCGTTTTAACGTACCCATTTTCTTTGGCAAAATTCATAGTTTTATCTAAATATTCCTTTACCTTTGGATAATTCTTAAAATAATTCTCTATCAACATTTGGGCGTCTATGTTACTCATCCCAATTCTTTTTGCCAGACCATACGGGCTAACTCCGTAGGTAACAGCAAAGTTTACCATCTTTCCTACTCGTCGCATTTCCTTGGTCACTTCTTCTTCCCTCACGCCAAACACCTTAGCCGCGGTGGCTGCGTGAATATCGATTTCGCTTTTAAAAGCCTCAATAAGCGCGGGGTCTTCGCTTACATGTGCAAGTACCCTAAGCTCTATTTGGGAATAATCGGCACTCAATATAATCCAGCCAGGTTTTTGAGCCTTTATGGTTTTCCTTATTTCACGCCCTTCTTCGTTGCGAGCGGGAATGTTTTGAAGATTTGGTTCGCTACTTGAAAGCCTGCCTGTTGAAGTGCCCGTCTGGTTGAAAGAAGTGTGCACACGCGAAGTTCTGGGATTTACCATTTTGGGCAAGGCGTCCAGATAAGTTGATTTTAGCTTGAAGTACTTTCTATACTCTAAAAGTAAAGGAATGATCGGATGATCGTTTATCATGTCTTCAAGTACTTTGGCGTTAGTTGAAAAAGCGTGCGATTTTGTTCTCTTTCTTGGCCTTAAGCCAAGCCTTTGAAAAAGAATTTCGGAAACCTGTTTTGGAGAATTTATGTTGAACGGCATCCCACCAGCTAAAGCGTAAATCTTTTCTTCCAGATTGGAGAGCTTTTGGGAATATCTGTCAGAAATTTCTTTCAAAGAAGACGTGTCCACGTAAACTCCGTTTAATTCCATTGTGGAAAGCACTTCAACAAGGGGCATTTCTATTTTTTTGAATACTTCGAAAAGATCGTAATCGTACAGACCTTTGCTTAAGATTTTATACAACCTGTAAGTTACATCTGAATCTTCTGCTGAATATTTTCCCGCTTTTTCAACGCTTACCTTTGAAAAGTCTCCATTTTTTCCCGCAATATCCTCGTAAGTTATGGTTTTGTAATTAAGGTACTTCATGGCAAGAGAATCCAGCGAAAATTTCCTTTCGTTTGGGTTTAACAAATAAGCGGCTATCATCGTGTCAAAATACGGTTTGAATCCCACGTTGTACTTTTTTAACACACTTAGATCGTACTTCAAATTTTGACCTATAACTTTTGCATTTGTTGTCGAAAAAAATCTTTTCATTTTTTCGATAACAACCTCAATTGGTAAATTCTTTCCACTTTCGTGGCCCACAGGAATATAATAACTTTCGTTTCCCAATGAGATGGATATTCCAACAAGTTCGGCATCTATTGCGCTCAAAGATGTGGTTTCGGTGTCAAAAGCCACTTTTCCAACCTCTGCTGCTTTTTCCAAAACTTCTTCAAGCTCTTCTAAAGAAGTGACTATTTTGTAAGTGTTTTTCCTTGCTTCAACATCCTCATACAGTCCAAATTCTTTCTTCAAAGAAGAAAATTCAAGTTCGTCAAAAAGGGCAATGAGCTCTTTTTTATTTGGCTTTGTGTAACCTCTTAAATTGAAATCCAAAGGAACATCGTAAGATAATTCGACAAGCTTTTTTGACAAAAGGGCGTTCTCTCTTCCATTTTTTAAGAGATTTGAATACCTTTTTTGAATTTCATCCAAATGGGAATATATTTCACTCAAACTTCCATATGTTTTCAGGAGTTTAACGGCACCTTTGTCTCCTATTCCTCTAACTCCCGGAATATTATCCGCTTTATCACCTACTAAGGCCAGGTAGTCTCCAATCTGCGATGGGGTTAGACCATATCTTTCAACAACTGCACGTTCGTCATACTCTTTTAAGTCTGTCACGCCAGTGGAGGTAAAACGAAGCACTCTGGTTTTTCCTCCCACCAATTGAAGAAGATCTTTGTCTCCCGTTATCACGTAAATACGATCGAATTCTTGGGAGAGCTTCTTAACAAGTGTTGCTATAACATCGTCTGCCTCGTAGCCAGTTCCTTTTAAAAGTGGTATGTTAAGTGCTTTTATGAATTTCTCCACGTAAGGGATCTGTTTTACCATTTCATCTGGCGTTGGTTTTCTATTTGCTTTATAATCGTCGAAAAGAGAGTGTCTGAAAGTTTTTTCTTTCGAATCGAGAACGAAAATAACAGAATCTCCAGTTTTTACATGTTCACGAAGAAATTTAGACAACATCTTCGCCACTCCGAAGACAGCGTTGGTGGGAATTCCTTTTGAATTGCTCATTTCTGGCAAAGCGTAGAATGCTCTGTAAACCAAGGCGGTTCCATCAAATATGAAAAGGTTCACGATTTTATCACTTCTTCCACTTTTTTTCCGTTCTTTGAGGTGTAAGAAAAAAGAAGGGCACCAATTACTATGAGAATGACGGAAACAACTTGTGCGATTCTCAAATTGTAAAGCCACAGACTATCAAGTCTAAAAGATTCGTTGAAGAACCTAAAGACGGAGTAAAGTATCAAATACAGTGCAAAAGTTTGCCCAAACCTGGTTCTTCTCTTTTGAGTAAAAGTGTAAACTATGTAAAAAACCAACAAATCCGCCACAGTTTCGTACAAAAAGGTTGGCGTGAAGAATTTGTAATTCACGTATTGAGGCATTCTGTACTGGACGGGTACAAACATCTTCCATGGCAAATTAGTTGGCGCTCCGTAAGCTTCGTAATTGAAAAAATTTCCCCACCTTCCCATTGCCTGTGCAAAAGGCACTACCATCGCAAAGGCATCCATTGCTTGAAGGTATGTAAAGGAACATCGACCTTTTATCTTCTTTCTGAGAAGAATAAAGACGGCTGTCATCAAAAAGGTCGCGAATAAAGCGCCGTGGATGGCCATTCCACCAGTCCTTGTGTCCAGGATCAAATTCAAGTGCTTTGAAAAGTAATCCCAGGTAAATGCCACGTAGTAAAGCCTTCCTCCAAGTACCGAAAATGGAATTACAAAAACCATGCCCAACAGAAATTCGTCTTCTTTCACGCCCTCCCTTAAAAGCTGATGACGTGCCAGAAGGTACGCCACTATGACCGACGAGCCTATTATCGTCCCATACCACTTTATCCTTAGCGGTCCAATGCTTACGAGATAAGGATTGAGTATTAAACTTCCGTTGAAAACGGCTTTCATGAAGAAGAATATTCCGACAATTGCAGCTGTTAATATTGACCAAAACAATATCCTTTTCATATCATCATCACCATTTTTTGAAATTTTTCCAAAGCTTTTTAAGCCTTTCCTGAATTTTTAATTCCAATCCCCGATTGCTTGGACGGTAAAATACCCTTCCCTTTAATCTTTCAGGCAAGTAATTTTCCATTACAAAGGCATTTTCCACATCGTGCGGATAGACGTAACCCTTTGAATATCCATTGTCTTTCATGAATTTCGTTGGAGCGTTTCTGAGTTTCAAAGGGACTTCATCAAAAGGATGTTTTTTCACTTCATTTGCGGCTTCTCGATAAGCTTTGTAAAGCGCGTTACTCTTTGATGCTACAGAACAGTAAACAACGGCTTCGGCGAGCGCTGTTGTGCATTCAGGCATTCCAATGAAATGTGTGGCCTGATAAGCGTCTATTGCAACGCTGAGCGCTCGCGGATCCGCCAATCCTATGTCTTCGGAAGCAAATCTGACCACTCTTCTAGCTATATAAAGGGGATCCTCTCCCGCTTCCAACATGGCTGCAAGGTAATAAATCGCCGCGTCAGGATCGCTTCCCCTCATCGATTTATGAAGGGCGGAAATAAAATCGTAATGTTCATCGGCGTGCTTTCTGTAGCGAGGAATAGACCTCTGGATGATTTTTTCCACGTCTTTTATTTCTTTTATTCCCATTGAAAGCGCTGTTTTAATTGCCGCTTCCAAAGAATTAAGGGCTGTTCTCGCATCTCCGCCTGCCATCTCGGCCAGTTCCTGCAAAGCCTCATTCGAAAATTTAACATCAACTTCTTTCAAGGCCTTTTTTAAAATGGTTAAAATGTTTTCAGGAGAAAGAGGCTTGAACGTGAAAACATGGCATCTCGAAAGTAACGCTGGGTTCACTTCAAAACTTGGGTTTTCTGTAGTTGCTCCTATTAAAATAACTGCCCCTTCTTCAACATACGGAAGAAGGGTATCTTGTTGAGACTTTGAAAACCTGTGTATCTCGTCTACGAAAATGACAGTTGCTTTTCCAGTTGCGCGAAAATTCTCTTCAGCCTCTTTCATCATAGGCTTTAAGATACCTACGCCCTGCGTTGCAGCGCTGAAATGTTTAAAAGTGTTACGCGTGCTATGTTTTATTATTTCGGCTAAAGAAGTCTTACCGCATCCAGGAGGACCGTACAGTATGCAACTGTAAAGCTTATCGTTTTCTATGGCCAACCTTAACGGCATTCCCTTTGAAAGAAGATGTTCCTGACCCACAAATTCGTTCAAACTTTTTGGTCTTATCTTTGCCGCTAACGGTTCTTCGCTCCAAAGACTTTTTTGCAAAAGATTCACCTTCTGCTTTCAAAAAATTTCACAGTTTCTCTTAAACCCTCACTAAAAGAGTATTTTGGTTTCCATTTCAATACTTCTTTGGCATGAGAAATGTCTAAAATGCTTTTTCTCAAATCTCCTGGACGCGGAGGGCCATATATTGGATCTGCATCGTAATATATATGCTCCTTTAAGGAAAGAAACACATCATTTACACTCTTTCCAGTTCCCGTTCCTATGTTGAAAATCTCGCCATCACCATTTTCCATTGAGAGAATATTTGCATTTACGACATCTTTTACGTATATGTAATCCCTTATGTATTCGCCATCGCCGTTTATGGTTACAGGTTCTTTATTTAACATTTTCTTTGCAAAAATGGCTATTACCCCAGCTTCACCGTCTGGGCTTTGCCTTGGACCGTAAACGTTTCCATATCGCAGAATGGTGTAACGTAATCCTTTTTCTATGCCGTAGAATTTAACGTACTTCTCCCCCGCCAGTTTCGATATTCCATAAGGAGACACTGGATCAGGACAAACGCTTTCTGGAGTAGGAAATGGTGGGTTTTCACCGTACATTACACCGCCCGACGATGTGAAAACGATTTTTTTAACACCGTACTTGTGGCACATTTCCAATACGTTCAAAGTTCCTTTTACATTTACGCTTTCATCGTAAATAGGTTCTCGCACCGAACGTGAAACCGATATTTGAGCGGCTAGGTGCAAAACGTAATCAGGTTTGTGGTTGGAAAAGATCTTTTCCAATCCTTCCAAATCCCTTGTGTCCTGTCTGTACATGATGGCGTCTGGATTCACATTTTCTTCTTTTCCAGTCGAAAGATCGTCTATAACTATGGGGGTCATTCCCATTTCTAAAAGCGTATCAACGATGTTTGAACCTATGAAACCCGCACCACCGGTAACAATCACCTTTGTTTTTTCAGACATAAGAAGCCTCCTCCATTTGATTATCGAAATATTATACCATCTGGCTGAAAGGCTGCTTGTCAGTGCCGTTCAACGTAATCCTATCGCAACACGAAAGATTTAAGAGCTTGGCTGCGTTCCCCTTGTTCAGCGAAATTTCAAGATACCCCGAACTGTCAAAATGTGCTAAGAGCACGTTATCTTCAGCTTGAGCGTAAGCCGTTCCTAAAATGGCTTTTATCCCGTTAACTTTGAAGCTGTTTCCGATTTTTGCCTTTTCAATATCTTCCTTTTTCAAAGTCGTCTCAACATTTCCAAAGCCATCTATGTAAGCAACTTCGCTTTCTATAATGCCTTCGCTCACATTTGCGGGTTGGTAATCCAGCTTTACGACATCTTTCACCTCTTTTCCAAACTCTTCAATTGGAATTCCCTTGTCCAAATAAGCCGTGGCAGCAGCGAAAATATCTCTGCCATGAAAAGTGTTGGATGGTGGGTATTTGTACATGTATTTTGGATTTTCTATCGTATAGCAAGAAAAATCGGAGTCGAGTATACGCGTAAATACACCATTATCCGGTCCAATGCAGTACCTGTCTTTTACTTTTAAGACGATAGCCTTTCTTTTTGTGCCAACACCCGGATCCACCACGGAGAGTAAAACACTTCCTTTAGGAAGATCTTCGAAAACCCTTTCTATGATGTGTGAGGCTTCTTTAACGTTAAAAGGGGTGATCGTATGGATAAGATCGACAACTACAGAATGTGGAGAAATTGTGTAGATGACACTTTTGGCTATGCCAACATAGTAGGAATTGTAACCCCAATCTGAGATAAAACCTATCATGGCCTTCCCTCCCTAATCGATCGCTTTTTCATTACAATGTGCATAAGTACTTTTATTTTCAATTAAAACACGATTTTGTCATCGTAAACTGCGAAGTAAAGCTGATGAGCGAGTTTTTCGTGATAAGAGGCCGTGAAAACCTGAGAAGCGAAAGATCTTTGTAGTTTCATAAGAAATAGAGTTTGCACTTTTTCCAGATTTATATTTCAAAGTTCCAGACTTTCTCCCGCTTTAACAATCACACACTTATCTTTCATTTTTTCTTTAAAAATGTTGATGGCCGTTTCTCCTGTGCAATGCAAAGGCACTATTTTGACTTCATAGCTTTGAAAAAATTCCAGTACTTCTTCGATTCTTTCAATTGAGGAGTCTTTTAGATGGAACCCTCCTATTACCACGGAAACTGGAAGCGACTCGCGTGCTTTTTTTACGATGTTGTCTATTCCCCTATGAGCGCATCCCGTTATGAGAATTCCATCTTTGTAAAGATTCAGTTCGTCTTCGAAGAGATCATGTCTACCTTCGATCAAGAACCTTGAATCTATGTTCTTTTCGACGGTGGGAACGTTGTTTATTATTTTAAAACCATCAACCTCTATATCGCCTTCAACAAAATGGACACGCGCTTTTTCTTCGATTTCTTTCCAATCGTAAGGAACGCCTGCAAAGCGCTGGTCGCTGTACTTTGGAATAAGGGCTTTTTTATGAATGTAAAGATCGACATTTGGTATTTCTTTTAGCAAATGGATAAGTCCACCTGCGTGATCGTAATGACCATGGCTTATAAATATTCTTTTCACTCTTGAAAGATTTACACCCAATTTGTGGGCATTTTTTAACGCAACATCACTCGTCCCCGTGTCAAAAAGCGTTTCCTCATCTATCAACAAGGAAAGACCGTGCTCATGGAAAAAACCATCCTTGGCGATATCGTTACACAGCACCGTGATTTTCATTTTCACCGCCCCTTTTTGCTTCACCTTACACGTTATGAATCGCCACTTATTTTAGCATAAAGATTTGATGGAGTTCTAAAATAATTGGTGTGCAAATTTGTTACGACTTAGAGTGATATAGTGGTAAAATTTCAATGAGCGGGGTTTTAGACGATATGGGTATTGAAAGAGTCTAAAGGCAGGGAAGGATCTTCATGAAAAAAGAGTATCATGTGTATGGATGCGTTTTGTTTGTACTAAACCAAAAAGGTGAAATAGTTAAAGTAAGTGGCAACACATCGCTTTACGGATATTCAAAAGAAGAACTGCAGGGAAGATTGTTTTCGGATTTGAGAGTACAAAAAATTGACAATGGCGAATTGCATCGTAGAAAAGATGGTTCAACTGTTACTGTAAGCGTTCATACGATAAAAATCGCAGAAAGGAAGGTCGTAATGCTTTGCCATGAAGAAAAGGATTACCTTTTATCTGTTGTCAACACCATCGAAGTTGGAGCAATGCTTGTAGACAAAGAAAATAAAGTGGTGCATGCAAATGAAGTTGCGAATGAGTTGTTTACAAAAAATGAAATAATTGGAAAGACACTTTCGGAACTTCTTCCCTCTTCCGTGAATTTTCGACAAAAATACGCTTTCACTCTTCCCGTGAATGGAGTTTACAGGCTTCAGAACAAAGAAGAAGTTTTGGTATATTCTCTCATCTTTGATGAGTACGCCATGGTTTTTTTAGAGCCAGTTGGAAGCAATGAAACTCTAAATCGACTTAACTTCATGGCATACCATGATGAGTTAACCTCATTACCCACCAGAACGATCTTAAGGGACAGAATTTACCAAAATTTTAGCCTGGCACGGCGCAATGGTGAAAAGGTAGCCATTCTGTTTCTTGATTTGGACGATTTCAAGAGGATAAACGACAATTTTTCTCACCGCCATGGAAATTTGGTTTTGCAAACCGTAGCCCAGCGCATGTTATCAACGTTAAGAGAATCGGATACGATTTCACGCGTAGGAGGAGACGAATTCGTAATAGTTATTCGTGCCAGAGAAACCAAAAACATTATCCGTGTTGTAAGAAAAATAAGAGAAGCCATTTCTCAACCAATTGAATTAGGAAAAGAAAAGATCTCTATTTCATCAAGCATAGGAATAAGCTTGTATCCTGATGACGGTACAAAAGCTGAAGAACTGATTCACAAAGCGGATATGGCCATGTACAAAGCCAAAGCAAAGGGCAAAGGCTGTTACGCGTTCTACGATGATAGCTTAACGATCGCCGCGAAAGAGGGAACGAGAATTGAGCACGACATTCAGCTGGCCTTACAGAGAAAAGAATTTGAACTTTACTACCAGCCTATTGTAAGCCTGGTAAGTAAGAAAGTAATTGGAGCAGAAGCGCTTATAAGGTGGAATCACCCAAAACGAGGCTTGGTTTTGCCCAATGAATTCATTCCTTACATAGAACGGGGACCGTTGATAATGGAAGTAGGAGAATGGACTATAGAGCAAGCTTGCCAAGAATTAAAAACTTTGAGAGATAAAAACATTCAGATAAACATAAGTGTAAACACATCTGCCACGCATTTTCAGCAAATGGGTTTTGCTCAGCTTGTAAAACAAGCCCTTAAAAGAAACGAATTGAGTCCAGAAGATTTGATAATAGAACTAACCGAACGGACGCTCATGGAAGATTCGCCAGCTACGAAAAGTACCATAAGCGAATTGAACTTCTTAGGTGTGAAGCTATCACTCGATGATTTTGGAACGGGATATTCCAATTTGAAATATCTGGCGACAATGCCAGTAAGCATTCTAAAAATAGACATGTCATTCATACGTTACATACTAACCAATCCAAAAGATGCTGAAATAGTTAGAGCCATGATCGGACTCGGGAAATCTCTTGGTATACTGACGGTCGCTGAAGGAGTGGAAAGCGAGAAACAGTTCGAAAGGCTAAAGGAATATGAAGTTGACGCGGTGCAAGGTTATTACTTCAGTCCGCCCTTAAAGTCATCTGAATTTGTTGAATTTATAAGCGAAACAAATAATCCTTTGTAAATATGGCTTTTTAAAGGATTCAAATTCTTATTCGAGGCGAGAGTGATGATAAAACGTTTCTTAGAAATACTTGCGGGTATTGCCTTAGCGCTTTTTGGATTGGCAATGTTACTTCTTTCCTCATCGGTAATGGAAGCGTCTGCGCGAAAAATGAGTCCTGGAGCGTTTTTGTTTAAAACCGGAATATTCTACGTTGGTGGATTGGTGATAATGGCAGTAGGCGGAGCTCTGATAACAAACGAATTCAAAAAGAAAAAGTAAGCTTTACCGCATTGTCACACAATGTGAATTTTAATGTATAATCGAAAGAAATGAAAATGAGAAGCTAAAGGAAAGGAGAATGAATATGGATAAGCAAGAATTTGTAAGCAAATTAACGGTTAAAAACGATACTAAGATACTAATGCTCATAATGGACGGTCTTGGAGGAGCACCCGAAATGGGTGGAATGACCGAATTAGAAGCCGCTAACACCCCTAATATGGATGCGTTGGCGAAAGCGTCTGATTTGGGACAAAGTGTGCCTGTTATACCAGGAATAACGCCAGGGAGTGGTCCAGGTCATCTTGGACTATTCGGATATGATCCTGTTCAATACCAAATAGGGCGTGGTATTCTCGAGGCTTTGGGAATAGGACTTGAAGTTTCTGAAAAAGATGTCGTTGCAAGGGGAAACTTTGCAACCTTTAAAGATGGAATAGTTGTAGACAGAAGGGCAGGCAGACCGGCGACGGAAGAAAACGTGAAGATCTGTGAAAAAATAAATAATGCGATAAAAGAGATAAACGGCGTGAAAGTACAAGTTTTTCCAGGAAAAGAACATAGGTTTGTTTTAAAGCTCACAGGAGATGGCCTTGATGATAAATTAACAGATGCAGATCCACAAAGGGCTGGAGAGCCTGTAACTTACGCCAAAGCGCTTGATGAAAAATCACAAAAAACTGCTGAGGTGGTCAATGAATTCATAAAGCAAGTCGCAGAGCTTTTAAAGGATGAGGAAAAGATATCCGGATGTTTGTTAAGAGGTTTTTCAAAGTACCCATCTTTACCACAATTTCCTGAAGTTTACAAACTGAAAAGTGCCGCAATAGCCACGTATCCAATGTACAAGGGTCTTGCAAAACTTGTTGGAATGGACGTGTTAGATGTTCCCTCCGCAGATGGGGAAATGAACATGATAAGGGAAGAAATCAAAGTATTAAAGAACAATTACGACAAGTACGATTTCTTTTATTTTCATGTGAAACATACCGATTCGTTTGGTGAAGATTCGAACTTCGAAGCGAAAGTTCACGTCATAGAAGTGGTGGACCAGGTGTTGCCAGAAATACTCGCGATGAAATTCGACGCTGTGGCTATAACCGGTGATCACTCAACGCCAGCTCTTATAGGTGGCCATAGCTGGCATCCGGTGCCGCTCTTGGTTTACTCGAAGTATTCGAGATATGGACTTTCGCAAGCGTTCAATGAAAAGGAATGTGCTCGTGGAAGCCTTGGAAGCATCGAGGCTCGCGATTTGATGACTTTGCTGTTAGCCAACACGATGAGACTTGAAAAGTACGGTGCATAAATTTAAGTGACACATGCTGGGCACCTTCGGGTGCCCATTAAGGGGTGATGATTGTGAAAAAAGTATTTTTTGGTTTCTTCATTTTGTTGGTCTTTCTTTTGAGTGTGGCAATCGCATCTTCTATACCCACGGCAAGAATTCCTTCGAGTGTAAGTGCCATGTCCAAAGCGAAGCTCGTGGAGATAAAGCCAAACACAATTTTAAGCGTTCAGATGAATAAACCAAATGGCAGTGTTTACAGAAGTGGAGAAACAATTTTCTTTACCGTTAAAAACAACCTTGAAGGGTATCTTTACATTTTGGACATTACCCCATCTGGGACGGTTACACAGCTATTTCCGAATTACTATCAAAGAAATAATTTTATTAAAGCTGGCATTCACCGAATTCCCTCCATACGAAGCTACAAATTCACGGTTTCTGGAAAAACCTCAGGTCTGGAATTCATTGAGTACATACTCTCTTCACGCCCAGTAGATTTTCTTCAAAAATTTTCAGTTACCAAAGCAAATCCATTTCCAATCGTTGGGAATGGGACAAAGAAAGAGTTCACGAAATTCAAAGTGAGTTTAATGAAGTCGTTGGTGGGTGTGTCGAAAAGATGGACGGCTTGGACCTATTTTTATCTGAATTCCGGAAAAATTGAAACCAAATTGGAAGTTAACAGCACTCCGAACGGTGCGAAGGTAATTTTGGATGGAAAAGCAATTGGCTTTGCACCAGTGACTCTGGCAATCGATCCAGGTTATCATTCTATCACGCTTTCGCTCGATGGGTACAAAGAATGGAAAGGAATAGTTTACGTGGAATTTGGAAAAGAAAAAATTCTCAATGTA
Organism: Mesoaciditoga sp.; assembly: GCA_015489955.1. Classification (GTDB taxonomy): domain Bacteria; phylum Thermotogota; class Thermotogae; order Mesoaciditogales; family Mesoaciditogaceae; genus Mesoaciditoga. The sequence continues at coordinate 1,319 of WFYR01000051.1, read as the reverse complement.
AACTTGCTACCTTTGAATCAAAGCGTGTACGGCAAACTACAGATAAAGGTAAATCCAGATGATGCGACGGTATACGTCGATGGAAACGAAGTTGGCAGTGGAAAACAAGTTTTAAAGCTTTTAATCGGTTATCATAGCGTTGAGGTTAAACGCAATGGGTATCAAACTTATTACAATGGCGCTGTTGAAATAAAAGCAAACGAAACTACCATTTTAAACGTTAAACTTACGCCCTTAACTGCCAACCTGTACATTCACTCTCAGCCTTACGTAAATGTGTATATTGATGGGGTATTTGCCGGTGGTACAGGGTACGATGGAATTCTTTATTTGCAAGGCGTAAGGGTTGGATACCACAAGATAAAGTTCTCAAAAGAGTGGTATGTAAATCAAACTGTAGGATACAACGTTTTACCGGGTGATAACTACATTTCGATGATGTTAACGGCCGCTGGAATGCTCCGGGTAAACTCCAACGTTTATCCAATCTCCGTTGAAGTTGACAACGACAGTTTTGGAGAGATAACAAACCCAAATTATGGAATATACGTTCCGGTAGGCACACATACGATAACCTTTTCTAATCCAGAATACCTGGCGAAAAGAGAAAACTTAACTTTTGAATTTCAAAAGACAACGCTCCTTGCCCTCAATTTAAAATTGAAACCTTTAAGTGTATCTATAAACGTATCACCCAACCCATTCAGTCCGAATGGAGATTGGTACGAGGATACGACAACATTTCACGTAAATTTAAGTCGAAAGGGTTTAGTAAAGATTCAGATATATTCAAATGATAAACTTATATGGTACCGTGAGATAAACGCAACTTACGGTGATAACGAGATATCGTGGAATGGAAATTCCATAGATGGCGTTGCAATGCCAAATGGAATTTACAAAGTCGTTTTTACCGTTAAAAGCTATGGACAAACTATGACTAAGTCGGCCACTGTCGTGATAAACAAAAACAATTACACTTATCTTAAAGAGATCTTGATAATTGGCGGTATAGCGTTAGTGCTGGGTGTTTTGTATTTACTTTTTAAGTAAACACTGCGGGCATACAGTATGTCTACGGACAAAACCATTGTTAAAGTCTTAAGAAATAAAAATTTTACTCACGTTGTGCGTGAAGATTAAAAAAGCAAAAAAGGCGTAAAGCAGGTCATTGAAAAAAGGCATAAATATTGAAAAGCCGGCAACACCTTTTGTAAAATTAATTTGAACAAACCAATCAACAGGAGGTGTTGCCGGCATGAATATTATGCCATCTATTTCAAAAATAACAAAATCTATTTTTGGACCTGTCTTTGAAG
>WFYR01000050.1 GCA_015489955.1 Mesoaciditoga sp. | reverse complement strand
TGAGGCTCGCTAACGTATATTTGTGTTAAAATTAGTTTGAAATGGCAAAGGCGAGGAGGGGAAAAAATGAAAAAGGTTACTTCAAGAGATCTTTTGGGATTTAAATTCATAGGAGATCCACGGATAAGCCCAGACGGTTCAAAGGTGGTTTTCACAGTAAGTAAGGCAAACGAAAAGAAAAACGATTATTTCAAGCGACTCTTCATGTACGATGGCAAGACGGTAAAGGCTTTCACCAGCGGTCCAAGCGATGGAAATGCAAGATGGTCACCGAATGGCCAAAAAATAGCTTTCATCTCAAAAAGAAGTGAAGGAAAGGGCAATGATCTTCTCATCATAGATGCAAATGGTGGTGAAGCTCAAAAACTTGCACATTTTGAAAGTGGTATTGCGAATTTCGAATGGTTGAACGATAAAACAATAATTGCTGGAATTGTTGAAAAGGGAAAAAGAGATCCTAAAGATGACGTTCACATAATAGAGAAAATACCTTTTTGGTTTAACGGAGAAGGATTCATTTATGATACTTCCATCCAACTCTACACCATAGATCTCAAAGGAAAAAAGAAGAAGCTAACAGATGAGAAGGGAATTATTGAATCTTACGCTTGCTCTCCAGATGGGAAAAAAGTGGCTTTTGTCGAAGTAATTGACATGGAGAAAAATCCAATGATATCTGATATCTTCGTTATGGAATTTGGTAAGAAAGCCGTAAAGCTGACAAATTCTAATATGTCTATAGGCAATATAACATGGGATCCTGCTTCAGAACAAATTGCATTTACAGCTTCTGACTTAAAGCACGGTTCTTTCACAAATCATAGGGTATACAAAATTAAAGCCGAGAAAAATGCAAAAATGAAAAAGCTTTGCGATATGGATCTTTCAAAATGGAATTCTGTCAACAGCGATAGCAGAATATCTTCTCCCACGCCATTTTACTGGTTGGATGAATGGATATACTTTATCGTAACAGATGGCCCGGCAGCTAAGATATACAGGGTAAAAGCGGATGGAGGAAAAACGGAGGAAGTTATTGGAGGAAAAAGATGTGTGGATGGTTTCAGCATTTCTAAAAATGGGGTAAAAGCTTTTACAGCCATGGACTTCACCTCGTTGGATGAACTGTACGTGTTGAAAGGTAAAAAGGAAAAGCAGGTTACTCACTTAAATTCTAATTATTTGAAGAAGCTCACACTTTCTGAACCAGAACATTTTTACGTAAAAACGTCTGATAACAGAAAAATAGACGCGTGGCTCATGAAGCCCATAGATTTTGATGAGAAAAAGAAGTATCCGACTGTACTTGAAATCCACGGAGGTCCCAAAACTTCTTACGGTTACGGATTTTTCTTGGAATTTCAAATTCTCACTTCTCACGGCTACGCAGTGGTATTTTCAAACCCAAAGGGAAGTGATGGATACGGTGAAGAATTTTCCGACATTTTTGGGGCTTATGGAAAAAGAGATTATCAGGATCTCATGGAAGTAATGGACGAAGCCATTAAACGGTACAAATTCATAGACGAAAAGCGTTTAGGCGTAACAGGTGGTTCTTACGGAGGTTACATGACAAATTGGATAGTGGGGCACACAAACAGATTCAAAGCGGCCGTTACCCAGAGATCTATAAGCAACTGGACCTCATTTTTTGGAACAACGGATATAGGATATTTCTTTGGCCCTGAACAACTTGGTGGCGATCCCTGGACAAATGCAAAGGGATACGCCGAGATGTCTCCTTTGACTTATGCTGATAAAGTAAACACTCCCTTGCTATTCATTCATTCCATGGAAGACAAGAGATGCTGGATGGCGGAGGCCTTACAATTTTTCACCGCTTTGAAGTATTTTGGGAAAGAAACCAAATTAGCTCTCTTTCCAGATGAAACTCACGAGTTGTCTCGTTCCGGAAAACCTCTGCACAGGATAAAAAGACTTGATCTCATTCTCGATTGGTTTGAAACTCACTTGAAGGAGAGAAAAAATTGAAGATTGTAGCCACGAATTCAAAGGCAAGGAGAAATTTTGAAATTTTAGATAAGTACGAGTGTGGAATAGAGCTTAAAGGTACGGAAGTGAAATCTCTGAGAGCTGGCAGTGTGAACATAAATGATGCGTACTGCATAGTGAGAAAGGGAGAACTTTTCGTTGAAAACATGCATATTGCACCGTACAAAGCGGGTAACGTTTTTAATCACGATCCCTTGAGACGGCGAAAGCTTCTTATGCATAAAAGGGAAATTGTAAAGCTTGCAAGTAAAGTGGAGCAAAAGGGATTAACGTTAGTTCCGCTAAAAGTTTACTTTAACGATAGAGGAAAAGCGAAGATAGAAATCGCTTTGGCAAAGGGGAAACATCTTTACGACAAGCGAGAAGATATCGCAAAGAGGGATCAAGAGCGTGAAATAAGGAAAAAAATGAAATACCAATTTTAACAGAGGGAGGAAAATATGCTTCCAGAGCTGATAATAAATACCGATGCCCTCTCTTACAATTCTCAAAAGGTATCTGAACTTTGCCATAAAAACAACGTGAGACTGGTAGCCGTTACCAAAGTACTTTGTGGAAATCCTAAAATTGCCGCGATATACCTGGAAAATGGAGCAGACGTTATAGGGGATTCCAGAATAAGAAATATCATAAAAATGAAGGAAAGTGGCATAAAAGGTCCTTTTATGCTGATAAGGATACCGATGTTTGAGGAAATACCCCTCGTGGTTAAGTACGTTGATGTTGTTCTGGTATCTGAATTGGATATGGTTAAAGAAATATCAAAACACGCTTTTAATTTGAGAAAGAAACAGAAAATATTGTACATGGTAGATGTTGGAGATTTAAGGGAAGGTGTATGGTACACGAAAGCCTGCCAGGAAATATACCAAGCCTCAAAATTTCCATTCGTAGAGCTTTACGGAATAGGAACGAATTTAGGATGTTACGGTGGCGTAATACCAGATGAGAAAAGAATGAACATACTGGTTGACATTGCTGACCAACTCGAAAAGAAAGGAATAAAAGTGAACGTGATCAGCGGAGGAAACACGTCTGCCATTTATTTGATGGAAAAAGATCAACTTCCTCCTGAGATAAATGAGTACAGAATTGGAGAGGCGATCGCGTTGGGAACGGACATCACAAATGGGAGAAGTTTTGAATTTCTCAGGCAGGACACATTTACGCTTAAAAGCGAGGTAATAGAACTTAAAGTTAAACCTTCAGTTCCCGAGGGAAAGATAGGCAAAGATTCAATGGGAAGAACACCACATTTCGAAGACAAAGGTATGAGAGTTAAGGCAATAGTCGCTTTAGGAGAGCAGGATGTGGCGTCCGAAGGGCTGATTCCTATGGAAGACGGGGTGGAAATCTTGCACGCTTCCAGCGATCACATGGTTTTAGACGTAACGGAATGCAAAAGAAAGATAAAGATCGGCGATAAGATGAGCTTCAGATTGAAGTACAGCGCTTTGTTAAGGGCAATGACATCTCCTTACGTTGAAAAAAATTTCAATTCAGACAACGGTAAGGTTTAAAAATGTAAAGGAGAATTTGGACGATGCAGGAAGTTAACACAAAGGAATTCATTTCTTTTTTTGACTCTTTAAACGTTGGAGTTCTTATACATAAAGAAAAAATTCTTTACGCTAACGATTACCTCTTGAAGCTATACAACGTAGAATCTTTTGAAGACGTAAGAAACAAAGATCCAATTGACTTCGTGTTTGATGAATACAAAGAAGCTTTTCAAATCAATTCGAAAGCGATAATGGAAGGCAAAAGTTTGCCCCCCATTATTGAGAAAACGCACGACAGTCAAGGCAACGATTTATGGGTGGAAATGGTTCTTTCAAATGTTTTATTCAACGGCGAAAAGGCCATATTGGTATTCATAAAAAGCGTAAACGAGAGAGTTCAAAGGGAAGAGAAGCTCTCCCAAGTGTACAAACTTGAATTGATAAAAGACTTTTCCGTGCTTTTAAAAAAGAAAAATTCACTTAAAGAAATCGGCAAAAGAACCTACGAATATTGCCATGAAAATGAAATAGCTGACTATCTCTACATTGCGTCCGTAAAGGAGGATAATATTTTCATAGAGTGGTCTCATCTGGAATACGCCGAGATATTACATCAAGAACTTCCAAGAAGCCAAAAAAAGGGTATTCTGTGGTACATAGTGGATACGGGAAAAGAATTGTACCTTCCTAACGCATTTGATTTCGAGATAGGAGATTACAAATTAGTCCACCTTTCAAGTCTTTCACGAGAGATACCGGTTTCCTATTTTGGTGTTCCAATAAAGGAAGGGGAAAGGGTAAGAATGGTTGTTTCCTTCCTGAAAAAGGGCTATGGGGCTTTTTCTGAGATCGATTTTACATTTTTTAAAGTTGTGGCAGCACAAATAGAGGTTGCAACTCAGTTCAACGTTATCACGAAGGAACTGGAAAGAGAGAGAGAAAAGTTCAGAGAATTGGCAATGGAAGATGCCTTAACTGGAGTTTACACCAGACATTTCTTCAACGAATGGATCCAAAATTACTATGAAATAATCAGAAGAAAAAACGAGTACGCCTCCATAGTCATGATAGATGTGGATCACTTTAAAAAGATAAATGACAATTACGGGCATCTCGTCGGTGACAAAGTTCTAAGAGCCGTGGGAAATGTGTTGAAAAGCAGCACGAGAAGAATGGACTTGGTGGTAAGATACGGTGGAGATGAATTTCTCATGGTCTTTCCGCAAACAACTCAAAAGAGAGTTGATGAAATTTTAAAAAGGATTCAGTCAAAGCTTTCAAGTTTAAAAAAAGAATTTGGTTTTGAAATAAGTTTGTCTTACGGAATCGCTTACATAAGTCCAGAAAAAGATTACAAACAAGCTTTGCAAAGTGCCGATGAGAAAATGTACGAAATGAAGAATTCAAAGTGAGAATTAGAGCACTTCTACGCATTGAATATGAGATTTTTAATTCTTTTTTGAAATGTTCTGTGCCAGTGATATGAAATACATATAAGAAAGCCGGCGTGCAAAACGCCGGCAGAAAAAAAGAAGCCAACTTTCAAATTCAAGAAAGAATTCGATAAATAAGTTGAGCGTATATCCTCGAAACCATCAAGAGATCATCCAATTTTATTCTCTCATTTGGTTGGTGCTCCAGCGATTTTCTTCCCGGGAAAAGTGGACCGAATGCGACGGCATTAGGAATTGCCCGAGCGTACGTTCCGCCACCTATCGCAATCAAGAATGCTTTTTCTTTTGTCACGTCTTCATAAACTTCTGAAAGCAGCTTTATAAGATCGCTATCCGGTGAGACGTAAAGAGGTTTTTGATTGTGCTGCATTTTAACGATCATGCCCCTCAAGGCCATTTTTATCTGCGATTCGATCATTTCAACGTTGAAGAAGATAGGATAACGGATGTTTATGACGATTTTTAAGTTCTCTTCATCTGCTTGTATGGTTCCAAGATTAAGCGTTAATTTTCCAGACGCTTCATCTGAGCCGGCGATGCCAAGAGCTTTTCCATCTGGTTCGTAGCCTATCTTTTCGTTTATTAGTTTTATGCTTTCATCCGCAAGGCCGGCATGAACTAAAAAGTCCAACAATGCGGCTATGGCATTCACGCCTTCTTCTGGCTTTGAGCCATGAGCTGATTTTCCAAAAGTTTCCACTGTCAACTCTCCGTTGCTGTAATTGGCCTCTATTTTCGTACCGTTTTTAGGCGTAAAATCGTTTATCCGTTTGATAAGATCCCTGTCTTCCGTTTTTACAACGGCTTTTGCGTGCGCAGCCACCATGTTTGAAGCTTCTCCACCTTGAATGGATACGACGCTGCTTTTGCCCCGTTTGGCCGATATTTCAAAGTTCACTATTCCTTTTTCACAATTTATTATTGGAAAATCCGCATCTGGGGTAACACCCCATTCTGGCATTTCTTCATGTTTGAAATAGTATTCGAGCCCTTTCCAACCTGTTTCTTCGTTTGTTCCAAATATGATTCTTACACGGGATTTTGGCTCTACGCCGAATTTTTTCACTGCAATAAGGGCAAAAAGTGCTGCCATGGTTGGGCCTTTATCATCTATCGCGCCTCTTCCCCAAAGGTAACCGTCTTTTATAATTCCACCATAGGGATCAACGTTCCATCCATCTCCTTCTGGAACGACGTCAAGATGCCCCAACACTCCAAACAGTTTTCCACTTTTTCCATATTCAACATGACCCGCGTAATTATCAACGTTTTTGGTCGTCAGACCGTATTTTTCCCCTACTTTAAGAGCGTACTCTAAAGCTTCTTTTGCTCCTTTTCCAAAGGGAGCATCTTCTTCTTTTGGATTTTCAACGCTTTTAAACTTTATTATTTCGCTTGCCGCTTTGAAAAGATCTTCTTTTAAAGACATAACTACATTGTCAAGTTCTTTATTCACCTTAATTACCTCCTCTTTTGTTCACGTTCTCCTCTATTTTACACCTTAACGAAATTCTATTTGCATAACTGATGTGTTGGTGTATAATACCCAAAATGAAGTGGAGAATAAGTAAAAAGAGTGGTATTTTGTTCTTATCATGGTGCTATAATCTTTTCCATATTGAAAATTTAATTCTAGGTAGGAGGTAATTCCTTTGGAAAAAGAATTGAGAGATAAAATAGAAGAGGTCGTTTCTTTGATACAAGATCATGAGATCAGAGATTACTCTTCTCCAGATGTTGTCTGGGATGATGATATGGGTTACATGATCGAAAATGAAGGGGATGTTTTGGAAGATCTCGTATGGAATGGATTGACTGAGTCAGAATCTAAAACGATGCTAAAAGATTACAAAGAAGAACTGAAAAAAGCAAGTACATTGGTAAATAAACTTATAGAGGAAAACTTGATAGCGTCGGAAGATGAGATATGGGATTACATTGACGAAGACGATGATGACTTTTACGAAGATGATGACTAAGTTAACTAAATGGGTGAGTTAAAATGAGAAAAGCTACCGATCTTAAAAAATTGTTGATAGAAGCCAACAGTATGCACGCATCGGATGTGCATTTGACAGTTGGGATGCCACCAGTTTTTAGAATATATGGAGAGCTTGTGCCACAAACTTTTTATGAACCGTACACACATGAAGAGCTTGAATTGATATTGACAGAACTTTTGTCGTCTTTGAATATGAGTTTTGATAAGAAGGAGAAAGATTTTTCATTCGGATTGGAAAAAATTGCGAGGGTTAGAGGAAACATCTTTTTGGAGCGCGGAAACATTGCAGCGGCTTTCAGACTTATAACTTACAACATTCGTAACTTTGACGAATTAGGCCTTCCGCACATTCTTTCTGAGTTTTCAGATCATGTGAGTGGTATAGTTTTAATAGCTGGACCAACTGGAAGTGGAAAATCCACCACTTTGGCTGCTATGGTAGACAAGATAAACAGAGAACGTCCGGTTCACATAATCACGATTGAAGATCCTATAGAGTACATCTTCCAAAGTAAAAAAGCACTCGTTCATCAGAGACAACTTGGATACGATACGAGGTCGTTTTCAGATGGTTTAAAGTACGCCCTCAGACAAGATCCAGATGTTATCCTGGTGGGAGAAATGAGAGATCTAGACACTATGCGATTGGCTTTAACCGCAGCTGAAACAGGACATTTAGTTTTTTCAACCATACATACAAACTCTGCAGGTTCTGCTCCAGAAAGGATTATAGATGTATTTCCCGAGCACCAGCAAAAACAGGTGGCTATTCAGCTGGCAAACACGCTGGTGGGAATAGCTTATCAGAGATTACTTCCGGGTGTAGACGGAAAATCGTACGTGCCAATAGTTGAAATTCTCAACGCAACAACTGGTGTTAAGAATTTAATTCGTGAAAACAAAGTTCATCAAATAGATTCGTTGATAGAAACCGGATCAAAATTCGGAATGATCACATTTGATGATGCGTTAAAAAAGGCCATAGCTGCAGGCAAAATAAGGAGAGAAGATGCTTTGCTTTTTGCCAGAATGCCTTCTAAACTTTGACGAATAAAAAGCCCGCATTGATGCGGGCTTTTTATTACGATTTTTTATCATCTTCTTTTGTTTCGGAAAGCCTTTCATTTACAAAGCGCAACTCCTCTTCTAACCAACGCTTTTGGTCCTCAAAATAACGCTTTTCATCTTCTTTTGAGACACCATAATAAGGATAAGGAGCGTAATATCCTCTAAATCCCCATCCAGCTCCTCTGAAGCCGTAACCACGTCCCCATCCTCTTCCATAACCGCGTCCTAAGCCTAATCCCAATCCTCTTCCTCCTACCATGTAACCAGGTACATTGTTTCCATTACAATATCCCAATCCTCTTCCCGTTCTCGGACCATAACCTAAGGGACCAGTTCTGTCTCCCCATGGCATACATGATCGCCTCCTTAAAGAATATATATGTTTTACGCATATATATTATCACTTTACTTCCAATTTGTCAAGATGGCATCAATCACTTTTGAAGTGGAAGCGTACCATTTGAAATCCTTGTAATTGAAGAATTTAATTCCTGCATTTATGGCAAATGGAATTCTTTCCTTATTGAGAGACGAACTAACAAAACTTGCGAATTCAATTTCTTCTTGAAGTGAATAATCTCCCATTGGAGCACCGTCTGGCATTTTGAATGGTTTTTTTGCGTGATTGAAATTGGTTGGCATCCAGGCACCATTCCATGAATATAAATCATGTGACTCGCACCATTTTTTGGCGAATTCTATTTTCTTTAAAATGAGGCTTTTTTCGTAATTGGTTCCGGTAGTCCAGAGCTTTGATTTATTTCTTTTGCTTGGACCGGCAGCGTAAAAGTGCCACTCGATCATCACGCACTTGTCTCCTTTTGGATACCATAAGTTTGGGAGAAAGTAAGGGTTTGAAGTTTCGTTGGGGCTTAGAAATAATATTCTGTACTTATCTATGTTCCTTATCTCATTCACGGCTTTTTGATAAAATTCGTTGAGAAGGGAGTTGTTTTTGGATATGTTTCCCGAAGTTTCTATGATAAGATCATATGAAACAACGTAAGGGTAATTTTTGAATATTGTTGCAACTTCCCTCCAGAAATTCAGCGCATCGTTTAAAGTTGTGGAATTCGGCTTTTCTCTGAATTTCGTTGCCGTGAAAGTTATCACCGGAATTAGATGCGCTTTGAGACAGTCTTTTACGACCATAACGAGCTGCTGTTTCAAAGTTAACCCATCTTTTTGTACACTGTCAAGCGGAACATCTTTTACCCTTATTCTTACGTGTGAAAATCCCCTTTGCTTGAACAACGCCGCAATGTTTACACCTTTATCCCGGGCAACCTTGTACGCTTCCATGATCTTAGGAAAAACAACCCAATTAACGTCTATTCCCACACCTAACATCTTTTGATAACTTTGAGGAGTTATTGGTGTTGAAGTGGTGAAGAGATTTGAAGCGTTTGCAATTGAAAGAACAAAAAGCACAAAAAATAAAGACAAAATCGCCATTTTTTTCATAAATTTACCTCCACTTCTACATTTCTATCTTTGATTTAGATGGAAAAATCTTCGTGTAAGTTCATTTTAATGAGTACAAACGTACGCCAAAAAGTTACCAATCTAATTAGTTTAGACTTTAAAAATGCCATTAAAAAAGCGCCTTTCGGCGCTTTTTTAGAATGTGGTTGAATTCCATCCCCACATGTACCCTTGTGAATCCGAAAAACTTATGTAAGTTCTATCCGCCTTTACACCTATCTCTTTTTCAAGTAGATCACATATCGCCTTGGACAGCTTTGGAGTTTGAGAAGAGGTTAACCCTATACTTCTCAAATCAACGAAGGCGCATTTTTCTGTGCTTCCACCAAATGTCATTGCTCTTTCTTCCACAGAAACCATCACGTACATTTCCGGTTTTCCAAGCTCATTAGCCACTAACGAAGAAAGTTTCTTTGCCAACGATTCTTTATCACCAATGTTGGCGTTGGTTTGTAACCCACAGTAAGGCATTCTCCCACCTCCAATCATCATCTGATGCTAATAAAAGTATATCTCTAAACGCCATTCTTTACAAGGATTTTATTCTTCCAAATTTGTTCAGATGAGCCCTTAACCAAAATTCGTAAGCGTTTGTTGGCTTAATGCTTGAAATTCCAACCATTCCATGGTGAAGATTCGCATGCATCATTTTCCCACTTCCAACGTAAAATCCGACATGATCTGGGAAAAAAATGAGATCTCCTAAATCGAGTTCCTCTTCGCTTACATCTTTTGTGGCCTTTTCTTGCAAAACGGAATAATGTGGAATTGAAATGCCAACGTAATCGTACAATCTCATGGTTAAACCAGAACAGTCAATACCGTACGTGCTTGAACCTCCCCAAAGATAAGGTGTCCCCAGAAACTCCTTCCAAATTCTTTTCAACTCATCTTTTTTCATTTCTTCTATTTCTTCCGAAAGGGATACATCTTCTTTTTTTATCTTTACGGTACTTCCATTTGGAAATTCACAAAGCCAATATACGTCTTTTTCAATGGCAGGCAACTTCACTCCCAGAGGAAGGCCATACTCATTTTTTCCAAAAGTTACATTTGAAAACCTTTTCGTAATGGTTATCTCTTTTGCATGTTCTTTCCACTGATGGAAAGTTTCTTCACTCATGAACTCTAACGTTGAATATCTCATCCATCCCCAGAAACCGCTCTTCATATCTTTAGCCAAAACGTAATCTTTTAAAATATCAAGTATTTTTACACTTTCTCCAAAAATAAGCTGGTGAACATTTGAAGAGAAAAAATCCGGTTCGCTCTTCATATCACATGTTGAAGATTTAACGATGGCTATTCTGTGAGAAAGATCTATCTCATCTTCCATAACCTTGACATTCAGATTTATTTTTAAGGTATCTTTGGAGATCTCAGAAACCACTTCAACCACTTTTTGATAAGACTCAAACGTATCTATCTTTCCAATTATCGTTATTTCTGAAGCATTTTCTTCAAAATTGAGATCGTACTTGCAAGTTCTCTCATTACCTAACTTACCCTTTAGTTTCTTAGCAATTTGGTACGCATTCACATGATCATCCCTTTCTAATTTTGAATTTGTACTTATCTCCACGATAAATGGATTGGGTGTATTCAATGCATTCTCCATTCTCAGTGTAAGTGAACCTTTTTCTTAAAGCAACACAATCTCCAGTTTTTATGCTAAGTAAACGAGCTTCTTCTGCACTTGCATGTCCCACTTCTAAAGTTTCGTAAGCGTATTCAAATTTTATCTCCAAAGTTTTCTTTATGTAATCATACAGCGATGCTTTAGACATATCCATTTCCAAAATATTGAGCAGTCGAGTATCAACACCTGGATTTATGTAAGCCCATTCAATAACATATGGCACCCCATCGAGAAGCCTTAACCTTTTTAAAAGTATCATTTTAGATTTCGAGGGAAGGTTAAGTTTATCGGCAACAAAAAAAGGTGTGTCAACAAGGGTGTTTTGCATAACAATTGAGCTTGGAACATGCCCGCTTTCCTTTGCTTCTTCGGTAAAACTTCTAAGCTCCATTAGGTTTTCAACATTCTTTCGGCTTTTCACCTTGGTTCCCTTTCCACGATGCTTTTCAATTAGACCATCTTCAACCAATTTTGAGAGCGCTTGCCTTACCGTTAATCTGCTCACACCATAACGTTTAGCAAGAGAGGTTTCAGATGGTAAATATTGCCCCACCGTAAACTCTCCATTTTCTATCTTAATCTTTAAAAGTTCGTACAGCTGATGATAAATCGGTATTGGACTACTTCTATCGATGGTTTTCATGAATTATCATCTCCACTTTTAATTTTCATACCATATAATATGTTCTTCGTCTTAATCTCCTCAATAAATCAAAGAAAGTTCTCGGTGCAATGCTTCCGTCAAAATTAAACACAATCTTAGAAAACTTTTTGCATTTTTCTCTCTTCTGATTTTTATTTTACTACCTTTTTCCGGCGATTTACTTCACACCTTTTCGTTTTTTAATATTCACTGATAACGTGAATCTTTATCTCAGTTCAATTCTTTGATATGGCTTAACACGTAATTGTGCAACCTAGGTCTGAATTCTATGATCTTTTCCAGGTTTTTTCTTCTACTGACATTAACTCTGTTCGTAAGAAGGATTACCACAACATCGTAAACTGGATCTATCCATATGGAAGTTCCTGTAAAGCCCGTATGACCATAAGCTTTTTCGCTCATGAGATCTCCACACGAGCTTGCGTAAGATTTCATATCCCATCCAAGCGCCCTTCGAATAGTGCCGTTTGAAAATGATTCAGCGATAAAAGCGTTTATCGTTGCCTCTGAAAAGAGCTTTTTACCCTTGTACTTTCCTTTGTTCAACAACATCTTGGCGTATTTATAAATATCCTCAGCGGTGGAAAAAAGTCCCGCGTTTCCGCTTACTCCCCCAAGATAGTATGCCAGTTCGTCATCCACTTCTCCTCGAAGGATCTTTCCCTTTCTTTTGGAAGTTGGCGCAATTTGGGGCAACCATTTTTTTGGTGGCGTAAAAGACGTGTGTTTCATTTCAAGCGGAGCAAAAACTTGTTCTTTCAGAAAATCATCAAAGCTTTTAGATATCACTCTTTCCACAATTTCCATGAGTGTTATGAAATTCAAGCAAGAGTAGACATACTTTTTCCCGACCGGATTCTCCAGTTTTATAAGATTGATCGCATCAAGCAGTTCCTTTTTGCCTTTCTTGCTTTTCCATGCGTTTGAATACGGGGGAAGCCCGGAAGTATGAGTCAAAAGATGCCACACACGAATGTCTTGTTTTTCCTGAGTGTCAAAACCTTCCACAAAAAAACGCACTCGATCGTACAGGCTTATTTCTCCTTCTTCAACAAGTTTCATAATGGCTGGCGTTGTGGCTATAACCTTCGTCATCGATGCCAAATCGTATATAGTGTTGACATCGTTCTTCTCTTTTCTTGGCTTAACGGAACGATAACCATAGGATTTTTGAAAGATGATCTTTTTTGAATTTCCAACAAGTAAAACGGCACCTGGAAAAATTCCATCATCAACGGCTTCTTTGAAAAGCTCATCTAACCTTTTCATGCTTTTTCCTCCACGAATCTATTGCCATCAAGGCTGCTCCAACATCCGCTCCAAACTTCGGAGTGATGAATTGTCCCTTTGGGAATGAGTTTCTGAAAGCTTCTTTTACTTTTTCAAGAAAATATTCGGAGTTAAAGAGGCCACCGGTGTAAGAAAAGGCAAAATTCCCAGAAAACCCACATCTCTTTTCAACGGCTTCTATCATCTTCATGGATTTCTCTATACCGTACTTCACTATTTGAACGGCCACTTTATCCCCTTTTAGCGCCTCTTCAAAAACAAGTTTGGCAGCAGATGCGATTTTGGACTTTTCAAAATTCGAGTAATAGAGGTAAATGATCTCTTCTATGGAGTTCAAATTGTAGAATTCCACAAGTCTTTGCCTTAACGTCGTTTCAGGTCCAATGCCATCTCTGTTTTCAAGTGCCGCTACCGCTGCACGATTTGAAAACCAAAATCCTCCACAGTATTCGTCGAACATGTACCCCCATCCACCGGCCCTGTGCACTTCCCCCTCGGAATTTCTACCTATGACAAGTGATCCAGTGCCCGCTATCATCAACACGCCTACTCCACCGGTTGCACCCCATAAGGCGGTTATTCCATCGTTGGAAATTGCAAAGTCTTTTACGCCTATCTCCTCAAAAATTTTAAACATCACCTTATTGTCGGCCGGCCTATCTACACCACTTAATCCAGCTCCCACGGTATCAAAGCCAAATCCCATCGAAACACGTTTTATCCCTTCTTCAAAAGTTTCCTTGACCTTTTTGGCTCCTACAAGATGATAATTACTTGGCGAATTTATCTCCATCGACTTTAAAATGCCACCCTTTTCGTCATAGAGGACAAATCTCGTATGAGTTCCTCCACCATCTATTCCAACGGCACGCATTTCAACTTCTCCAATGAAGCAGAGGCAATTTCCCGGTGAACTCTTCACCATTGGCCAACATTTCGGCAAAAACACTCTGTGAAAGGCGCGAGTAATTGTAAAGCGCCACAGAATTTTTTACGCCTTTTAGAAAACAATCGTAAGGGTTCCTCAAAGCGACAACAAGGGTTTTATCAGGTTTCAACAAAACCATCTCTTCCACCAATTCCCTTTCTTCACTTACTATATGAGCATTTAGAGTACATAAAAGCACGTTACCGTTGAATTCCTTTACTTTGGATACAACCTCTTTTATCTCATTTTTTGTTGGTTTTGGAGAGGTACCAACGCTTGTAACGGGAAAGTGAGAATGCTTTTTCAGCACTCGCTCTATTTCAAGTACCTTTTGTTTTTCGCTTTCTTCAACTTTTACCAATGCCATACTTGTTGGAAAAACTATCATCAACGGCTTTTCCATTATCTTCTCAACCAGCCCACTTTCGTTTTTACAAAGTGTTATGGATTTTCTCGCGATATCTTTCGCTATCTCTAAGGAACTTTCGTCACCAATTTCGTTTTCTATTGCAAGCGGCCCGTCGAAAAGTCCAATATTCATCTTCATTTCAAGTACCCTTCGCACGGAATCGTTGAGCTTTTCCACGCTGATCGAACCATCCAATACCTTTTCTTTGATCTTTTCAAAAATTTTCACTTGTTCTTCGAAAGTGTGGCACATCATAACAACGTCCGCCCCGTTTTTGAAAGATATCCATGCTGCTTCGCTACCAGATAAAGAGTTGGTTATTCCGCCCATTTCAAGGTCATCGGTAACATTCACGCCTTTAAATCCCATCTTGTTTTTTAACAAGTCGGTCATCACATTTTTGGAAAGGGTGGCTGGAAGATTCTTTTCTTCACACAAAGCCGGATAATAAACGTGAGAGGGCATTATGGAATCAATTCCCACTTCCATCAATTCTTTATATGGATATAATTCTATTTTTTCCAACGTTTTCATGTCTCTATCAACGATTGGCATTTCCAAGTGCGCATCTTTTGCACTGTGTCCTTTTCCGGGAAAGTGCTTCGCACAAGCTGCAACTTTTCCATCATGGAGCCCTCTTACGAATTCAGAAGCGAATCTGGCGACAATTTCACGGTCATCGGAATAGCTTCTCACTCCAATACCTGGATTTTGAGGTAAATCGTTGATATCAACGACAGGGGCAAGATCCCAGTTTATTCCGACTGCCCGCATCTCTTTAGCCATTATCAGTCCAGTTAGGTAAGCGTTATGGACATCCTGAGTTGCCGCCGTCGCCATATTTCCCGGAAAAGTGGTAAACGGCTCCGTAAGGCGGGTAACTATTCCACCTTCTTGATCCACAGCTATAGAAAGAGGAATTTTTGACATTTCTTGAAGTGAGGACGTGAGTTCCCTCAATTGTTCCGGGTTTTCGATGTTTCTCTTGAAAAGTATCACATTTCCCAAGTGGTATTTCCGAATCAAGGTCTCTATTTCTTTAGACGGCGTAGTGCCGTAAAAACCGCATATCACCACTTGTCCAATTTTTTCTTCAAGGCTCATGGAATCAAGCGTTTTTTCGATCAGATTTTTCATAGAAACACTCCTTTACTCATCATCTGCTCCAACGTTACAACGCATTTCAAAAAGGATTAAGCCTCACTCTAAAAGTACTTGTCGAAACATATGAGCTCGCCGGCTGAAGATTCAAAATATAAGGATTATTTTTCAAACTTCAAGATAAAAAATCCGGTTCTTCACTTTTCGTAAAGGTGGCATACTACCTTATGACCGTTTCCAACGTCAATAAGTTTTGGTTCAACCTTTTCACATTTTTCAGTGGCGTAAGGACAACGTGTCCTGAACCTACATCCACTTGGAATGTTAATTGGGCTTGGTACTTCGCCGATCAACGTTTTCTTTTTACCCTTTTCGCCCTTTCTCGCTTCAAAGCGCGGCAAGGATTCGAGAAGGGCCCTTGTGTATGGATGAAGCGGATTTGAGAAAAGCTCTTCGCTTTCAGCCATTTCCATTATTCTTCCAAGGTACATAACGGCTATCCTGTTGGATAGATATTTAGCGAGCGAAATATCATGAGTTATGAAAACGTACGTGAGGTTAAACTTTTCTTGAAAATCTTGAAGTAAGTTCACCGTTTGAGCTTGAACCGAAACATCCAACGCCGATGTAGGCTCGTCCAAAACTACCACTTCTGGTTTCATAGACATAGCTCGAATAACGGATATCCTCTGACGCTGACCACCACTAAGCTCATGAGGATAGCGCCCAAAATAATCCTGAGATAGCCCCACTTCCTTTAACAATCGTAAAAGATACTCTCTCATTTCTTTTTTATTATATTCCTTTGAAATCTCCAGCCCTTCGCGTAATGCCTTTTCCACGGTAAAACGTGGATCCAAAGAAGAGAGAGGATCTTGAAAGATCATCTGGATTTTTTGTCTGACTCTTAACGGGATCTTTCCGCTTGAAATGTCGTATTTACCAGTATCGCTAACGTACCAAACTTTTCCACCCGTTGGTTGGTAAAGCCCAACAATAACTCTTCCTAAGGTCGTTTTACCTGAGCCTGATTCTCCAACAATTCCAAAAGTTTCTCCTTTTGTTAACGTCAAAGATACACCATCAACCGCTTTAACATAGCCAACAACTTGCCTGAAGATCCCTTTTCTCACTGGAAAATGCATTTTCACATTTTCTATCTTCATGATCTCTTTCGTTCCTACTTCATTTTGGAGACTCATGATTGAGTAACGCTCCTTTCTCTTTCAAAACCTTCCAACATGCCACAAACCTTCCTGGAAGGACTTCGACGTATGGCGGTTCTTTTTTCTCGCACTTATCCATCTTTGCGTAACATCTTGGATGGAATCGGCATCCTTTTGGAAGGGCGTAAGGGCTTGGGACCATGCCAGGAATGGCGTGAAGTTTTTCACCCTTTTTCGTATTCAATTTTGGAATAGCCGCTATCAGGCCTTCCGTATAGGGATGAAGCGGTGAGGAGATTATCTCTCCCAAGTCGCCACGCTCCATTATCTTTCCAGAATACATGACAATTATCTTATCCGCCAATTCCGCAGCCACGCCCATATCATGGGTGATAAGTATCGTTGATGTTTTGAATTTCTTTTGCATATCGGCAATGACGTTTATTATCTGAGCTTGAATGCTCACATCTAACCCTGTCGTGGGTTCATCGGCTATAACAAGTTCCGGGTTGTTGAGCAAAGCGCGGGCTATCATCGCCCTCTGAATCATTCCACCACTGAATTCATGTGGATACTCATCAACCCTTTTTTTGGCCTCCGGAATTCCAACGAGTTCAAGCATCTGCACGCTTTTTTCGTAAGCTTCGGCTTTTGACATTTTTTCATGCTTTTGAAGGATTTCCGTGAATTGTTGACCAATCGTGTAAAGTGGGTCAAAAGCCGTCATTGGTTCCTGAAAGATCATGGATATCCTTTTTTGGCGAATTTTTTCCATCTCTTTGGGCGACATTTTTAAAATGTTCTTTCCATTTAGCAAAATCTCACCGCTGATCTTCGCGCTTTTAGGCAAGAGCCGCATTATACTACGCGCCGTTACGCTTTTCCCGCAACCGGTTTCGCCAACGATCGCAACTATTTCCCCCTTATCAACATCGAAAGAAACCCCATCTACAGCTTTAACGATTCCATCTAGCGTGTCGAAGTACGTCCTCAAATTCCTTATCTCAAGCAGCTTCATTTTCTCCTCCTACGATCTTTTTGCCACTTTATATGGATCAAGCGTGTCTCTCAAAGAGTCTCCCAGGAATGTGAAAGCCAAAACGGTGATGACAATGAATATGCCAGGGATCATCAACCAGGGGTAAAGTGCAATTGAGCTTATACTTTGCGCTCCAGAAAGCAATAATCCCCAACTGGCCATCGGCTCTTTAATACCCAATCCCAGGAAGCTCAAAGCGCTTTCACCTAAGATCATTCCAGGAATCGATAACGTCGCGACAACTATGAGATATCCCATAACATTCGGAATTATATGTCTCCATATTATTCTCAAATTGCTTTGCCCCACAAGTTTTGCGGCAAGCACGAATTCTCTTTCTCTTAAGCTTAAAACCATTCCTCTTACAACACGCGCCACTCCCATCCATCCAAGGAACGAAAGAACGGTAACGACTCCAAAATAGACCCATGTGCTTGGCCACGATGGAGGGATTATCATACTCAAAGCCAGCCACAACGGTAAGCGGGGAAAGGACATCAGTAACTCTATCAACCTTTGAATTACCAAGTCAATGGTTCCTCCAAAGTAGCCGGAAATGCTACCGATTAACGCTCCTAAAATCAAACTGATGGCAACCCCTATCAATCCAACACTCATAGAAACTTGTCCACCGTACAGCACTCTGCTGAAAAGATCCCGTCCATATTTATCCGTTCCAAACAAAGCCAGCATCATCTTCGCATCAGGTCCAAGTCCAAATAAATGCACGTTCGATTTGAACAAGCCAAAAAAGCTCCATTCTTCTCCTTTTGCAAGAAAATGAATTGGATATCTCTTGGTGAAATCAATTTTTCTTTCCATGGCAAAAGTGATCGGATTTCGCACTTGTTTTAAGCCATAAACGAAGGGCACCATGTGAAAATGTCCTTTCTTATCGAAAAAGTGGATATGAACAGGAGGGATGTATATGTAATTATTGTGCATCGTTGTCATGTTGTAAGGAGAAATAAAGCCGGCAAATATGACGAGTAAATACAAAATTATTAGGGTTACCATGCCAATGAGTCCCAATTTATTTTTAAAAAAGGCGTGGACCATCTTCTGCCTCTGGGTTAATATTTTCTTTTCTGACATCTTATCCCTCCTTGGTTAAGAGTATCGTATTCTTGGATCAACAATCGCCAACAGTATGTCAGCGATAAGATTTCCTATTTGAAGAAGTAAACCAAGCATGAGCAAAAATGCCATAACAAGATACTCATCGTGATTTAAAAGTGCATTGTAGAAGAAAGGTCCCATCGTTGGGATGTTCAAAATGATGGAAACGATGATGGTTCCGCTGAACAAAGCGGGAAGCGACATGCCAGCGATTGTAATCATTGGATTTATCGCGTTCTTCACAGCGTGTTTCCATGTTATGCTCTTTTCCTCTAACCCGGCCGCTCTCAAAGATACTATCATGGGAGAATTCAACACATCTAACATGTTGTTCCTCATGACCCTCATGAGCCCGGCGATTCCACTCGTTCCTATAACGACGGTTGGAAGCCATATATGTTGAAGCATGTTTATAAACTTCGCCATACTCCACGGCGCGCCTATAAATTGTTGCGAAAACAAACCACCAATCGAGGTGTTACCGGATTGTAGCATGAGGTACATCAGCAAAACGGCAAAGAAAAAGTCTGGAATGGAAAGTCCTATGTATCCTAGTACAGTTGCAATATAGTCTCCCACTTCATACTGGTGAAGAGCGGAATATATGCCTAGTGGTATGGCTATTATCCAGGTGAATAACATCGAAAACAGTGAAACGACCAGCGTCCATCCTGTTCTATCCCAGATCAATTTTGACACCGGGATCTGATAAGCAAAAGAATAGCCAAAATCACCCTTCAATACCTCTTTCAACCACATGAAATACTGTACTACAGCTGGCTTATCCAACCCAAGCGTTTTTTTCAATTGAATAACCGTTTCAACCGAAACACGAGGATTATCCATATATTGGCTTATGTAGCTTCCGGGTTCTAATTTCACAACTATAAAACAGATGATGGAAATCGCGAACATCATCGGAATCATTATGAGAAGTCGTCTAACTATGTAAGAAAACGTTTTAAACACCTCCAAAAAAGTGCGAGAGGCTTAAAAAACCTCTCGCACTGAGTTTATTACTTGAAGTAAACTGTAAGCGCAGAATGAACTATGATTCCATCTTTGTTTTTGAAGAAATTGCCAAGATCTTTCTTAGCTGCCATCAAACTGTTTCCTTTGCAAATGAATATGAATGGCAACATGGTTTCATATACTTCTTGCCACTCATCGTAGTATTCTTTTCTGACTTTTTGATCCATTGTGGATTGACCTTTTTCAAAATCATTCCATATTACCTTTTCCCACCAGTACATGTTGCTAAATACTGGTTTGTGCTCCTTTTTATTTAACGTGGAAAGATGAGAGTAGTAAAGCGGGTTTCCTGGTTGCCATATGGCTTTTCTCAACTGCGGATCTGGTTGGTCTCCAAAGGCAAGGAGAGCCACTTCGTAATTGGAAGCAAGAGCTTTCTGGTAAGCAATGCTAACGCTCAATGGTTGGATATCCACTTTTATTCCAACCTTCTTGAGATCTTCTTGCAATATCATGCTTATTCCAGAGTATATCGGAGAATTGCTTCTGGTCAAAAGCGCGAATTCGACTTTCTTTCCATCTGGGAACCTTCTTATACCGTCAGGACCCATCTTGAGGCCTAAGCTATCCAAAATACCGTTAGCCGCTTTGAGGTTGAACTTTCTTGCTATTTTTTCAACCTTTGGATCGTACCAATATGTGCCTGGAAGTACAGGGCCTACACGAGGAGATGCGAGGGTGTTGTAAACTTCGTTGACGATTCTATCTCTATCAACTGCGTATTCCATCGCCTCTCTGAAAGAAAGATTGTTAAACAGGGCATGAAGATCTGGATCTTTTACATCAAAGTTGAATGCAATATGAATGGGGCTGGGAGTTGGGTTCATTGATTTAGCGTTGTACACTTTGAAAGGAGCTCCGTTAAGCTCTTTCTGTTTGAGATATGGGAAATCTCCTGGTGAGATGCTAATCCAATCGAATTGCCCAGATTCAAACATAGCCAACGCCGTTTCTGGATTTTTAACGATCAAAAAGACCACTTTATCAACATATGGAAGTTTGTTACCCCACGGATCGGTTTCCCAGAAATCCGGATTTCTCTTAAGAATGACTTTCTGGCCAGTTACGTATTTTTCAAGTATACATGGGCCTAGAGATGGTATCTTGGAAGGATCGGTGTCCACTCCCCATGCTTTGTTAAACGCAGATGGATCTTTCACTTTTGGATTAAAAGCGGGAAGATATTGGGCAAGTGAATGCTTGGGCATTATCAAAGCGGGAGTCAAAACCATGAAGAACGCGCCATATGAAGATGGAAGAATAGCTTTCACCGTGTAGTCATCCACTTTTTTCCAAACTATGGGCTTACCGTTTATGGTAAACCTCGCAACCTCATTTCCGAGGGCATTTGGATTCATAAGTACGTAATTCATTGTAAAAACTACATCATCGGCTGTAAATGGAACGCCATCTGACCATTTTACATGCCTCAAATAAAAGGTAACCTCTTTCCCGTCCTCAGAAACTTTCCAACTTTTGGCAAGAGCTGGCTCTATTTGTTTGGTAATAGGATCAAGTTGAACAAGCGGGCTGAAAAGAAAATCATCGATTGCATAGGCGGCTCCACTCAGCGTTCCATAGTAGTTAAACGATTCTGGCTCTGAGCTAAGGCGTAAAGTAAGCGTTCCTCCGTACTTGCCTTCTGACTGAAACATCGCTTTGTTCAAAGCTAACGGTTGCCATGACGCTGCTAGCGCTAAAACACTTGTAAGTGTAAGCACCAGCATGATCACAAAAAGGCTCTTCCTCATTTTTTGAAACCTCCCTTTCCTTGAATTTTTCGGCATTTTGCCGATACAATTTTTTTTGCACTTTAATTTCATTCAACCTGTACAACACATACCATGTTGTACATACAATAATACTTATACATAATAAGTAAAATTATAATTTTTGTCAAGTATAATTAAATAAAACATCAAGTAATATTAAGCATTTAATCGCTTTTATGGCTAAATATCTTCATTTTTCTTCGATTTGTTTTGGTTTTCTTCAAATTAAGGATTAATCTTGTTTTTGCACGTTAGAGTTAACACGCTTTGTTACCAACACTTAAGTGATGTGGATATTTTCGTGTTGTTTCTTTTCTCTTTCTAAGTACCTTACAAACAATCGTCATCAATTGTGCTCGTTACAATTTGCATATTCAAAGGAATCAAGAGCGATTTGAAGAAAAAAGCAGAAAAAAGCAGCTTTTTTTGAATTATTCCCTTTAAACACATTAAACTTATTTTAATAAGCTATAAATACACTTGACAAAAAATGTAAATACATATATCATAAGTAAGTATTCTTGTATAAACAAGATAGCAATGGTGGTGAAATTTTGAAAAAATCGGAAAAAATTGAAAAACTTGAAACTGAAACGCCAAACTCTAAATCGGTAAATATAGACGTTATGAGTCCTTTAGAAATAGCAAAATTGATGAACGAAGAGGACAAAACGGTTGCATATGTCGTGGAAAAAGCCCTCTCTTCCATAGCTCAGCTTTCGGAAGAAATTGCAAAGGCCATTCAAAATGGAGGAAAGTGTTTTTACGTTGGTGCCGGTACATCCGGGCGTTTGGCCGTCATTGATGCAGCTGAAACCGTTCCAACATTCAATCTGCCTTATGGGACTTTTACCGCCATACTGGCTGGCGGAACTGACGCTATGACAAGAGCCATTGAAGAAATTGAAGATGATGAAGAAGCTGGAGTAAATGAGATAAAAGAGCAAAGAATCTCATCAAAAGATGTGGTCGTAGGAGTTTCAGCCAGTGGGCGAACGCCTTATGTAATAGGTGCTTTGAGAGAAGCAAAAGCAAGAGGTGCCTTAACAGGATGTGTAACCAACGTTAAAAACTCTAAAATGTCACCGCTAGTTGACATTGCCATAGAAGTAGTAACAGGACCTGAAGTGATAACTGGTTCAACAAGGCTTAAGGCTGGCACTGCTCAAAAAATGGTGTTGAACATGTTAAGCACGATTTCCATGGTAAGAATGGGAAAAGTCTATAAAAATCTTATGGTAGATGTCACTCCTATAAATGAGAAATTGGTAGATAGGGCTATAAGAATAATAGTAAGTGCTACTGGAATTTCGCGATCAAAAGCTTCTGAACTATTGAAAAGATCAAACATGAGACCAAAAGTGGCAATTGTTATGGCTTTGACTGGTAAAAACTCGAAAGAAGCGGAAGAGCTTTTAGCACTACATAACGGAAATATAAGAAACATTTTAACGTGAAATTCCAATGGTGGATGTTCCACCTAATAAAATAAGGAGGGGATTTAAGTGCGTAGGGTAATATTTTTCTCTGCTCTAATGGCTTTGTTGATCGTCACCATGATGGCATCAACAACCGTGCAAATTTGGTCATGGCGCTCGCAAGATGCTCCTGTATGGAAAGAGGTACAGAAGGAAATGAATGCTCAGGGAATAGACGTTAAGATCGATTTTCGTTCTTTTCTTCCAACTGAGTACGATTCGAAAGTTCAAATAGCGCTTCAAGGTGGAAAAGGTCCAGACATCATTTACTCAAGGAGGCTTCCTGGCCAAAGGACGCAAGCTTTGATAGATGCAGGCTTACTTATTCCAATTGACGACAAAGTATCTCTTTCTCATTTCAACACCAGTGTTTTGAATTTTATAAAGGCTTCTGACGGGAAACATTACG
The DNA here is from genome assembly GCA_015489955.1 of Mesoaciditoga sp. Classification (GTDB taxonomy): domain Bacteria; phylum Thermotogota; class Thermotogae; order Mesoaciditogales; family Mesoaciditogaceae; genus Mesoaciditoga. Next base: position 6,446 of record WFYR01000050.1, on the reverse strand, counting down.
GGGTTCCGTTTGCCGTTCAAGTTGTTGGAATTTTCTACAACAAGGATATATACAAAAAATATGGGCTTAAAGTGCCAAAAACGTGGAGCGAACTCGTTAAAAATGCGGAAATTTTGAAGAAAAACGGCGTTACTCCTTTCTTCGTTCCCGGCAAAGCCGGATGGGCGCTTGCCATGCAACACGCGATGACTGGTGTGAGTGTTTTGGGACCATGCTGGATAAAGAACCTATTAGATGGACAAACCAATTTTCTTGACCCGGCTTGGGTACATCTGAACAAACTGCTCAACGATCTGAAACCTTATTATCAGAAGGGATTCATGGGTAACACAACGGATGATCTCAATGCTGCATTCGCATTTGGTCAAGCTGCCATGGTGTTCTATGGAGTTTGGGGATATGGACAATGGAAAGAGCTGAACCCAAACATTAACGTGGGATACTTTATGGTTCCGCCGGATTGTGAATACGCGCAACCATGGGCATATGTTTTCATGGACGGCAGTCTCGCTCTTACATCCAATTCCAAACATGAAAACATGGCAATAAAGGTACTCCAATTCGCCGCAACGCCAAGATTTGGAACCATCTTCGCAAAAGAAACACTTAACATTCCAGCCGTTAAAGGCGCAACGATGCCAAACGTGCCGCTTCTTCAAGAAGTTCTTAAAGTCGCGGAAGAGCATGCCTCTCCTTACGTTTATTGGGTTGGATCGGTGTTGACTTCCCATTCTCCTTCTCTTTACACCGATGTGTTGAGCCCAGGAATGCAAGCAATGTATGCCGGGAAGATCACGCCCGAAGAATTTGCGAAGATGGCACAAGACAAGATATCTCAATGGTATAAACCGCTGATGAAAAAGTAAAAATACTTGATTTTAAAACAGGCATGACATGCGTCATGCCTGTTTAAGAAAGGAGAATATTTGTGAGCATAAAAAAGAAATACATTCTTCTTTTTGTTCTACCCGCTTTGACTCTTTACGTCACATTTGTGATATATCCATTTATATACAGCTTCATCTTGAGCTTTTACAGATGGCCTGGAGCAGGAGCGCGAACGTTTGTGGGATTGCAAAATTTCAAAGACGTGCTTTTCGGAAGCTTTGGAAGCGAATTTAGAAATGCCTTTTTACACAACATTTATTATTTTATCTTAGTTACGATTTTAGAATTAGGACTGGGATTTTTGCTCGCCATCTTTTTGGTTTCCATAGTGAAAGGAAAGCGCTTTTTCCAAATGATGGTGTATTTGCCTAATATTATATCCATGATTCTGGTAGGGTTCATATGGTCCATGATGCTCAATCCCCAAATTGGATTGGTTAACCAGATTCTCAATCATATAGGATTAGGAGTGTTAGCGCGACCGTGGTTAGGTGATCCTAATCTTGCGTTGAACACCGTTATAGCCGTCAACGTGTGGAGAAATTTAGGCTTTTACGTTTTGGTGTTTACCGCTTCACTACTGGACATCCCGCGTGAGCTGTTGGAAGCTGCTTACATAGATGGAGCTTCTAATTTTAAAGTGATAACCAAGATACTTTTTCCTTTAACTTTACCCACTTTCCAAACTTTGTCTATTTTGCTTTTCATATGGACGTTTAACGTTTTTGATATCGTTTACGCTTTGGAAGGCGCACAAGCTGGCCCATTCAGAAGTACGGATGTGTTGGGAACGTTGTTCTATCGAACGGCCTTTGGTGGATTGGGAAGCAGTCGGGCGGACTTTGGATTGGGTGCAGCCGTAGCTGTTTTGATATTCGTGGTGGTAATGCCGCTTTCGCTGGTCTACGCCTACATAGTTGATAGGAGGAGCCGTAATGCTTAAGGTTGGAAAACTTGGGAAATGGACAATTTACATCGTCTTAACGATATACGTTGTTCTCATAGCGACTCCGTTTACCATGATATTTATAAACTCTTTTAAGAGCTTGAGAGAAATATTTTTAAGCCCTTTTTCATTGCCTTCAAGTTTCAACATCCAAAATTACGTTGAAGCATGGAAAAGTGCAAATCTGTTCAACGCTTATATAAACAGTTTTTTGATCTCTACGCTTTCCGTGGGAGGAATTCTTGTTTTGTCTTCAATGCTGGCTTATGTGATATCGCGTTACGAATTTCCATTTAGAAGGACTATTTACCTCTTTATAATAGTTGGACTGGCACTTCCAGCCCGCCTTGCAATCATCCCGATTTACGTGATGCTTGACAATTTTAATCTCTTAGATACCAGAACAGGCTTGATCGTGGTTTACATTGCGACCGGCATATCTTTTGCGACTTTTTTGATGAAAAGATTCATGGACGGTATTCCAAAAGAAATAGAAGAATCGGCAAGAATAGATGGAGCAAGCCCCTGGACCATATTCCTTAAAATAGCGATTCCTCTGACAAGACCCGCCATGATAGTTGTTGGACTTGTGAATTTCGTTGGAATATGGAACGATTTCTTTTTCCCTTTGATCATAATAAATAGCAGAAACAAAGAAACCGTTCCACTTGCAATATCCATATTCTTTGGAGAATTTTCAAATAAATGGCAGCTCATTTCGGCGGCGTTGAGCTTGTCCGTTTTGCCAATAATGATAATATTCTTCTTGCTTTCTAGATATTTTATAGCGGGTATGACAGAAGGAGCGATAAAGTGAACAAGGATAATTTAAAAGTTTTCGTTTTTTTTTCTTCAAGTTGCTGGAATTTCCGAAGAAAATATAAGAACTCACGTTGAGGAGTTCAAAAAATTCGATGGAACGATGGAAGAGTTTTCGCGAAAAAAATTGGTTGAAGAATGCGAAACCATGTTTTTAAAGAGAATACTGATAAGGTTTTCGAAAGTTTACGATGATCCTGAATTGAGAAGGAAAATCAGCGTTGCTCTTGATAAAGGTTTTCCAAAAAATGCAAAAGGAGATCTTCACATTCATACCAATTGGAGCGATGGCACTTATCCGTTGGAATTTTATGTGAGAAAAGCGGAAGAACTGGGCTATAAATACCTTGCCATAACCGATCATTCCCTTGTAAACAAGGGAACAGTCCAGATGGATGCTCAAAAATTTCTGAAGCAGTTGAAGTACATAGAGAAAGTCCAAAAAAGCACCCCTGTGAAGATCATAAAAGGGGTAGAAATGGATATAAATGAGAATGGAGAACTTGACTATTCGGCAGAAATCATGGAGAAAGCCGATTTCATTCTCGGAGCTGTTCATTTTGACTATGGGAAAGGCGAAGAAAAGGCGCTCGAACTTTTAAAGATCTTGCTTGAAAATGAGTATGTGAAAGTGATAGCCCATCCTCTAAACAAAGTAGGAAAAGATCTCTTCGGTTCCCACTTAGATGAAATCGTAGAAATCGCTAAAAGAAACAAAAAGGCTTTTGAGATAAGCCTGGTTCCAGATAGAATGCGTGAAAGTGAGTTTCTAGTTGAAAAGCTTAGGGACAAAAGCGTTAAGCTTTCTTTAGGGACCGATAGCCATAGCGTAAAGCAGATGGAATTGATGTCTGTCGCGAGCTTATGGTTGGACAGGTTGAATGCCAATTTGATTGCGAATTTTTACGATGATCCTTTGGCATTTTTAAAATCATGAATTAGAATTGGCAATGGGGGTTTGTTGATAAATGAAAGTAGAATTGGGAATAGATAGCTTTTTAAAAAACGCCACTAGATTAAAAGGAAAGAGAATAGCTCTTTTAACCAATGCGAGTGGCGTGAATTCCACGTTGGAACCTGATGTAGATCTTTTAATTGAAAAAGGGTTGAATATCGTAAAAATGTTCGGGCCGGAACATGGCATATGGGGCGCAGCGGAAGATGGTAAGAGCGTTTCACATGGTGTTGATCCACTCCATCATATTCCCGTTTTTTCCCTTTACGGTGAAATCAACCGCCCAACGGATGAAATGCTGAAGGATGTGGATGTTGTAATTTACGATATTCAAGATGTGGGTTTAAGGTTTTACACTTACATTTACACGTTGGCTTACATGATGGAAGAATGTGGAAAGAGGGGAATAAAGGTTATAGTACTGGATAGGCCAAACCCTTTATCCGGCAAAGTGGAAGGTCCTGTAATCGAAAGTGGAATGGAATCGTTTGTCGGTGGATATGGGTTGGCTTTAAGATATGGACTTACAGTGGGGGAGCTGAGTGTTTATTTTAACGAACGTTACAACATGAAAGTTGATCTTGAAGTCGTGAAATTGCAAACTTGGCAGCGTTGGATGTATTTTGATGACACCGGCTTGCTTTGGAGTACCCCTTCTCCAAATTTACCTTCCCTTGAGCATACGGTACTTTATACTGGAATGTGCCTTTTGGAAGGAGTTAACGTTTCGGTTGGAAGAGGAACTGTACATCCATTTAAATTCGTTGGAGCGCCCTGGATTGATTCTAAAAAATTGAAAAAGGAAATGGAAAATATTCCTCACACGGGAGTTGCCTTTAGAGAAAGAGACTTTATTCCTCTTATTTCAAAGTACAAAGGGGAATTGTGCCATGGTTTAGAATTCTTCGTTTTAGACAAAAGGGAAGCAAAACCACTAAGTTTAACGCTGTATCTCATCTCACTTGTTAAAAAATTGCACCCACAAAAATTTGAATGGGACGTTTCTTATCACAATGCGAAGGGAAGATATCACTTTGATCTCTTGATTGGAAGCGAAAAGTACAGGGCACTTATAGATGAGGGAAAAGATGTAAAAGATATTTCAAATATGTGGGAAGAGGAACTAAACGAGTTCAGAAAAATTTCGAAAGATTTTTATCTTTACTCCTAACGTGCATGAAAGTAATATTCTCTTTCTTGTTAGCTTGGGTCTTACATAGAACTGAATTGGCATAATGTTTGTAACGCTTTCGAAAGGGTGATCGCATGAAAATAGCAGTTTTAGTGAAACAGGTGCCGGCGTCGGACAACGTGAAAATGGATGAAGAAACAGGCACGATGATAAGAAGCGCAACCGATGCCGAGATGAACCCCCTTGACATGTACGCAGTTGAAGAGGCTATTCGCTTGAAGGAGGAGTTTGAAGATGTACACGTGGCGGTCGTATCCATGGGGCCTCCACAAGCGGTCGATGCGATAAAAGAAGCGATATCGATGGGATGCGATGAAGGTTATCTCGTATCGGATAGAAAGTTCGCCGGAGCTGATACTTTGTCAACGGCCTACACGCTTTCTGCTACAATACGACATTTGGGAGACTTTGACATAATCTTTTCGGGAGAGCGTGCCACAGATGGGGAAACGGGACAGGTTGGCCCATCAGTTGCAACCCAACTTGATATCCCCATAGTTACATATGTGAGCAAAATTGAAAAAGTTGGAAACGGAATAATCAGAGTTCGTCGCGCTATAGAAGGTGGTGAAGAAACTGTAGAAGTGGAACTACCCATTCTCCTAAGCGTGGTCAAAGAAATAAACGAACCTCGAATCCCAAATCTTTCCGGAAAGATCAAAGCCAAGAATTCGCAAATTCCAGTTTTGACTTCAACCGATATCGATGCCCCATTAGATAAAATAGGCCTTTCGGGTTCCCCAACAAGGGTTGTGAAAGTTTTCTATCCAAAACTTTCAAGAACCGGCACGGTGATAAAAGCGAAGAACGCTGAACTTGCTGCAGATGAGATCGTAAAATTCATGAAATCGAGGGGAGTTCTATGATAGCTGTTGAAGATTATAAAAACGTGTGGACGTTAGGCGAAGTAAGAAATGGTGAGATAAGCTCCGTATCATACGAGCTGCTGGCATGGGGGAAGAAACTTTCAGAGAAACTGGGAGTAAAGCTTTGCAGCGTTGTTTTGGGAAGCGATATCAAGCAAAAGGTACAAAGCCTTTTCGAATACGGTGCAGATGAAGTTTACGTTGTTGACGATCCTAACCTGGAACACTTTTTGCCAGATGTTTATGCCAGAATATGCGAATCTCTTGTAAATGAGTATAAGCCAGAAATAATAATAGCTTCTGCCACCACTTATGGAAGAACCCTAATGCCTATACTGGCGGCAAAACTTGGAACTGGATTGACGGCAGATTGTACGGAATTGGATGTGGATCTGAACGAAAGAATTTTGCTTCAAACAAGACCTGCTATCGGCGGAAATGTCATGGCCACGATAAAAACCCCCAAACATCGACCTCAGATGGCAACGGTAAGGCCAAAATCCAAAAAGCCACTTGAAAGAGATAGTTCAAAGAGCGGAAATCTCATTTCAAAAGAATACCCTCAAGAAATTTACAAGTCTAGGTACAAATGGATTTCCTTTGAAAAAGACGAGAGCTCAGATTCGCCGATTCAAGAAGCGGATGTGATAATCGCTGGTGGGAAGGGCATGAAAGATGAAAAGAATTTCAAAATGCTTTACGATCTCGCCAAAGTTCTTGATGGAGCGGTTGGAGCTTCTCGACCAGCTGTGGATATGGGATGGATTCCTTATTCTCACC
>WFYR01000049.1 GCA_015489955.1 Mesoaciditoga sp. | reverse complement strand
TCAAAAGAAATTGAAAAGGCTACGATGTCAAAATCATTCAATCGACGTCCACTTTCGATCGCCCTCATTTCTTTTGAATAAAAAAATCTTTCACAGTCGAACCCCTTTTTTTTCAGAAAAGCGTAAACGGCGTTGAAACCAAGATTTGAAACGGCTGACGCGTAATCGTTAGGGTAAACCAACGCAACGGATGGTTTCCGTCCACCGTGCTCCTTGACAAGTACTACCTCATCAATCGTTTTCTTTTGCGATGTCGTTCTCTTCATTCACTTCTTCACTTTTTCCATTTCGGCCAAGTTCGCCTTTTAACAACGCATTTAACTCTTCTCCCTCTATTGTTTCCTTTTCGAGAAGCACTTTGGCAATATCATCCATCTTATCTCTGTACTTTAAAAGAATTTCTTTTGCTTTGTCGTAACACTCTGAAACGATCTTTTTCACTTGAACGTCTATTTCAGAAGCGGTTTCTTCACTGTAATTTCTCATTCGCGATAGCTGTTTTCCCAAGAAAACGTTCTCCTCTTCTTCTCCCCACGCTATCGGACCAATCAAATCGCTCATGCCGTATTTACACACCATATCCCGTGCTATTTTGGTTGCCCTTTCAATATCGTTGGAAGCTCCCGTTGTGATCTGACCAAAAACTATTTCCTCTGCCGCCCTTCCACCAAGCAGACCTGTTATCTTATCCAATATTTCTTCCTTTGACATAAGATATTTATCCTGCAAAGGAAGCTGCAACGTAAATCCAAGGGCGTGCATTCCTCTGGGAACTATCGATATTTTATGAACTGGATCTGCGTTTGGAAGAATGGCTCCAACTATTGCATGACCGATTTCATGGTACGCGACTATCTTTCTTTCTTCTTCGCTGACCACCTTAGATTTTCTTTCAGGGCCAGCTATAACTCTGTCTATTGCCTCTTCAAAATCTTCAAATTCTATTTGGCTTTTTTTCTTTTGTGCTGCCAATAGTGCCGCTTCGTTCACAAGGTTTTCAAGATCAGCTCCCACAAAACCGGGAGTTCTCCGGGCAAGAATCACGGGATCTACCCGACTGTCTATAGGCTTACCGCGCATGTGAACACGCAGAATTGCTTCTCTTCCTTTTATGTCCGGGGGATCCACCAAAATTTTCTTGTCAAACCTACCCGGTCTGAGCAAAGCGCTATCCAAAATATCTGGTCTATTCGTGGCAGCCATGACTATCACAGCCGTGTCTTTGTCAAAGCCGTCCATTTCAACAAGAAGTTGGTTCAAAGTTTGTTCTCTTTCGTCATGGCCGCCACCTAAACCAGCGCCTCTTTGCCTTCCAACGGCATCTATTTCATCTATAAACACTATTGAAGGCGAATTTTGCTTTGCCTGGGAAAACAAATCTCTTACCCTTGCCGCACCAACACCAACGAAAAGTTCAACAAAATCTGAACCACTTATGTGATAAAAGGGAACGTTGGCTTCACCGGCAACTGCACGCGCGAGCAAGGTTTTTCCCGTACCAGGAGGCCCTACAAGCAAAATACCTTTTGGCATTCTTGCACCTAAGGTGTTAAAGCTTTGAGGATTCTTAAGGAATTCAACAACCGATCTCAGTTCTTCTTTTGCCTCTTCCACTCCTGCCACATCTCGAAATGTTACCCTTTTAGCGTTTGAATTATAAATGCGAGCGGGACTTTTTGTGAAGGTAAAAGCCTGTGAACCTCCTCCGCCTCCCATTCTCTTCATCAATATCCACCACAACAAGAAGAAGAGAGCGAGCGGAATAAGGGTGCCAAGCACATTCACCCACAACGAAGAATTCCCCGCTGGCACGGACTTAACATTTATGCCTTTCTTCATTAAATCCTGTACAAAATTGCTACTTGTAAGCAGCCATGGAGCGTAAAGTTCATATTCACCGGTGGCAGTTATAACGTGGGTATCACCATTCCCGTTTATTATAACTTCCTTAACTGGTGTTGGTTGCTCGTTAACCATTGACCAAAACTTCGTGAAATCTATTTGAACAACAGGTGTTGGAGCCGTCCACATGGATCTTATTAGAAAAAATATCAAGATCAATATCAGCACATAAAGCGTTATAGATTTCCAATTTGGCCCGAGCGATCTGTAATTTTTAGGCATGTTTGAAAAAATTACCTCCTTCCTGACTGAGAACCAAAACATTTTTCGTTTTAGGCGTCACTTTAAAATCTTCTGAAATTCCCACACCTATCATCCATATCATCTTTCCATCATTTTGAGAAACTACAGGATAACACTTTCTCAAAAAAATAGGTACTTTCTTATCCTTTAAAATAGAGTAGCCATCTTTAAAATAACTCATTCCGAGCATACGTATACTTTCACCTTTTTTCAATTTTCTTAAAAACAGTGGAAATTTCACTTTATCCGCATCAACTACAGCTTCTTTAATTCCATCACCAACATAACCGTTGTACTTTCTTACCTCAGCCGATATCGTTAAAGACAGCTCACTTAAGGTGGTTTTAAAGCCTAATCTCAGCTCCGTTTCTTTCCATTCTTCAATAACAGGCTTTTTTCCTACCATGAGTGTATCATCGTATTTAAACGCGAAAAAATCATTTCCAAGATTTAATTCTCCGCTTCCATTTTTCTTTATTAGATCCACAAGTGACTTTATTTTAACAGATGAAATTGAAATTTCTCTTGCCCTAAAAACTTCTTTAATTGTCTCTTCCAGCAAAGCACGTTGAACGTCTAAATCTTTCAACTTAAAGAGAATTCTTCCTTTATTATCAACATACGCTTTTTTTAACACTCTTTGAACTTCAATCAGCATAAAATCCTGGTACCCTTCAAGTATTCGCGTCACCCTACGAACTTTTTCTTCCACGTCAGGGCAAAATCCAGACTTTATGAAGGGTATCAATTCATGTCTTATCTTATTTCTAACATACTTTGTATCTTCATTCGTTTTATCCTCAAAAAATCTAAGTCTTCTTATTGTAACATATTCTCTTATGCTTTCTTCATCTAAAAATAAAAAAGGCTTTATGTACTTTCCATTTACACTCCTCATACCAACAAGTCCGCCAACACCGCTACCTCTGAAAAGCCTTATAAAAAAATTTTCAGTTAAATCTGAAAGATGGTGGGCCGTGGCAATTTTGTTCGCTTTAAATCTCTTCATAGCTTCATCAAAAAATTCATATCTTACTATCCTTGCAGCTTCTTCTAAAGAAAGAGACCTGTGTTTCTTTTGATAATCCGGAACATTTCTTTTTTGCATGAAGCATTCCATTCCCAATTCTTCCGCCATAGAACATACCGCTGGTCCTTCCACATAAGCTTCAGGCCTTATCATGTGGTTCAAATGTGCCACGAAGAATGTGGCTTTGAGCTCTGAGCGAAGATTGGCAAGAGAGTACATCATCGCCACGGAATCTGCTCCACCAGAGACTGCGAGCACAATCCTATCACCAGGAGATATAATTTTTTCATTTCTTATGAATTTTAAAAGGTTGTATTCGAAATTATCAAAGCGCATCTTTTCACCCTTTGTGAACAAATCTCACAAAAACAAACCCAGAGTTAACTCTGGGTTTGTAATTGGAGCCAGCGAAGGGACTCGAACCCCCGACCTACTCATTACGAATGAGTTGCTCTACCGGCTGAGCTACGCTGGCAACTTACTTGAGCTATTGAATTATACTATATCACACGTCATCAGTCAACTATCACGGCAAAATTCTATCGATTTAAAACGAAAGTCTTGCCGAACGGCAAGACTTTCAAAATAAACTTACATTTTTTCTATTTCTATTGCGTAAAGTTCGTAAATGTCTTTGTACCTTACGGAAATTCCCACAACCTTGACATTTTCTCCATTAGACGGGGCCTTTCCAGCTGGGACGTAAATAAACGCCTTTGCCGTACCATCGCTAAGATAAAAACTCTTCTTTTTAGCGCTTACAACTTTTCCACTTACCTGCACAAGCATTTCAGGATACTTTGAAAGATCGGAAGCCTTTACCTTAACCGGCAACAGAGAATTAACATGCCCAATTACCTTTAAAGTCAGGAGATCTATTTCGAAAGAATTGTTATAGGATGTAAATGTGCCTTTGATTTGAACAACGTCTCCCGGCTTTACATTACCGTGCTTCCCATAAATTCTCATTCCATAACCATTTGAATATATGTAAGCGTTGGAAGCGCTCACCACGGCGCTTACAATTCCGGTAGAAGTTATAGTTTGAGAGTAATACAGCTGAGGATCTTTTCTTAATTCTTCAAGCGATGGGTTACTTTTTACGGAATTTCTCTTCAAAATGGGTATGTATTCGTTTGCCGTGTAAAAAGCAGTTGGTACAAGCACAGCATTTCCATTCACATTCATAACTATTCCTTCAACGTAAACCTCCGTACCACTGGGAACCTTTGGCAATGGAGCTCCAAAGGAAACCAGTGCCACACTTTCCTTTCCGTTTTCCAAATACGCTCCGTTTTCGCCAAGCCTGAAAATTCCCTTTGTTTTGACAACTAAAGCGTTGTATCCTTTAAGATTTGCAATTTCTACATCGTATGGTTGTGGCAGCAACGCGTGTGAAACAACTTGTAAAGGAGAAACAACAGATATTTCAAGCTGCCCTTTGTAAGTATCGACAGAGCCCACAATCCTTACTGTATCGCCGCGTTTTAACGCTGTGTTCTCGGAAACGTGACCCATCCAGAGCATTATTCCAGCAATTTTATTTCCGCTAGGATAAGAAACAAAAATATTCTTTCCAAAAACAGCTTCAACTGTTCCAAGAGTTCTTACCAATTTATTCATGTATGTGTAAGGGGAAGCAACTATTCTTGGAAGCAAAGCTGTTTTAACTTCCATGCTCCTGGAAGAAAGTGGAATCGAATTATTCCACAATTCATCAAACCTGTTTTCTGCCTTAGAGATCAGAGTGTTATTTGAAAGAAAGATACCAACCTCTCTATTTTTGAAAAGAGATGTGTAGGAAACGTTTTCAGAACCTATGAAAAGGTAGTTATCGTCCGAAATAATCATTTTAGCGTGAATATACAAAGACTTTGACAGTTTAACATCCACGCCTTCTTTTTGCAATTGAGAGAGAGCATACATGCCAGAGGCATATTTTGCGCTTGAATACGGTTCAATAAGTTGTACTTTCACTCCACGTTGTGCGGCGGCTTTTAGAGCGTCAGAAATTACACCTTCAGGAACTTCTTCTTCACATATTTTCAACACATGTTTGGCATTTTTTATGAGCCATTCAAAATCAGATGCGCTATTTGGACTTAAAACGAGATATTCTCTCGGGACAGAACCCGCAGGAATATTGTCCCAGTCCGCGTTGAAGACATCATCAAGCGCTTTAACGATCGTCGCGTCTTTTGTGAGCACGTTAACTTCAAAATTCTGTGAAATACCGTTATATGTAAGATTAGAAGTTCCCATGATCGCTTTTGAATTATCTGCTATTAAAAACTTCGAGTGATCGTACGAAAATCTTGCAGGAGCCCATCTAACTTTTGCGCCCATAGATTCGAGCTTTTTATAAGCGTAATCTGCTTGCGCCTGCATGTTATAAGGATGGTGGGTCAGTATTACCTGCACCTTTACTCCCCTCTCAACGGCCCTATCAACGGCGTTGAAAATATCTCGAGCAGTCATAACGTAAACTTCGATTTTCAAAGAGCTTTTTGCATTGTCGATAAGATTCAAGAAAGGAGTTTCTCCAGCATCCGGCTCAAAGAAGATGGTAGTTAAATTAGTTGCACTTTTAACTACCGGTTGGGCAAAAATAACGCCAACTAAAACGGCAAGTATGCCCAATACCATTAAACCTTTTCTCACTTTTTTCACCCCCAATAATTTGAAATAGTATTCTATTTTATCACTTAATTTTTTGAGATCAAGAGCATTGCATAAAATAACACTTGACATATAACCAATAGTTTGATATCATAAGTAGTGTTGCCGAGGTGGCGGAATTGGCAGACGCAACGGACTTAAAATCCGTTGAGGGTATTCCCTCGTGTCGGTTCGAGTCCGATCCTCGGCACCAATAAAAGTCGGTGCGGGGTGGAGCAGTCTGGTAGCTCGTTGGGCTCATAACCCAAAGGTCGGTGGTTCAAATCCACCCCCCGCTACCAGATTTTTTTGTTGTGGGGCATTTTTATCTTTGGCGGCGTAGCTCAGTTGGCTAGAGCATACGGTTCATACCCGTAGTGTCCTGGGTTCGACTCCCAGCGCCGCCACCATTATTAAGCCTATAATTCAATGGTACGGAATGATAGCTTCTTCATTTTGAGGGAGCTTTTTTAGCTTACATAAAAAGTCTACGCTTTCCGCTAAATTCCGTTCGATTTTCTTTGTTTATGCCAACATTGCGAGCATTTAAAAGGGGAATTAACTCTTTCTCAAAAAGTTATTTTTTGAAATTTTACACGCACGATATAAATTATCAATTACCATTGACATTAAAATAGTTCCATGATAAAATTTTTTTAGAAATTAGGTACGTAAGTTTAAAAGGGAAGACCGGTGAGAATCCGGCGCGGTCCCGCCACTGTAACCGGCGACGATACCTATAATAAGCCACTGGGAAACTGGGAAGGCATAGGTAAAGAATGACCCGGGAGCCAGGAGACCTGCCTATTTCGTTCGAACTTCAAACACTCGGAAGAAGTGTTGAGCGTGGTTAAAAAAGGGAAACCAAGCCGATTCAAATTGAATCGGCTTTTTTATTTGCAAAGAAAGGGTGATGTGATGATCCTTGTTACCGGTGGAGAACGATCGGGAAAAAGTTCTTTTGCACTAAAAAAAGCTCTCGAATTTGGTGCAAAAAGGGCTTTTATAGCCACCGCTGAGGCGATAGACGATGAGATGAGAAGAAGAATAGAAAAGCATAAGAGTGAAAGGGCAAATCTTTTTGACACGTTTGAAGAACCCATCTACATAGATAAAATATTGGTGAAAGCTTCCTCTTACGACGTTTGCGTTGTTGAGTGCATGACCACGTGGATTGGTAACATCCTTTACAGAGATCTTGATCTCAACGAGAGAGTGGAAAATTTTATAGATTCTTTGAATGGGAACGAAATAATAGTGACAAATGAAGTGGGCATGGGCATCGTGCCGGTCGATGCCATAACAAGGCGTTATGTTGAAGAGTTGGGAAGGCTGAATGCCAAAATTGCAAAACTCTGTGATGAGGTTTATTTTATGGTCTCCGGAATTGCGGTGAAAATCAAATGATAGGCTCAACTTCCTGGATGATTCCTGGAACTTATCTTGACAATGCCAGAATTTTAGAAAATATTGTCGATTTTATGGAATTTCTCGTATACGAGTGGAATGAAAAAACGAAAAGAATGCTTTTCAAAGAGATGCCATCTCTTCTTGAGTTGAATCTTAAATACACCGTTCATCTTCCGCTTAATTCAGCGCGTGATGCCAAAAAGGCTTTCGATTTTTTCGAAGATGCAAAATTTCCCGTTCTTAACTACGTTCTTCATCCTATGAATGGCTGGAAAAATTTTGAATGGAATGAAAAAATCGCCGTTGAGAATCTCAAAGATAAGATCGAATTTCATGACAGAATGGTTTTCGATATCGGCCACCATCTGTTGGGACTAAAATTTCCGAATGAATTCAAAGATAAGATCGTTGAAGCGCATCTTATGGGAGTCAGAAATGGAGTGGATCATATAAAACTCGATCAAAAAACAGCGCAAATCGCCATGGAATTTGTGAGAAATAATTCAATCGTTAATTTTGAAATATTTTCTCTTGAAGATCTAAAATCTTCAATAAAGGTGTGGAGAGATGTATCAAATACTTTCTGAGTTTAGATTGGCGCTTTCGTTTTTGAGCAGGATTCCTGTTGGTGGAAGTGGGGACATAAAAAAAGTTCCATCTTACTTTTCTTCGGTGGGATACGTTGCGGGAAGTGTTTATTTCGTAATGAAATTCATCTTTCCGTCCTATCTGGGAGCTGTGTTGGCCATTGCAATTGGTGGTTTCCTCTTTGAGCTTTTCCACTTTGACGGATTTCTCGATACTTTAGATGGAATTTTAAGTCAAAAGGACAAAGAAAAGAAATTGGAAATAATGTCAAAGGGAGACGTTGGGCCTTCGGCATTGTTTTATGGCGTTCTGTTCATGCTGGCATACGTCTATCTTTTTTTAAAAGCAAATCCTCTTTCATTTTTTTACATGTCTGTTTTTGGAAGGCTTTCGATGAACTTCGTGATGGATTTATCCATTCCGGCAAAAGACACAGGACTTGGAAAACTATTTTATCCTTATTCTCACACAAACACGTTGATATCTTTAATGTTCAGTCTTCCGTTAATAATTCATCCGTTCTTTTATTTCGTATCTTTGGTTGTTTCATTTTTCATAAGCTGGTTTTCGTCCGCCATTTCAAAACGTGAAATAGGTGGCTACACTGGAGATGTCCTTGGTTTTACGAATATTTTGGCACAATTATCCGTTCTAAGTGGATTTGTTTTGTTGAAATTTTGAATTGAGAAAAGGGGTAAATGATGAATGCTAAAGTGATAATGGTACAGGGAACGTCTTCTGGAGTTGGAAAATCTCTTATTTCGATGGCCCTTTGCAGACATTTTTACAAAAAAGGTTTGAAAGTCTCACCTTTCAAAAGCCAAAATATGTCGCTGAATTCCGCCGTTAGCAAGGAAGGTGGCGAAATGTCCAGAGCGCAATATCTGCAGGCAATAGCATGCGGAAAGAAGCCTTCGGTGAAGATGAATCCAATACTTCTCAAGCCGGACGCAAATATGACACAGGTCATAGTTAGGGGAAACGTTCTTGATACGGTTTCTCCTAAGGAGTACATGACAAACGATAAAAACGATCTTTTAAAAATCGCTCTTGAAGATCTTTCGTCTCTTATAAAGGAAAATGACGTTGTGGTAGTGGAAGGTGCCGGAAGTCCCGTTGAGATGAATTTGAAAGATAGAGATATTTCTAACATGAAGATCGCAAGAGCGTTTGAGATTCCAGTTATACTCGTTGCGGACATCGAAAAAGGAGGTTCTTTTGCTCAGTTGGTGGGAACCATGGAACTTTTAGAGCAGGATGAAAGAAAACTCGTCATCGGGTACATTCTCAACAAATTCAGGGGAGATCCGTCCCTTCTAGGGAAATATCCATTATCGCTTGCTGAAAGATACTCTTTTGACTTTTTTGGTACGATGCCATATGTAAAACACAAACTCCCTCAAGAAGATTCCATGATCGAATGGAAAAATTCTAATTTTCCAGAATTCAAAAATGAAATATTGGTGGATGTGATCAAATTTCCACATATTTCCAATTTTGACGACATAGATCCAATAATTTGGAATGTCAACGTGAATTTTGTGAATAAGGGGCCACTCAAAGGAGACATGATAATCCTGCCCGGAACAAAGAACACCTTATTAGATTATAAATGGATGATCGAGAATGGTCTTGACAAAGAAATTAAAAAGGCGGCAAGGAATGGAAAAATCATATTTGGAATATGTGGTGGATACCAAATGTTAGGAGAGGAAATTGAGGAAGAAGGAAAAAAGATCAAGGGATTGGAACTTCTTCATGTTAAAACACACTTTAAACCTTTAAAAAGGGTGTCCGCCCTCAAGGGAATTGTCAAGTTTAAAGACAAAGAATTTGAAATAGAAGGTTACGAAATTCACCACGGAATAAGCAATAGAGAAAGTTTGTCTACACCCTTTGCCAGAGTAATAGAAGTGAATTCTCAAAAAAGCGAATATTTTGACGGCGCAGTTGAGGCGAATGTTTTTGGCACATACTTTCATGGGCTCTTCCATAACTTTGAATTTACTCAAGAATTACTCAATTCGGTAAGAATAAAGAATAACATCGCACCCAAAAATATCAAGGAATGGGCTATTTTTGAAGAAATAGACAAATTCACGAATTTTTTTGAAACAAATATCGATACTCACTTGATAGAAAAGAAGATGGAATTTTGAGTCTTTTTTATCCTAACATCGTTGTTTTTATTGGGGCAATCGCTGTTGATTTAACGTTTGGAGAGTGGCCAAATGCCGTTCATCCCGTTGTGCGGATGGGAAAAATGGCTAAACTTTTTGACATACCGTCAAGTTCGAACTTTATCAGATTTTCACTTGGCATAATGCTGGTAACGATAGATATCTCTTTATGGCTTTTTATAGCGTTCATTTTCTGTTCTATTCATGTCAGCATCGTAAGCGTGTTATTACAAATTTTTCTTTTTAAATCTACTTTTTCGATAAAAGCGCTGTACAAACATGTATCAAAATGTGCCTGCGAAGATGAAGAAAAAATGAGAAGAAGTGTTTCTATGATTGTAAGCAGAGACGTGTCACAACTTGATAAGCCGCATCTGATTTCCGCGGCACTCGAAAGTTTATCAGAAAACACCTCTGATTCGATTACCGGTCCATTCCTTTACTATGCAATCTTTGGACTTGGAGGAGCTGTTATTTACAGAGTTGTCAACACACTTGACGCGGTCGTTGGTTACAGGACAAAAAAATTTGAGTGGTTTGGGAAAGCCTCGGCGAGGGCAGATGATGTGCTTAATTTCATTCCTGCCAGGGTAACCGCCATCGTTTTCACAATTTTTTCGCCACGGAGAGCTTTAAATTCAATGAAAAAGTACGGTTTTTTGAAGATCAACGCTGCATATCCAATGAGCGCATTTAGTGGGGTTCTGAATGTCTGGTTTGAGAAAAAAGGAGTTTACCGCTTTGATGGGAGAGAACCTGTGTTGAATGATATTTACCTGGGATTAAAAGTTTATACGTTGTCCACCACAATATTGATTGCGATTTTTGCATCGATCATGGTGATGAGATGATGGAACTTCATGGGGGAACACCAAGGAAAGATCTTCTGGATTTTTCGATCTCGGTAAATCCTTATACTCCTGTGTGGAAAGAAAAAATGATTTCCGCATGCGATGAATTGCTTTCGAGGTACAACCATATCGAATGGATTGAAAAAGATTTCAAGAGAGTTTATGGTGAAGACACCGTTATCCTTGCTGGTGCGACAGAAGCTTTCCAGATAATCGGATTCACCTTTATGGATAAGGCGGATGTTGTGCTCCCGGTACCTTCTTACGGAGAGCTGAAAAGAGTGGCAAAGTTCAAATCATCCAAAATACATACCGTGAAAGGCTCTTTATATAATGCCTTTGAACTTTCGAAAAAGCTTGCATTAAATGGGGAAAAAACAGTTCTTATTTTTTCAAACCCAAACAATCCAAGTGGGCTTTGCGCTCCAAAAGAAACTAAAGAGTGGATTGAAGAGATAGAAAACGTTGGAGTCACCGTTGTTGTAGATGAAGCTTTTATAGATTTTGTCAAAGATCCGGTTGAGATTTGCACTCCAAGAACCGTGAGAATTCACAGTTTTACGAAATCGTATGGCATGCCGGGAATAAGGATAGGATACGTGAAAACGGAAGAAGAAAGGTATCTTCACACCTTTTTGAAATACAGGGCACCATGGGCAATGGGGGCATGTGGTTATGCCTTTGTAAAACATCTTATAGAAGATAAAGGTAAACATTTGAAGAATACCATGCCTTTAATTTGGAAAGAACGAGAAAGATTTTTGATGATCGGCATGAAAACAGATGCTAACTTCGGAATGATAAAAGTAGAAAATGCAAAAAAATTTCAAGAAAAGCTTAATACTCTAGGAATTCACGTCAGGAATTGCGAATCTTTTGGCTTGAAACAAATGATAAGAATTTCAATAAGAACGAAAGAAGAAAACGATAAGTTATTTGAAGCTTTACAAAAACTTGGGTCTCTTCGAAGGAGTGGTTAACTTGAAAGGTGTAGCGTTTTTCTCAGGTGGAAAAGATGGCTTATACGCTGTTTATCTTGCCCAAAAATCAGGAATAGAGGTACCGTATCTTTTGCTTTTAAAGACAACTTTGGGCATATCACCACATTATGAAAATATTGAAAGTCTCAAAATGCTGGCAGATTCGATGAAAAAAGAACTTTTAGTGTTTGATATGAAAAACGGAAGTAATGGTCTTGCCAATTTCATAACTTCGCTAAACGTTTCTTTTATTGTAGGAGGCGATGTCTTTCTCGAAGAACATTTCAATTGGATAAACTACCTTGCTCAAAACAGCAGCAGTGCGGTCTTGGAGCCCCTTTACGGCAAAAAAACCATAGACCTTGCAGAAGACATGGTGCGAGATGGTTTTGAGTATTCCATTATTGCTGTTGACAATTCTAAACTTGCAAAAAATTGGCTCGGATATACATTTAAATCTTCTTCTGACGTTAAGAATTTCGTATTCGAAAATCCCAATGTTGATCCATTGGGCGAAGGCGGGGAATTTCACACAGTGGTTTTGAAATCACCTCTTTTTAAAAGTTCTTTTTCGATAAAGGAGCACGTTTTTAAAGAAAGCAAGAAATATGATTACCTCAAATTTTTCATTAAAAGAGATGAAGTGTTGTCATGAGAATAAAAAACTTTAAAAGAGATGCGGCTATTCTTGAATTCATGAACGGTTACCTGGTAAATACCTGTGATTCAGCTGGAGGAATTGGCAAACTCGAAATGGATATCCTTAAGGTGAACGTTCAAACAGTTGCCTTATCTACTCTGAAAGTTGCTTTTGTCGAAAATTTAACGTTGGGCTCGAAAATTTTGAGCGTTAGCGCGACATTTATGAATTCACCAACATACGTCCAACCGGCGATAAGTGCTTTAAGTAATTTTCTAAAAAAATGGAAAATTCCGCTTGTGATATCCACAGAAAAGAATTTCTCCACAATTCAAACCGGAATGGGCATTGGAGTAGTTGGTTTTGCAGAGAAATTAAGAATTGGTGGTGCGAGGCCAAAATACGGTGTTTACGTTATTGGCGCTCCAAAAGTTGGTGAAGAAGTAATCGAAAATGCAGAGGAAGTGGTAAAGATTGAAGATATTACCAATCTAATGAACTTGGAAGGAATCGGCGAAATAATTCCTGTTGGTTCCAAAGGCGTTATCGCTGAAGCCGAGATCCTTGCCGAAAACAGCGGGTTGAATTTTGTTCCAGAAAAAGATGAAGAATGGATGCACAAAAGTGCTGGTCCCGCAACGTGCGCAGTCTTCTGGTCTAAAGAATTTCCAATATTCAAAGGAAAGAAAATAAGGAGGATTGGATGGTTAAAATGAAAACAAAAAAAATAGCATTGATGGGTGTTTTAATAGCGCTTTCTTTTGTCGGTTCTCTAATTAAAATACCTTCACCCATAGGTACCATAGGTTTTGACTCTGCAGCTGGATTTTTCGCGGCTTTATATCTTGGATACGTGCCGGGGGCAATCGTAATCGCTTTAGGATATCTTATCATTGCTGGAAGTGCATCATTTCCGCTTGGACTTTTTACGTTCGCGGTAGCTGCGGAGATGATGGCAACGGCAATCGCATTCAGATTCTTTTTCAAAATAAACTTTGGTCTTGGAATAGGGATCGCGACCGTTTTAAATGGAGTTGTAGCACCTTTGATAGTCCTTCCATTAGGTGGGTGGGGACTCTATATTGGACTCGTTCCATCACTGGTTATTGCGAGTTTTGCAAATCTATTTATAGCGTCCATTGTGTATGCTGTCATGTACAGACGTGATTCTTCCTTTTCAGGAGAAATTTAATCTCATTAATGCAAAAAGTTAAAAGGAAGAAACGGGTTCTATTTGTTATCAAAGAGGTGTTGCTTTTTTAATTTAACAGCAACTTTATCAAAAAAGCACACCTCTTGTTTTTCGACAAAAAAATTTTCGATCAAAATCTTAAAAATTCATGCCAGCTGATATTGCAAAAGTTCCCTTATTTTCTGCCAGTGCACGTTGGTAATCGGTATCAATGTTGTATTTTCCGAAAACGATCCTGGCTCCTATATTTACCGATGGAATGGCTTTTGATCCGGTATTTTCGAAATCGACTCCTCCTCTTAAAACAATATTGTAAAATGGTTTCACCAACAATTCAATGACATTAGAGCTTTGATCTTGATAGGTAATTTCATCAGTACCGGAGTAGCTGTCGTATACAAATGCAAATTGAGGCAACATCCACACCGTTCTCATTAAATAATCAAAAGACCAAATCGATTGCCAGGGAGAATCCTCTGGCCAGGACGGTTTTAAATATCGAACAAAATTGAAAAATTTACAGTAAGAAAAAATTGTTGCCTCAGCATTGCCTATTTTAATGTGAGAATTTCTGTAAATAAATTCAAAGTCCATTCCTATTTCGTTATAGTATTGTGAATTGCTGTCCAGAGCGTTCACATATCTGATATCAAAGCCGGTATTTGGAAGGGCAATTCCAATGGTATATCTGTTAAAAGTGAAAGTTGTGTATGAAGCTTTTACAGTTGCCTTCATGTAGTCTCCGCCAATGAATTTGTCAAAGCCGTAAATTCCAATGATATTTAGTGTGTTATTTTCAGATTCATTTCTGTAATACGCGTTTACAACGGTAGTATTTGATGCTTCTTTGTAAAGAACCGGAAGCATCCATTGTGTTGTCCACATGTTGATATTTGAAGGTTCAAACCATTCCATATAGATATCTTTTAAGCTTATTTGAAACGAGAAAGCAAGAGTAAAAATCATACCGAAAATTAAAGCGATAAGAACGATTTTTCTCATCTCAAATCACTTCCTTTTCATAGTAATGTCAATTGTAGGTTGGCTCTGTCCTAAGATGGAGTATTTTTTAACGACGGTGGCGTATCCCGTGCAAGAATAGGTGATCGTTCTCACACCAGGTTTGACGCTCAATTCATAATAATAAGAAGAGTTTGAGGATGCTGTTGTTTTTTCTCCAAGGTCATCTCTGATGGTAACCGTTGCACCATTGTTTATCCCGTATATTTCTCCACTTATAATAGCCTCAGATGTAACATTTTGGAGTCCCGGTCCCAAAAAACAACCACTGAGAACGATGGAAAGTCCGACGACTGAAAAAAGAACAGGTAAAATCCACAACTTAAACTTTTTCAAAACACTTCCCCCTTTCGAATTTTGAGAATATCATCACAAGTTATTCCTTATAATACCCTCATACACGCTTTCTTTTATGCTTGAATATGTGTTGCATGGAAAAAATAAAGCTAACTTCCTTGATGAACTTATTGTAAATTTGGGGTCCCTACCAAAAAAACCTATTAGTTAAAAAGAAATCAAAACGCCGAATAGTTGATCGTCAGATTCACATTTTTAAAATTTACTATCTGTTGGCCACCTATAGTGACAGTATGTTTGACAGTCCCATTCTAATATCTCTATATTGTGCTTTTTATTGTAAATGAAATGAGAAGACCTGGAATTTGTTAATTCTGCATCAAGTCCTATATTCTAAAATTTCTCCTTTTCTCATGCACGTCACTCCTTTGAACTCACTCACCCGAACTTTGATTTCTTTTCCAGTCAAGAAAAGTTGACGAATAAATCGCCGCATCTTTTAAATAATGCAGTTCATATGGAAATAGTTCACAATATCCGCAAAATCCCATTCCCCTTTCTTTGCAACATTTGTATATTCTGTTGTCGTTGTAGCATCTTTACATCCCTTGCAATTTCCAAGGATGTAGTTTCTACAGGTACCGCAATAAATTTCACATGGAACCACAGGTATTGCATGTATCACTCCCATTTGAATGTGAAAAGCGATATTCCAGTTCCAACAATGAAAACAATGGCAAGTACTATGAAATCCACCGTGAAGTCGCCAATTTTAGATCCGAACCACCCACCATTCAACAAATCCACTCCATAAGTGAACGGTATTACCTTCGCGATATTTTTCATCACCGGCGGCATGAGCTGAATGGGATAAACTGCTCCTGTCAGAAAGATCATCGGTAAATATATGAAATTTCCTATCACAGTCGCGGCTTTGGAATTTGGAGAAATACTCGCAACCATCAAACCAATCGAGTACGTGCTTATCGCTGTTACAATGTATGCCATAACCATTGTCCACGTATTTCCATAGAAATTCGCGTTGAATACTATCTTTCCAACTACAACAAGTAAAAAAGCTCCTGCCATCGACATTACAAAATTCACGATGAACTGTGAAAACAATATCTGAAATGGGCTTATCGGTGTTGCCATGAATCTTTTGAGAATTTTCTTTTCTCTCGCCATACTCACATCCACTGGAAAAGTGACAACTCCCGTGATCAATATAACTATCATCATGAAAGAAGGAATTTCAACGTCTACCATGCCGTAGCCTCCAAGCTGGGCCATTGGTTTGTTTCCAAGCATCCCTCCAAATATGAGAAGCAAAATAGATGAGAAAAACAAAACGTAGAATACACTTGACGTGCTCCTGAAAAAAAGCCTGAACTCGTTTTTTGTCAGTGCGGCAAGCGCTTTCATTTTATTTTTCCACCTCCAACGGCTCTTTTACGATGTTCAAATACACATCTTCAAGATTGGGTTTTACGATCGAAAACTCCCTGAATTCGATTTTTTTGCCCGTTAAATAATTCATGACATCTTTTACGATCTCTTCGTTTTTTCCATAAACGATATACCTTTCTCCATCTTTTTTTACACTCTCCACGTTTTCTATCTTATTCAATTCATCTACATTCAGATCATTTGCTTTGAATACAACCTTTAACTGCAGGTTGCTGGCTTTTATGAGTTCGCTCACCGTGCCAAGTGCTCTTATTTTCCCCGATTTTATGAAACAAATTCTATCGCATAGATTCTCGGCTTCTTCCATGTAATGAGTTGTCATGAAGACGGTTTTGCCTTTCTTTTTTAACTTTTTTATCATTTCCCACACGTTTCTTCTCGCCTGAGGATCTAATCCCGTAGTGATCTCGTCAAGAAATACTATCTTTGGATCCGGTATTAAAGCCAAAACTATTGACACGGCTTGCTTTTGACCTCCTGAAAGCTTTGAAATGTAAGAATCTTTCTTTTCGTAAAGTCCAAAATCTTTAAGTAAAAGCTCGTACGAAAGGGTTTTGCTGTAAAGCGTTGAAAAAAGTTGGCATATCTCCCACACCTTTATTTTGTCTTGATACGACGTTTCCTGAAGCTGCACTCCTATCATGTTGTACAACCTTTTTCGATCCTTCAAAGGATTTAAACCAAGCACTTCCACATTTCCTGAATCTGGCTTTCTCAATCCTTCAATGCACTCAATAGTTGTGGTCTTACCAGCACCGTTTGGCCCCAAAAGTCCGAATATTTCACCCTCCTCAACCGAAAAAGACACATTGTTCACGGCTGTTATGTTCTTGTACCTCTTCACCAAATTTTCCACTTTTATGACCATGTTTTGCCCTCCTTGCCTGGTTTGAGTTATTATCTATTTGATAAATCTGTTATTTTCACACCCCTTGATTTGTCAATTTTATTCTTTCAATCCTCAAATATGAAAGAAGCCAAAATACGGCTATAAAGATCACCGCCACCCACCATGATTTGTCAAAATTGGTCATCAAAATCTTATCCAATATTCCCGCAAATGTTTTGTTTTCTTTCGCAAATGAACCGGCAATTTTGCCGCCAATAAGAAATCCACCTATCGATACCGCTGGACCAATGAACAATCTTCCGGGAAAGAGCGTTGACACGAAAACCGCAAGTGAAACGAACCCAAGCGATTTAAGCAATTCTATTGCAACACCTTTTATCAAGACGAGGGGAATTACATTGGTAGCTTTAGAAAGATGTTTAACACTCTCTGGAATTATGTTAAAGAGGTGCCATGTTACAAGGAAATCCCCCAGTCCTATGAAAAACGCGAAAAGAAAAAATTGAATCACGATGAACAGTGTAAAAAGTGAAAATCTCCTCAAAAACCATTCTCTTTGACTCTTTCCCATGAGCACATGTGTTATGAGGGTTCCTTCCAAAACTTCTATATTGAATGCAAGGTCTGAGAAAATAATGAGAAAAATAGCAGGTGCCAAGTTATCCGGTTGTGAGATGATGTTAAAAGCTGCACCAATAGCACCCATTTTATATCCCATCCAATTTTCAAATTCTATCGCCGCGATTATTCCTATTACAAAGAAAAAGGACTGTACGGCTATCCACGTTTTGTTCGCGAAAAAGGTTCTCACATGATCACCTTCATTTCGATCACACCATTTATCAAATCTTCAAATTGTTTCGGATCTGTTCCGGCAATTATCGCGCTCTTTCCATTCTTTTTGTGCCACTCAAGTTTTGAGAAAAGCCATGCCTTCTTTTCTCATCCAAAGCCAGTTCCGGCTCATCCAAAATCAAAAGTTCCGGTGAATTTATCAAAGATAAAACGAGCTTCGCAGTTTTTCTCATTCCGTGTGATGACTTTTTGTATTTGGCTAAAAAGTTCACGTCCGTTTCTTTTTCTAAAGCTTGAAGATTGTTCATGATCTCCTCTTTGTTCAATCCTTTTTCTTTTGCGAACAAGACAACGTTGTCATGCAGTGACAAATCTTTGTACAATCACATTCCATCCACCACAATACCCACATCTTTTAGAACGGATGGGAACTTGTGTGGCTCTCTTTCAAAGATCGTGATCCTTCCGGAATTCGGTTTAAAAAGGCCGCAGATGAGTTTCAAAAGTGTGCTCTTTCCAGAGCCGTTGGATCCTTTTATGTAGAGAAATTCTCCTTGAACGAGCATTAATGAATCCTTTGAATGAAATGATTCATGGACTTCGAAGACAGGTCCAAAAATGGATTTTGTTATTTTTGAAATAGATGGCATAATATTCATGCCGGCAACACCTCCTGTTGATTGGTTTGTTCAAATTAATTTTATATGAGGTGTCGTCGGCTTTTCAATATTTATGCCTTTTTTCAATGACCCGCTCTACGTCTCTTTTGCTTTTTTAATCTTCACGCACAACGTGAGTTAGTTAGAAACAAATCAAAACGCCGAATAGTTAATCATCAGATTTACATTTTTAAAATTTACTATTTGTTGGCTATCTAAGATTTATCGTCAACGTGCATCATCTTGCCTTTTCACTTATAGTTTATCTTAAGGTTTAAAGAGAAAGAACCTTGGTTTTCCATTTTTCTCTCCAGCAATGAGAAATTCTTTCCCGTCCCATGTCGAACTGGTCAATGAAACATATTCATAATTAGCTATGAAATCTTCAACAGCTTCTAGTTTTTTATTTAGTGAATAGTATACAAGTAACACCCCATTGCCCAGAATTAGACAACGTCCATTTCCACAGTTCACGCGATTCAATTGGCCATATCTATACTTTGAAGTGGATGAAAATGAAAGAAGATGAATAGTATTCAATTCGTTTGAGAGATCTTTAAAACCATTCTCATATTTCCCAAAGGCATAATTTGAAACGAAGACATATTCACTTCCATCCCAAACGATACTTTTTATTCCGAGGTTGTAATTTTTAAAACTGGAAGTGAGCGTCGACATGTCCGTTACCCTTTTTGTAAGAGGATCGTAAGAGATTATAAGTGCTCTTTGAGGTATCGTGGTTTTCCATCCAACGGCCAAGAAGCTTTTTCCGTTTGAAGCAACTGATTCAAGAAATCCGTTCTTATTAATCTTGTCTGAAAGATCGTAAAACTTTTCATTGGAAGGATCATACGTTCCCATAACAGCTGAACCATCCGCACTTTCACCAACAATTGTTAAGAGTTCACCGTTGTATGCGATTCCCAAATTGTATCTCCAATAGGACGGGATTTTATCTGTTAGATCTTTGAAATGACCAGTAGAGGGAATATATTCACCCATAACGGCCTTTATACTTCCACTTCCAACTATAAAAACAGCCTTGCCAGTCCATACGCAATCATTTAAAGATACATAATAACTTGGTAGTAAGTTTGAGAGATCTTTGAATTGATTGGAAGAGAGATCGTATTTTCCAAAAATTGCGCTTTCCCCATTCGATTCTCCCGCTAAAAAGAAGCTTTTCCCGCTCCAAATCACGTTGTTTATCGAAGAACCACTTGGGAAATTCAATGAAACTTTTTTAAGCGTTCCTCCAGAAAATGCAAAAGATGCCTGAAGTAAAATGAACGTGAGTATTAGTTCAAAGATGATAACTTTTTTCATATTATTTCCCTCTTTCCTCAATATTTGTCCTTGTTATTTGAATTTGGTATAAACGGAAAAGTATTAGTCTTATAATCTGTGTTCCAGTACGTTTTAGTAAACTGCTGTCCATATTGAGGCATTATCTTAGAAAGTTTAGAATAAATTTTATTGGTAGATGGATCATGCCAAACGTCTATATACTTGATCTGATATAAAGCCACATAAGTTACTGTTTGAGTATAGAGTTTTAGCGTTGAAAGCTTTGGAATGAAAATATTCAACGTTGTAGTGTTTGTTCTTGAATAAGAAACGCTTGTCCCCAATCCTAATTCTTCCAATAACCCCAAACTAATATTCCACTTATAACCGTTTGTTAATTGTATAGTTTTAGAAATTTTCTGCGTTACTGACGAACCATTATAATATGTGAAAACAGTTAACCACCCACTTTGATTTACAAGTCCATTAGACAAAAGCTCAGCAACCGGTACATGTGAACGAATTATATAAGGTGGTTGTGCGGCAAAGATCAAAGTCCCAAGAAAAACGAAAGAAAGAATTAAAACGAGTGATAATTTCTTCATATTTCTCATCTCCCATGTGAAATATAGTAGGTCTTTCAAATATATAAAGGCCGCATTCATAGGATATTCCAACGGCACTTTTCTTTGGGCCATTTTCCATCGAAGCGCTATAATGGAACAGCACCTCAAACACATACAAAAAAGGTGCTAACACTACAAACAGGAGGTGGCTTAAATGAGTTTTCAACCTTATTTGAATTCCATCTACGAATATTACCTGGCTAATTCTTCTCCACTTAAATATCTCATTGACCTCATAGATTCCATCGATTGGTCCATCATTCCTTCTTGCTTCTCTCTTTGAGAGGACTTCATTTCGTTGAAAAATTCTTCCACATTCACTTGAAAAAGCTTTTTCAAAGACCAATCTATATGTTGAGTCCACTTTTCATTCTTCAAATTTCTTTCTATCACTCCTTGTGGATCACTTAAACGTTCTTATTCCTTGAATGATAACTCCGTAAAAAGAGGTTCCGGAAAGTTCAACACCTGTAATCGTTGCCGATAATGTTTCATTTGGCGCTACGTCATTCCAGTAATGTATATCTTGTCCAACGTATGAAACTTTACCATCTTTGTTTAATC
>WFYR01000048.1 GCA_015489955.1 Mesoaciditoga sp. | reverse complement strand
TTTATGGTATGCCTTGTTTTTTTTTTATGGAAATTTCTTCCTCGAGTAATCTTTCTTCGCCATCCACTATGACCCTTAGAAATCCACGGCGTTTAAGATAATCGAAAAGATTTTTGTACTCTCCCTTTTTTTCAACAATTAACGGAGCCAAGATGGCTATTCTTTTTTCAGGTTTGTAATGTTTTTCTATTTTATCTACTATTTCATCGATGCTTTGCTTTTCCAAGGGTCTACCGCATTGAGTACAGTGAGGAATACCAACTCTTGCGTAAAGAAGACGAAGATAATCGTATATTTCTGTAACGGTTCCCACGGTGGAACGTGGATTGTGAGAAACGCTTTTTTGATCTATGGCTATAACCGGAGAGAGACCTTCTATTTCTTGAACATCCGGCCTTTTAAATTCGCCCAAAAATTGTCTTGCGTAAGAAGAAAGGGACTCAAGATACCTTCTTTGTCCCTCCGCGTATATCGTATCGAACGCCAACGAAGATTTTCCAGATCCAGAAAGCCCTGTTACGACTGTTAAGGTGTTTCTTGGGATTTCCACGTTGACGTTTTTCAAATTGTGAACTTTGGCACCTTTTACTCTAAGAAAATTTTCCAGAAGAGCTCACCTCTTCAACAAGTTGACGCGCCCTTTCTAACGACGCATTTACTTTTTTCTCGTCTTTTCCCTCAACCATGATCCGTATCAACGGTTCTGTTCCAGAAGCCCTTAACACCACTCTAATTTCTTCATTTCTATTTTCATTTCTCAAAAACGAAGATATCCTTTCATCATTCATGATTACGTTTTTATCCCTTACCTTCACATTCACCATCTTTTGAGGGTACCTTTTTATTTTAGAAACAAACGAATCCAAATCTTCTTTCAAAGAGGATACAGCCGTTATAGTTTCAAGAGCCGTTAGAAGTCCATCACCTGTCGTCGCCAGATCGAAAAATATTATGTGCCCTGACTGTTCTCCTCCCAACGTTGCCCCACGTTTTTTCATCTCTTGCAAGACGTACCTATCACCCACTTTTGTTCGAACGAAGTTTATACCATTTTTCTTTAGAGCCTCTTCTATGGCCAAATTTGTCATGATTGTTCCCACAACGGTGTTATTTTTAAGTCTTTCGTTTGATTTCATGTGCTCAGCGTTTATCACGAGCATATCATCGCCATCGACAACTCTTCCGCTTTTGGCGATCATTATGCATCTATCCGCATCGCCATCATGGATAACACCAAAATCACTATCCGTTTCTTTGATTTTCTTTGAAAGGTATTCAGGATGAAGGGCACCACAATTTTCGTTTATATTCTTTCCATCTGGCTCGAAATTGTGAAGCACCACTTCCAGGCCTATTGCCTCTGCAACGGCTGGAACGGTTGAAACGGCTGCGCCATTTGCCAAATCAAAGGATATTTTGTATCCCTTCAAATGCGCGTATCTTTTTGCGAGCCACTCCACATACTCACTTAGCATATCTTTTCGCACCATTCTTCCCACTTCGAAGCTTCTCAATTCATCCTCAAAATGAGATTCTATTTCTTCTTCCAATTCGTCTGGTAATTTGAAACCGTTTGAGAAGATCTTTATCCCATTATGTTCCCATGGATTATGGCTTGCACTCACCATAAAGCCTACCGTCTTTTCTTTTCTGGTTAACCATGCTAAAACCGGCGTGGGCATGACACCGCATGTTAAAACGTTAAAACCCATTGAAAGGATGGACGAAACCAAGGCGGCTTCCAGCATCTCGCCTGAAATTCTCGTGTCACGCGCTATAAGAACGGTGTTCAAAGGATGATTATGTTCTTTCAAAACGTAGGCGCTTGCTTTTCCTATTTTAAAAGCGAGTTCAGCGGTTAATTCTTTGTTTGCAATGCCCCGTACACCATCTGTACCGAAGTACTTTCTCACTTTTTTTCTTCCTTTTCTTTTTCCACTTCTAACCCATCGGCGTTGAACTCTTCTGGTCTGATTATCGGGAAAGCGATGACGTCTTTTATGGTAGCAGCGTTTGTGGCGAACATGACGAGTCTGTCTATTCCTATTCCAAGTCCTCCAGTTGGGGGCATACCGTATTCCAGAGCTCTCAGAAAATCGAAATCCATCATTTGAGCTTCTTCATCTCCAGCTTCTCTCAAAGCCGCTTGAGCTTCAAATCGCTTTCTTTGATCTAAAGGATCGTTCAACTCACTGAAAGCGTTCGCGAGCTCATTACCATTGACTATAACTTCAAACCTTTCCGTAAGTCTTGGATTTTCTCTGTGCCGTTTTGCAAGTGGAGAAATGTCAACAGGGTGATCCATGAGGAAAGTCGGATTTACTATCGTGTCTTCAAGAAGATCCCATAATTTCTCGATGTAATGGCCCCTTTCTTTCATAGAAGGTTCAACGTCATGGTCTTTCAAAACTTGTAGCATCTTTTCATCGGAATCTTCTAATATATCAACACCCAAACGTTCTAATATGTAATCACGCATCTTTATCCTTTTCCATGGACGAGAAAAGTCTATTTCCTTTCCTTGGTATTCTATCTTTAACTTTCCGTTTGTCTTCTCTATAACGTGTGTTACCAACCTTTCAGTTAGATCCATCATATCGTTGTAGTCAGCGTACGCTTTGTAGCACTCCATCATGGTAAATTCTGGATTGTGTTTGTAACTCACGCCTTCATTTCTGAAACATTTGTTTATTTCGTAAACCGCGTCGTAGCCACCGACTATGTATCTTTTCAAATAGAGCTCGTGAGCAATTTTTAAATACATTGGTATGTCAAAAACGTTCAAATGAGTGATGAATGGTCGTGCAGTTGCACCACCGGTTACAAATTGTAAAATTGGCGTTTCAACTTCCAAAAAGCCCTCTTCATTCATAAAATCCCTTATCAACCTTATTATTTCATACCTTTTCTTGAATCTTTCAAATGATTCTCTGTTAACCACTGTATCAACGTACCTTTGCCTGTATATCTTTTCCTTATCGGTAAGACCGTGCCACTTTTCGGGTAAAATTCTTATCGCTTTTGAGAGAATTTCGTACGAGTTGACAAAAACAGACAACTCACCAGTGTGAGATTTAAATGGAAAACCTTTAACTCCAACGAAATCTCCAACTTTCACGTATTCTTTAAAAGTTTTGAATTCTTCTTGTCCGACTTGAACATTTATGTAGCATTGAAGCCTGGCGGTTGAATCCTGCAAAACGAAAAAGGCGGACTTTCCATGATGCCTTATTGCCATGACGCGACCGGCAATGGAGGTCGTGAAACTTTCATCTTTTTCACCGTTTTGAAGGTGATCGAATTTCTCATGAATCTCTATCAATTTGTGCGACACATCGTAACGATATGGATACGGGTTAACTCCTTTTTCTTTTAACTCTTCAACTTCTTTGATCTTTTGAAGCCTCAATTCGTCCATTCCTTTTTCTCCTTTCAAAGTGGAAATCAAAGCGTTCCAGTCGTTACATCCATGATCAAATACTTTTTTGCCCCATTTGGTGCCTTAATTCTAACCGTTTCTCCAAGATGCCTTTTGTAGATCGCTTCTCCCAATGGAGAATCAACGGAAATCTTGTTTTTAAATATGTCTGATTCTTGTGATGTTACCACCATCACTTTCATTTCTTTGCCGGTGTTTAAATCTTTCAATTTCACGATGCTTCCAATGTTCACTTCGTGAATGTCCTTGCTTTCTTCTACAACAACGGCGTGAGACAGTATTTCTTCTATTTCGGTTATCCTGCTGTTTATCTTTCCCTGTTCATTTTTTGCTTCGTCATATTCACTGTTTTCGCTGAGATCTCCATATTCTCTTGCTTCTTTGATCTTCTGAGCAACATCGTTCATAAGCCTTTCTCTCAATTCACCGAGTTCTTTTTTTAAAGATTCGTATCCCTCTTTGGTAAGAACTATCTTCTCTTTCATCTTTTCCTCCTTGACAATTCAATAAACTCATTCCACGGAAATCAAATAGTAATAGTGAGCTTGACCGCCATTGTACATCTCAACATCCACGCTTGGATATCGTATTTGTATTTCTTTGAAAATCACCTGTGCATCACTTTCGCTAACATCTTTTCCGTAAAAGAGGGTTATTATATCCGCGCTTGAAGCCGACGCTTTATCCAATGTGCAGAAAACGCTTTCGTCAAGGGTTTTTTTCGAACATACCAGATTTCCATCCAAAAACCCTATGAACTCTCCCTCTTTTATTTCGGTGTCTCTTATCTTGCTATCCCTAACAGCCTGGGTTATCTCCAAAGATTTCACAGATTCAATGGCTTCTTTAAACCTGTTCATGTTTTCCAGAGAACTCGCCTGTGGATTGAACATGAAGAGGGCTGCCAATCCCTGTTGAACGGTGGAAGTTTTCACGATGAAAACTTTCTTACCTTCCACCATTTCCTTGACCGATTCCGCCGCCAGTATTATATTGGAGTTATTTGGAAAGATGAATATCTCCTCCGCATTTACCTTTTCAACCGCTTCTTTAAATTGTGCAGTGCTCGGGTTGGATGTCTGACCACCGCTCACAACCACGTCAACGCCTATGCTTTTGAAAATGGATTCCCAACCTTCTCCATTTGCCACAACAATGAGCCCATACTTCTTCTTTTCAGTTGGTGAATCTTTCTCGTTTTTTATTATCTGATGGTGCTGGATCTTCATGTTGTCTATTTTAGATTTAACGAGCTCTCCAAATTCCAACGCCTTGTCTATGGCTTTACCCGGCGTGTTGGTGTGAACGTGAAATTTCAAATAATCTCCTGAATTAACCAATACCAAAGAATCTCCCAGTGAATTGTAATAAGCTTTAAGGGAAGAAATGTCAATTTCCTTTGTTAGTTTTACTATCGCTTCCGTGCAATAAAGATACTTCAATTCTTCTTGAGATATACGAACTATTTCTCGAGGACCGGCATTTTCTATTTCGAGGTTAACCTCTCTTTCACCATTTAAAGCCTTGTAAAATCCTTCTATTATGTAGGAAAAGCCCTTTGCACCGGAATCAACCACGCCCGCGTCGCGCAATTTTTTCAAAAGTTTTGGGGTTTCTTCCACAACTTCTTGAGAGCGCTTCCACAATTTTTCCATGAATTTAGTGAGATCTTCATCGATAAGGCTTTCACTTTCTTCTGCCAATACTCTTATCACAGTTAACATAGTTCCTTCTACAGGCTTTATAACGGCTCCGTATGAAACCTCTTTTGCACTTTTCAAAGCTTTTGCAAAGTCGTGCGAATCAAGGGTTTTCTTCCCCTTACACGCTTGGGCGAAGCCACGGAATATCTGTGAAAGTATAACGCCCGAGTTTCCCCTTGCTCCCAATAACGTTCCCGTTTCTATTGCTTGTAAAACGGAGGGAAGCTCCTGTTTTTTCAATTGTTCAATGTGCTTGCACGCTTCTAAAAGTGCGGAAGACATGTTGGAACCCGTATCTCCATCAGGAACGGGAAAAACGTTTAAAGTGTTGATTTCATCGACGTGTGTTAAAAGTATCTCTGTTCCTTTTTTGAATCCTATGGCAAAAAGTTCTCCGTTAATTCTTTTCACAACGCAAACTCACGCTTTTAAACGTGAGAACAACACCTCCTTTGTTAAAGAGAAAAAGTTTAGAAACTCACATCCACAACGTGTACGTTAACTTCCAGAGGTTCCTTTCCGGCGTAATTTGTAAGGTTGTATATGATGCTATCTTGTAGATTCTTGGCGACTTGCGGAATGTTTGTTCCATATTCCACAACAACGTAAATATCCGCTTTTATGTCTACTCCATCGTCTACAAGTTTTATACCCTTGTCAACATCACTGAACATTGAAACAATACCAGAAAAAACAGATGGATTTGACAGATCGACTATTCCATAGCTGTTTACCATTGCCTCTTTGATAAGAGCTTTCAAAGCTTGTGAAGAAACTTCTATTTCTCCGTATTCCGTGGAAAATTTCAACATTATCCCTCCCATTTTCTCATTGTCAACGAGAAAAACATTCTTTCTGCGATTCTTTCGGCAGAAAGTCCCACCTTTTCCAAAAGTTCTTCTCTCGTTCCGTGCTCAACAAAGTTGTCGTCTATTCCAAACACTTCTATTTTATTTCTAAAACCTTGTAATTTTAACATGACTGAACTTCCAAACCCTCCAATCACGCTGCCTTCCTCTAAAGTCCAAATGTGTGGCGAAAATTTCACTTCTTCTAGCGCTTCGATATCTAAAGGTTTTACACTTCTACAATTGTACACCGTGACTGATAAACCTTTTTCTTTTAAAATCTCCGCGGCTTCCAGTGCAACTTCCACCATAGAGCCTACTGCAAGTATTGTACCATCTTTTCCGTTAACAATTTTTTGCCATTTGAATGGATCATTCAAAATTGGTGCAAGAACGACTTCCGTGATGTTCACCTTTTCACTCTTTCTTGGATATCTTATGGCAATAGGACCCTTTATTCTTCCTATAATCGCTTTCATCATTGAAGACAATTCCTTCGTTGAAGAAGGTGCCAATATTTTCATATTGGGAATGAGGTTCAAATAAGAAATATCAAATGTTCCATGGTGAGTAGGGCCGTCTTCTCCTACCAATCCAGCCCTGTCTATTCCAAAGACAACGTCCAGGTTTTGCAGGGCCACATCGTGAATTATCTGATCAAACGCCCTTTGAAGAAAAGTTGAGTATATCGCAACTACCGGTTTTAAACCGCGTGTGGCAGCGCCGGCGGCGAAAGTTGTACAAAGACTCTCTGTTATTCCCAGATCGTAAAATTTTTCTGGATGTTTTTCATGGAAGAATTTAAGCCCTGTTCCCTCCTCCATAGCGGCGGTTATTCCTATTATTCTCTCGTCTATATCGGCCATTAACGATAAAACTCTTCCAAAAACCTCGCTGTAAGAATGCTTTTCTTTTTTTACTTCCAGCGAAATTCCAGTCTTTGGATCTATCATGGAAACACCATGAAATTTTGTGGGATTTTCTTCCGCGTATGAAACTCCCTTGCCTTTTTGGGTTACAACATGAACTACAACCGGTCCTTCTATTTCATTCAAACTTTTAAAAGCTCTCAACAACATTTTAATATCGTGTCCATCTATTGGTCCAAGGTATTTTAAACCCATTTCTTCAAAAAAATTGTTTGAAAGGAGCAATTTCTTTATTGACAATTTCACCTTCTCGGCTATTTGTTCCAAGTCATTTTCTTTGAGCAAATCGTAAAATTTGTTATCAATTGTTCTAAACCCTTTCGAAGTGCGAAGATGAGTTAAAATTTTTTTTGATAGTTGACCCACACTTGGAGATATACTCATACCGTTATCGTTTAAAACGATCTTCAAGTTGGAGGAGATCGATTTTATCTGATTTAACGCTTCAAGCGCTGTTCCGGAAGTCATCGCTCCGTCTCCTATAACCACGATGGTTTTCCCATCTTTTTTTAAAATCTTATTTGCAGCTTCTATTCCAAGCGCGGCGGAAATCGAAGTGGCAGCGTGTCCAACACCAAACCTGTCGTAAGGGGATTCATGAATGTTTGGATAACCGCTTATTCCTCCAAATTTTCTAATAGTTGGGAGAGATTTTGCCCTGCCGGTGAGTATCTTGTGAGTGTAAGCTTGATGTCCTGTGTCCCAAACTATGTAATTTTCATCTGGGGGAAAGATTTTGTAAAGCGCTAGAGCGAGATCTACCGTCCCCAGATTGGAAGCCATATGGCCATTTCCAGAGCTTACAACTTCCGTTATGTATTTTCGGATAACATCTGCCAGTTCTTGAAGCTCTTCACACGACATGTTTTTTAATTTTCTGAAGAGAGGTTCATCTTTGAGGATTTCAGGAGTTTTCACTTTCGATCTCCCTTTCGAGACTCCCTAAAACTTCTTTCACCGTTAGTGAAGCCGAATTGATGAGTTCTTTGCACCTCTTGTAAAGTTCCACTCCTTTTTTAAAGAGTTCCAAAGATTCTTCCAAAGTCACGTCTTCGCTTTCCATACGCTGAAGGGTTTCTTCTAATTGCCTGTACGCTTCTTCAAAAGATAGCGATTCTATTTTACCTTTTTCTCCATTTTCAGGAGTATCGTTCACTTTGATGTACCTCCTTAACATTCGTAAGCGCAAAGCCATCTGCGAGCACAACTTTAAGGACATCGCCGTTTTGAAGATCGTTAGCTGAAGTTACCAGTGAACCTTCTTTGTAGACAAAAGAATAGCCTTTTTTTAAAGGCGCTCGTGGATCGTGCGCTTTTAATTCACTTTCCAATTTATCCAAAATGTATCTATTTTTCTCAACTCTAGAACGCATCAAGATTTTCAAATTGTAAAAGACATTTTCAACTCTTTCTTTGAATATTTCCACTTCTCTTACACTTTTTGAGCGTTTTAGAGCTTCTTCATCTCTCAAAATACTTTTGGTTTTCTCTTTCAAAATTCCATCGACCCTTCTACTTATCCTTTCAAAAAACGTTTCAACATTCTGTTTTTTCATTTCAAGAATTCTTGAAGGAGAACGAGCGCTGAGCTTTTGTCTCATATGATTGATATTTGAAGTATGAGAAGATAACTTGGCAAGTAAAAAAGTTGATAAATTTTTAAAGGTTATTTCGATTCTTCTTTCTATATCTTTCAAATCTGGAGTTACCCTTTCCGCTGCTCCAGTGGGAGTGGGGGCCCTCATGTCCGCCACGTAATCGACAAGCGTTGTATCAACTTCGTGACCAACCCCTGTAACAACCGGTTTTTTCATATTGTAAACTTTCATAACAACCCTTTCTTCGTTGAAATTCCACAGATCTTCTATGCTCCCGCCTCCACGTACGAGTAAAACAACGTCCGCATCTGAATTATCGGCCTGTTCTAATGCGTTTACTATCTGAGAAGTGGCCGCTTCTCCCTGAACTCCCGTATGAAAAAGTAAAATTTCGGCCAAAGGATATCTTTTGTTTACGGTGTTTAAAACATCTTGAAAAGCCGCAGATGTTCTTGAAGCCACAACGGCTATTTTTCTTGGAAAAAGCGGAAGAGATTTCTTAGGTTTATCAAAAATTCCATTCGCCATCAGTTTCCTTTTCAATGCCTCGAAGCGCCTGTAAAGTTCTCCAAAATCTCTTCCAACCTCTATGGCTTCCGTGTAAAGTTGATACGTTCCTCTTTTTGTGTAAACGCGAATTGCTCCATACGCTTTTACCAGCGTTCCTTCTTCTATTTTTTTGTTGCGCAATTTGTAAACAGCGTTAAACATAACACAATTCAACAAATAATCATTCTCTTTAAGAGAAAAATAGGCGTGGGGACCCGAATACTTGAAATTCGAAATTTCCCCACGAATTGCGACGTTACTCAAAGTATGATCTGATTTTAGATCTTGCACTATCCTCTGGGTGAGCTCTGCCACACCCATCTCGTTGTACTCGATCATTTTTCACTTTTTCGCATTTATCTTGGCGGCTTCCACCACGTTTCTCATGAGAATGGCGCTTGTTACGCTCCCAACACCTCCAGGTACTTTTGAGACTGAAGCCTTTTGAGAAACGGAATCGAAGTCGACGTCGCCGACTACCTTGCCATCTACCACGTTTATTCCAACGTCTACAACTACAGCTCCTTCTTTTACCCAATCTGCGTCAAACATTTTCGCTTTCCCAACCGCTGCTATCAGCACATCGGCATTTCTCGTTTTTTCTTTTAAATCACGCGTTTTTGAGTGGCATACCGTTACAGTTGCGTGTTTTGAAAGCATCATCAACGAAAGAGGCTTTCCAACCGTAGTGCTTCTTCCAACTATTGTAACATTTGCACCTTTCAAATCAATTTCGTAATATTCAAGCAACTCCATAACAGCTTGAGCCGTACATGGTGTAAAAGATTTCACGCCCAATAATACTTTTC
The DNA here is from genome assembly GCA_015489955.1 of Mesoaciditoga sp. Classification (GTDB taxonomy): domain Bacteria; phylum Thermotogota; class Thermotogae; order Mesoaciditogales; family Mesoaciditogaceae; genus Mesoaciditoga. The sequence goes on along the minus strand of WFYR01000048.1, from coordinate 43,644 downwards.
CTAAATTCTGAGGAGTTCTACCTTCCACATCTTTTAAAGGACTGAGAGTTTCTAAAACAGTCAACTCATCAACTTCTTTTGGAACTGGATGCATTATCATTATTCCACTAACATTTGGGTCATCATTTAAACTTTTCACGTCTTCTATGATCTTTTTACCCTCTGTCGTAACCTTCGCAAAGTCTATACCGAGTTTCTCACAATTCTTCTTTATTGAGTTTAAATAAACATCCGTAGCTCTATCATCGCCAGAAACAACGCATCTCAAAGCGGGGGTAATGCCCTCCGCTTTGAGACGCTGGACTTCTTCGGCAGTTTCTGACTTTATTTTTTTGGAAAGTTCTGCTCCTGAAAGGATCATATGACAAACATCTCCTTAATTTTCCCAACAGACTCAAAATAGCCCTGTTATCTTCCCATCGTCATCAACGTCTATCATCTGAGCCGCTGGAACTTTCGGTAAGCCTGGCATGGTCATTATTTCTCCGGCAATTGGAACGATAAAGCCCGCACCATTTGAAAGGAAGACTTCCCTCACGGTGAACGTGTAACCGCTTGGTGCTCCAATCGCTTTCGGATCATCACTTATAGAAGCCTGAGTTTTTGCCATTATTATCGGAAGGTTTCCCTTTCCTTCTTTTTCGATCTTTCTTATATCGGATAACGCTTTGGAAGTGTAAACTACATTTCCAGCCCTGTATATCTCTCTCGCAAGTGTTTCAATCTTTTCTTTGATTGGCGCTTCCCAATCGTACAAACGATGGAAGTTGTTTTCGTCTTCTTCTGTGGATTTTACAACTTCTCTTGCAAGTTCTTCCGCTCCAGCTCCGCCTTTCGCCCAGGCATCGTTTAGAGCAATTCTCACACCCATACTCTTCACAAAGTCTTCAACGATCTTCAATTCGGCATCGGTATCGCTTTCAAATTTGTTCAAAGCCACGACTATTGGTAAACCAAATTTTTTAACATTTTCTATGTGTACTTTAAGATTTTCCAATCCTTTCTTTAAAGCCTCCAAATTCTCTTGCTTCAACTCTTTTTTATCCATTCCACCATGCATCTTCAGTGCTCTAACCGTTGCAACAAGTACGACCGTGTCCGGTTTTAAATCTGCGTACTTCGAAACGACATCAAAGAATTTTTCACCACCAAGATCAGCTGCAAAACCCGTTTCAGTTATGACATAATCTGCAAGTTTAAGTGCCAACTTAGTTGCCACGATTGTATTCGTACCGTGAGCTATGTTTGCAAAAGGTCCACCATGGACGAAAGCAGGTGTATGTTCTATCGTTTGAACAAGGTTTGGATTTATGGCATCTCGAAGCAAAGCCGCCATTGCCCCCTCAGCCTTTAGTTGACCAGCTGTAACGTATTTTCCTTTCCTTGTTTGACCTATTATTATGTTAGACAGTCTTCTTTTAAGATCCGAAAGATCGCTTGCAAGACATAGAATTGCCATTATTTCTGAAGCGGCGGTTATAACAAATCTATCCTCTCTGGGATAACCATTTCCCTTTCCACCCAATGAAATCACTATCTGCCTTAACGCACGATCGTTCATATCTATGGCTCTCGGCCATGTTATTCTTCTCACATCTATATCAAGATCGTTTCCATGATGTACGTGGGCATCTATCATGGCCGAAAGAAGGTTATGCGCAGCGCTAATGGCATGCATGTCGCCTGTAAAGTGCAAATTTATGTCTTCCATAGGCAGGACCTGAGCGTATCCTCCGCCTGCGGCACCTCCCTTTATTCCGAAGACTGGTCCGAGCGATGGTTCACGTAAGGTGACTATGGCTTTCTTTCCTATTCTGTTCATTCCTTGCGCTAACCCAACACTTGTCGTCGTTTTTCCTTCGCCCGCCGGTGTGGGCGTTATTGCGGTAACGATTATAAGTTTCCCATTTGGTTTATCTTTGTACTTTTTCAACAACTGATGCGGTATCTTTGCAACGTACTTTCCGTAGGGAAGCAATTCATCCTCTTCTATTCCTACCATCTTTGCAATCTCTCTTATCGGTTTCAATTCAACACTCTGGGCAATTTCAATATCGCTCTTCATTTTTCTGTGGTCTCTACCACGACTTCTAATTCGTCGCGGAGAAGTGCCACACTCACCTCCTTTTGTATTTTCGCGCATCGTAGTAAGCGCATAAATTTAGAGATTTAAAAATTACAACTCACGCTTGAAATCTGGAGCAAATTTTTTTGCTATTCTATCTAACACTCCATTTACAAATTTTCTATCTTTGGGTGTTCCGTAACTCTTAGACAATTCTACTGCCTCGTTAAGAGTTACTTCAATTGGAATGTTTGGTACGTATATCAATTCATAAGTTCCCAACCTTAATATGCTTCTTGAAATGCTGGAAAGCCTTTCAAGAGACCACCCAATCAATCTTTCCGATATTATCCCATCTATTTCATTCAATCTGGAGAAAGTGCCTTCCACAAAATCCATAACTTCCTTCTCAAAATCTGAAGAAACACCTTCCATTTGGCACACTCTGTGCACCGACTCGGAAGGTGTTAAATCTTGAAACTCCATTTGATAGATGGCTTTAAAAGCCAAATCCCTTATTTGTCTACGATGAGACTTGGTTGTGTACACCTCTATTCTTGATCCTCCGTTTCATCATCGTTGAATTCTTCATCGGAATGGTTTGGTGGAATCACATCTTCTATCAAAACGTTAACGGCTATAACTTTAAGACCAGTTATGTTTTCCACCTCTTCGGTGATCTCTTTTTGAATCTTTTTGGACACTTCTGGAATTTTTTCTCCGTATCTCACCTTCGTCTTAACAGCCACAGAAATGCTATCTTCATCTTTTCTGTCTATTGTTACCTGTTTTCTGTAATACTTGTATTCTTTGGATTTCTGTGTTATCTCTTTTCCTTCAGCTTTCGCTAAAGTTAAAATAACGACATCTTCTATAACTTGATTGGAAATGTCTATTTTACCACCAGATGATTTTTCAACATCTTCAAAATTGTCGTTTTCATTCATATTTCCGCCACCTTTCTTTAATCGTTACCAATAGGCATTAAGCCCTTTCTATGTACTCACCTGTTCTCGTGTCGACCTTTATCTTTTCTCCTCTTTCTACAAAAAATGGCACCGTTACCTTTAATCCCGTTTCGAGAACAGCGGGTTTTCCGCCTCCAGAAACCGTGTCTCCTTTGAAGCTCGGATCAGTTTCCACAACTTCTAAGACAACACTTGCGGGCAACAATATATCTATAACTTTATCTTCATGAAAAACCAAATTCAAGTCCATATTCTCGGTCATAAAATTCAGTTCTTCTTGAAAATCTTTAATAGGAAGTGAGTACTGCTCGTAATCGTCATTCGTCATAAAATGAAGAAAGCTTTCGTCTTTGTACAAGTACTGAGCGGATTTCAAAGTCAAGCTCACTTCTTCGACTTTTTCTCCACTTTTGAACGTTTTATCCTGTACCAACCCGGTTAAAACGTCTTTAAGCCTTGTTCTTACAACCGCGCTGTGCCCCCTTCCCATTTTATGCATCGAAAAATCGACGACTTTGTAGATCTTCCCATCTAGCATTATGTGTGTCCCTTTTCTTAAACTCGTAACATCTATCACCGATACAACCTCCTCATATTTGTGTGAATTCTTTTTTGAAGGATGATAGACACCTGTAACCTTCCTCAGTTAAAAGTACATCGTCCTCTATACGGATTCCAAATTCATTTGCTATGTAAACACCCGGTTCAAAAGTGACAATTGCATGCGAAGGGATCTTTTTCTCATATTTGGGACTTAAAAACGGCGGTTCGTGAACATCCATTCCAACACTGTGTCCCAAACTATGTGTAAAATATTCACCCAAACCGGCTTCTTCTAATACGTTTCTTGCAATTGCATCTATTTCCTTGCCGGTCATGCCAGCTTTGGCGGCTTTCATGGCTGTCATCTGAGCATTTAAAACGGCGTTGTAAGCATCTTTAGCCTTTTGCGAAACCTTTCCAATGGCAAATGTTCTGGTTAAGTCGCTACAATACCCATCTACCAACGCTCCAAAATCAACCACCATCATCTCACCATTTTCTATTTTTTTATCAGAAGCAAGTCCGTGTGGCAAAGCGCCGCGATATCCAGATGCCACTATTGTATCAAAAGAAGGCTTTTGTGCCCCTCCCATTGCCATTTCAAATTCAAGAATGGCCGAAAATTCTTTTTCACTCATCCCAACATGGAATTTTTCGAGCGTTCTTTCCAACGCATCCTGAGCTACTTCCACGGCTTTTTCGATCTTTTTGATCTCATCTTCATCTTTGACAGCTCTCAACTCGTAAACTTTATCTTCCACATTTTCAATACTGGCAGCTTTGGAACTTAAATCTCTATACCAAGCGTAAAACATCTTGGATTCTTCTACACCTATCTTCTTTCCTTTAACAATTTCACCCACTTTATCCATAAGAGAAGAATTTTCAGTTTTTACCATTTCAAAATCAGATTCTTGAGAAGCTTGCGTGTAAAAACGCGAGTCAACGACTATAAAACGCTCATTTTCTCCTATGATCACCGCTCCTGTATCCCCACTAAAACCACTGAAATACCTCACGGTGGTGTTTGAACCTTCAGAAGAAATACTCACAAAATAGTCCAATCCCTTTTCTGCGAGAAATTCTTTCATTTTTTCTGATCTGCTCATACGCTTCTCCTCACCCAAAATGTGAGAATGCCTCCCCTCTTTAATGCCTCTTTGAAAAATTATACCACAAAGCCATGCACACACTCTTACGTGAAAATAAAATCATAAACTACACATTTTCAGGATTGAGATTCAAGAGTTCTTCTCGTTCTAATTTTCCAAGTGTGTACTTATGAAGAATGCCCTTTAAAAGTTGTATTTTTTCAATACCCATTGATCCCTTCCACCAGTAACTCATTAACGAATTGTTCAGTAAAAGTGGATCAACGTTTTCATCAATTAATTTTTCGTTCACGGCTATTTTCCAATCTATAGAACCAGGAATGAGGGTGTATTCATTTATCACGGGTTTCACACCAACTTCTACAACACGCTTTACATCTCTCAAAGCGGATTCGAAGCTTTGACCCGGCAATCCAACGATAAGGTATGCCCCCACTTCTTTTTCGGTAAATCCAGCCTTTTTTAGAAGTTTAACAGCATTGTAAAATGCTTCGTTGCTCACTTTCCCACCAGTTTTCCTTTGAAGTTCCACATCGCTCGTTTCGTATCCTATTCTTATCGTTTTGAAATTCTTTTTCTTCAAAAGCATCGCCGTTTCTTCATCTAAAAGCTTGGCGTGAATTCCATTCGGCAAATGGTAATTCATTTCATCTGGCAAATTTTTCAAAATTTCTTTAAATCTTTCTCTTCTAACAAGAAGCGCGTCATCGTAAAATGCCAAATCTTTTACGCCCTGCGATTTCAAGTTTTCAATTTCTTCCAGGACGCTTTCTACGCTTCTGACTTTGAATCCCTTTTTCCACGCTATGCAGTAAGTACACCTAAAAGGGCACCCAAATGTAGTGTGAACAACGGCGGCTTTTAAGGATTTATAAAAAGAATAATCTGGTTTCAACAGTTCAAACCAGTCATTTCCAATGGCGTGTTCAACCTTCGCGCCGGTGAGTTTTTCAATTGCGTCGTACACTTTTGGTATTCCCTCTCCAACAACAATTTCGTCTGCACCAGATCTTTTTGCGTGTTTTGGAAGAAGTGTTGGATAGTTTCCTCCAAGTATTATTGGAGCCTTGAAACGCGATTTCAAAATTTTAATAGTTTCGAAAACGCCACCATACCAGTATGTCATCATTGACGTTATCATTATCACATCGGGTTCAAAATCTAAAGAGTTAAAAACTTCCTTTGGCGCGCCGTATCGTTTCAGGTAGCGAGGAATACCGTATTCTTCCATCAAGCTTTTTATAATCACGCTATGAAATTTTCCTGTGCCGTAAGGTCCTTCGTGAACGTTATTATTTGGCAATGATCTGTCCAAAAGGTCCAGAAGCTTAACTTCCACACCGCTTTTTTTCAACGCAGATGCGATGTACAAAAGACCAACAGGTTTTAACCAAAAATCGTAAGCTGACACATCGTAAATGTATGGGTTAACCAGAAGCGCTTTCATCTTTTTTTCAACTCTTCGTAGTAATATGAAATACCCTTCAAAGTTAGAAGTGGATCGTACACTTCTATCCTGGCGCATATTTGGGAAAAAAGGTTTCCTTCTCCACCCGTGGCAACCACTTTAAAGCTTTTTGAGAGTTCTTGTTCGTAAGCTTCTACAAGACCATCGATGGCAAAGGAAGTGCCCAGCATTGTGCCGGATTGTATATTCGAAGGGGTGTCTTTTCCAACGGCAGAAGAAGGTAACTTTTCAGAAACTGCAGGCAATTTCGCCGCATTTGAAAAAAGGGCCTTTAGCGAAGTGCGTGGACCTATGAGTATGGAGCCTCCTTCGTATTTGTCGGTTACAACGTCCAGTGTTATTGCGGTTCCAAAATCAACGACAACAACGTCTTTTTTAAATTCCTTCTTTGCAGCAATGATGTTTGCGATCCTGTCAGCTCCAATCTCACTCGGTGTGTAAACGTTCCACTCTATCCAGTCAACACTCTCTGTGGTAATGAACATCGGATCAGAATGCAAGTACTTCTTTGCAAAGTACAAAAAGACGTTGTTAACACTTGGAACTACGGAAGCTACACACATAGCTTCGATATCATCAAAAGATTTGCTCGAAAAGTTTATAAGATTGTTAACGTTAACCATAAATTCGTCTTCTGTCGCAATGTGAGAAGTAGCAATCCTCCAGTTGCTCACGTTTTGTTCACCATCAAAAAGTCCCAAAACCGTGTGTGTATTGCCGACATCAACGGCGAGCAGCATTTTCTACCACCTTTAGGAAAAGTTCATGAATGCGCGTGTCGTTCGTAATTTCAGGATGAAAGGATGACGCAAAAATATTGTCTTTTCTTACCATAACGGGTGTTTCACCGTATTTGGCAAGCACATCCACGTCGTTTCCAACCCTTGTTATCTTAGGAGCGCGAATGAAGATGGCCTTAAATGGCTTTTCTCCGAGAATTGGAATTGGAATATCGACCTCGAAAGAATCAACCTGTCTGCCGTAACCGTTCCTGTTAACCGCTATATCCAACGCTTTAAGGGAATCCTGTTCCGGATGAGAAACTATTTCTTTGGCAAGAAGTATCATACCTGCGCACGTTCCGTAAACGGGAAGACCGTTTTCTATTTTTTGCTTTAATTCATCAAAGAGCCCCGTTTTTTTCAAAAGCTTTACCATTGTTGTGCTTTCTCCACCCGGAATTATTAGGCCATCGATGGAGTTGAGATGCTTGGATGATTTTACCCTTATCGCTGGCACATCTAATTTTTCCAGCATGTTGAGATGTTCTTCTATGTCACCTTGCATTCCCAAAACACCTATTTTCATAACAAAGCGGCCAACGAGTGGCCTCTCTCCCCTTTCTCTATCAAATTCACATTCAAAATTGAAGAAATTGGGCATACACAAAGTATGCCCAATTTTTTACCAACCTCTTTCTTGCAATTTTTCGCTTAAAGTGGCTATTTCTTGACCTTCCATAGCCTGGCCTATTCCTTCACTTATTCTAACAAGTTCATCAGGATCGTCGTAATGAAGAACTGCTTGCACTATGGCGTTTGCCATTTTTGGAGGGTTGGAAGATTTGAATATTCCAGATCCAACGAAAACCCCATCTGCTCCGAGTAACATCATCAAGGCGGCATCTGCAGGGGTTGCGACCCCACCTGCCGCAAAATTCACCACTGGTAGTCTTCCTCTTTCTTTAACAATCCTGACAAGTTCTAACGGAGCGCGTATTTCCTTTGCAAAAGCAGAAAGCTCTTCATCAGCCATGAATTTCAACCTTCTTATCGCATCCATAACAGTTCTCATATGTTTAACGGCTTCCACAATGTTACCCGTCCCAGCTTCACCTTTTGTTCTTATCATTGCGGCTCCTTCTGAAATTCTTCTCAGAGCCTCTCCAAGATCTCGCGCGCCGCAAACAAAGGGAACGTTGAATTCGTGCTTGTTTATATGGTATTTATCGTCTGCAGGTGTAAGGACTTCACTTTCATCTATAAAGTCAACTCCTAACGCTTCTAAAATCCTCGCTTCTGCGATATGTCCTATTCTTACTTTCGCCATAACCGGAATGGAAACGGCATCCATTATCTTGTGTATGAGACCTACATCTGCCATTCGCGCCACTCCGCCGGCTTTTCTTATGTCCGCGGGAACCCTTTCCAAAGCCATAACCGCAACGGCACCAGCCTCTTCGGCTATCTTGGCCTGCTCCGGAGTGGTAACATCCATTATCACTCCATTTTTAAACATATCCGCAAAACCTTCTTTTACAACCCATGTTCCTTTTTCATTCATTTATTCAGTACACCTCCTAATTTGACCTTACCGTCTTCATAATTCTCTGTGCCATTTGTATTCAATATTCGACTTTTTCCAATCGTGAAAGATCCGCTTTTTTCCTCCCCACCTTCGCACAAGGCTTTCCATTCACTTCAACTATATCTGCCGTGATATCTACTTTTTCCTTAAGAAGTGAAGATCCCACTCCGTACGCGTCCACCGGAACTTTTAACTTTTCAAAAAGCGCTATCTTATCGGCATTGAATCCACCGGAAACTATTATTTTAAGGTTTTCCAAACCCATAGAATCAAATTCCTTTCTCGCTTTCCAGACAAGCTCAGGGCAAACCCCCAGAGACATCTCTCCGATAGGAGTAACTGACACATCTCTTAACGTACCGGAAGTATCAAATCTTACTCCCCATATCTTGTTCTTTCCGGGACCTATTATTTTTTGTAGAGGAGAACCTTCTCTGTACTTTTCACCGGTGACGTATTCGTAAAAGCTCTGAAGCATCTTCTTCGTTGTACCTATGACATCGTTTTCCCAATCGACAAGAATGATCCTGTTAACATGAGATGGAATGTATTGATCGAATTTTATGGCAGCTTTCGAAGTGGATCCATCATAAGCCGCTATTAGTGCATGAGGAACTGTTCCGGTCGCTTCAGCTCCCCAATAATCGGCATTTGCATCTGTTGAAACGACATCTGCTCCAGATTTAAAAGCGGCGTAACCATCTGTCGCCTGAACCCAATAGTGATCAAAGCGCGCGGAGAAAAATAAAATGGGTTTTCCATTTGCAACTTTCGCAACTTTCTTGACAGCTGTTGCGGTGGAACTACCTCTTGCTATTACTCCAAGCAACACGGTTTCCAAGTATCCGAAATAAGTTGGATCTCCTTCGATTGTCATTATGGCTTCCATATTTTTTGCCTCTTCGCCATCGTAAAGGGCTTTAACTTCTATCTCAGAAAATTTGTCCACCCACAAGTTGTTAAGAGATTCACGCAAATCCCACCTTTTGCGGTTCGCTTTTTCAATTTCTTTTCTGTCCATGACGTAAACAGCATCTTGCAATTCACGTTCCGCTTTAAGTAATTCTTTGAAAAGAGAATCGGCTTTTTCTTCGTCTTTATAATAACCTGTGCACATTTTCAATATTGCCAGAGCTTCATCTATACCAACGATTACGGCGTCTCTTCTTGGAAAAAATTGATAAAGCACCTTTGGATGGTGATCATCTTTCTTCAAAACTTCCACGTATCTTGTAAAGTATTTATCCGAGTAATAACCCGCTCTTATCCTATCAATGGGTACTTTGAAAACTCTCGGATCAAGCCTTTGAGCTCTCACAAGCTCACCTCCATGTACATATTTTGGCTCCAAGCACGTCTTTTATTTGTTGAATTGCAAAATCATGTAAATTATCGTCGTAAGAAGCTACAGCATTTTCATACACGATTACTTCAAAATCTCTATTTCTCAACTCCTCAACGTTGAAAAGCACACAAATATTTGTGGTTACCCCACAGACTTCAACAGTTTTTGGAGAGAGTGTCTTTAACTTTTCATCCAAGTTAGTTTGGTAAAAAGCGGAATACTTTCTCTTTTTCACAAAAAAAGCGTTATCGTATCCTTCCGCTACTTTCTTTAAGCTATCAAACAACTGAGCTCCCCAAGTATCTTTAATACAATGCTTTGGAAAAATATTAAATTCTTTATCGTCCTCATCGTGCCAGTCTTGAGTAAAGATAATTGGGGCGTTGTTTTCTATGTATTTTTTAACGCAATCTAAAACAACTGGTTTTACACTTTCGGCTTTTTCAAAATAAAGCGCCCCATTTTTAGTGACAAAATCATTTTGCATGTCCACAACCATAAGTGCTTTACGCATAGACATTCACCAAACTTTCCATATTATGAATGGGTATATTTCCCATTCTTAACATGTTAATGGCTTTCTCAATTTGAGAGATCTTTCTTTTGATTCTTTCTCTCTCTGCGGGATCCGTCGTGTTTTTAAGCAAATTCCTCAAAGTGTTTAACGCCGTCTTTAATTTCATTTCCACATTTCGGATTGGAAAAAAATCACTTGTTTTCTTTTTGCCATTGATATAGCTTTCTCCTCTTTTTCCATGCGGATAGTAAACTTCCACCGTCGTCTTTCCAGCCACCGCCGCCAGAAAAGCTCCCCTCTTTCTCATATCCAGCGTTATGGCTGAATATATCACGTAACCACCATTCGCGATGGCTTCCGCCCACATTCTAACCGCGTTTCCCGTCTCGTGACCAGCTACTCTACTGATGCTTAACATGGCAGAGGAAGGAGACGCAACTCCCATTTCTCCCGGATCCAATTTGTAGTGTAAAATAGGATTTTCAAATCCCAATTTTGATACGTTCATCATAAAAGTTCACCATACTAATTTTACCACGAAATGCGTATCAACTTTTTACTCACCGTGTGTTAAGTTTAAGAACTTAACAACTCATCTCATCATATGCGTCTGTTACAAAGTACTTCAAAAAGAAATTTCATTTGAAAAACAGTCCTTTCAATTCCCTTTACAAAGCTAAAAGTAGCACCAACGTAGTTGACGAAGAGGTTTCATCAAGAAAATTTTTAGTGTAAAATACAAATGGCTTAACTTATCATGCGCTTCAAAGTTACAAAGCATTGCAAAAAGTGTCTTTTGCAATTTTCATGTACAACGTGAGATTTCAAATTTGTTGGGGTTTCGGAGCTTTTTCATACAGATGGAGGGAAAAATGGAGGAAAAAAATATAACTTTAAATGGAAAAAGTACTCGAATGGTAAAATGGCCAGCTTCTAAAAAGAAGTTCAAGCTTGTAATAGTGCATGGCCTTGGAGAACATGTTGGACGTTACGACGCGATATCAAAAGATTTTAACGATGCCGGAATAGAAATGATCGGATTTGATCAAAGGGGTCATGGCAAGAATTCAACTAAGAAGGGACATGTTGATTCATTTAATTTGTTTTTGAAAGATCTCAAATCCTTTGTGGAAATGGAAAAAGATGAATTTCCTCTTTTCATGTTAGGACATAGCCTTGGAGGGCTAATAGCCGCGCGCTACGCGGAAGAATACCCAAACACTATAAATGGGCTAATCCTTTCAAGTGGTGCCTTTGTTTCTGATAACGTGCCCTCTATTTTGAAGTTCGTTGTAAAGATCACTTCAGTTCTCTTTCCCACTTTTACTTTTTCGAATGGTATAGATCCCCACACACTTTCAAGAAATGAAGAGACGGTTAGAAAGTACACAGAAGATCCGTTAGTTCATTCAAAAATAAGCGCCCGGCTGGCAAGTGAATTGTTTAAAAACGTTCAAATAACTTTTGAGAAGGCCAGGTCTTTGTCTCTTCCAATACTTTTTTTGGCCGGTGAAAACGATAAGGTGGTTCCTCCCAGAGGAACTAAAAGGCTATTTTTAGAAGTGGCTTCCAAGGATAAAAAACTTAAAGTGTTTAAAGGAGCATACCACGAAATATTTTGCGATCCACAACACAGGACTGAATTCAGAAAAACTATTGTAGATTGGATAATTGACCACGCCGAGGATCGTTGAAGATAAAAAAGATCGAACGGCATCGATCAGAACAAGCTCAAATAGAAGGTCTGAATATTTTCAATCCTTCAAAAGTGTCCAAATCAGGTTCACCAATTCTTGAATCTATGTAGCTTTCAAAATCAACGTTCATATTTTCATCGTTTATTATTGAAAGAACGTCTGCCATTACAGCAAAAGCGGTTGGATTCTGTCCTGCTCCAACACCGCTCAAAAAATTAATGCCACTTTCTCCTTCTATCACCAAGCAATTCTCAGTTTTATCTACCCTTGCGATGCGGGAGTACTTTGGAATGGCAACGGGACCGACAAACATCTTGATTTTTTCTTCAAATGAGATGTAAATTATCGGCTTTACAACGCTCTTTAGTTTTTTTGCATATTCGAGCTTTTTCACATTCACATTTGTTATGGGTTCTATTGTAAAAGATTCAAGTTTCGGAATTCTTTTGCTAACTAAACCGCACATTATGGAAGCTTTGCGCGCGGCATCTAAACCGTTGATATCATCGCTTGGATCCTGTTCGGCATATCCTTTTTCTTGGGCAATCTTTACGGCTTCTTCCATAGGCATTCCATTGACCATCTTCGATAAAATGAAATTGGAAGTGGCGTTCAGGATGCCATATAACTTTTTTATTTTTCCGTAAGAATGGTACTTCAAATTTCTCAACGCCGGCATTCCACCGCCTACACTTGCACCGAACATCACTTTTGCGTTGTTTTTTTCGGCCAATCTCATAATCTCTACGCCCTTCGATGCGATAAGAGCCTTATTGGCAGTAACCACGTTCTTTCCTTTTTTCAAAGCCTCTTTAATAAGTTTATAAGCAAAGTCTGTCCCACCAACAGTTTCAACAACGATATCAACTTCCTCTATCAAATCTTGGATATTTTTAGCAATCGCCTGACTTTTTACATTGTGAACGAGATATTTCGACTCAGAACGATTTAATACTTTGTGAATGACAAATTCTCTTCTTTCTTTGGCAAGTTCGTAGAAGCCCCCACCAACCGTTCCAAGTCCGACTATGCCGATCCTTTTCAATGTTTGAATCTCCTTTTACCTGTAAAGATCAATTTTATATTAGCGTTTTCCAACCTCTCTTTAACCAGCGTGTCCATTTTCGAGCCTCCCGGCTGTATCACGGTACCACTTCCCACTTCTTCAAGCCTTTTCAAAACTTTTTCGTCTTTTATGGGCCCATCAAAAGCAAAGATCGCATTTTGAACGTCTTTTGAGTGTCTTTTAGCGCGCAGCAAAGCTATTTCCAAGGCGTCTATTTGATCCGGTTGACCGCTTCCCAATGATATCATTTCACCTTCTTTGAAAATGCAACATGCCATTGAATTAGACAAAGAAGCGATAACGCTAGCCCATCGGTACTGCGGATCGTCGTTGTCAGAAGAAAATCTCATTTCTTCGAGATCGTCGGAAGTTTGAACCAAAAAATTTCCATCTAAAAACCTGTATTCTCTCTTGGAAAATGAGAGAAACTCTTCGTTGAATTTAACTACTCTCTTAGCTTTCACTTTTACATCGCTTCCTTCGGGTACAGCAAGAACATCCAAATCATTCTCTTTTAATGAAGTTACAAGTTTCTCGTTAACAAAATTGGTTGCCAATACCCCACGAACCTTTGAGAAATTGAAGTTTTTGTTAACAACATCAACCACACTTCCATGGTGAACCCTAACCACAAATGGAGCCCTAAGATTTTTCAAAACACTTAAAGCCAGATGAAGATCTATCAAATTGTTGTAGCTCATTCCAAGAAGTTGATCTTCGTCCAAGAAATCAAAAAAGGCTTTCTCTTTGGCTATTTTTGAAATGTGCGCGTACTGGTGTGGATTTTCACCGTACCTTAATGGAACGATTTCTTCTAATATGACGGTCTCAAATTTCTCCGCGGCGAAGACTTCACTTAATTCCTTATGGGTAAGAGAATTTATTCTTAAAAGACGGTACATGGCCTTCAAAGACAACATTCTTCTGTCTTGAAGAGTTACATCTCCGCACTCATCTATGGACTCTATAACCCTTTCAAAATCGTCACTATCCACTAACACAATAGAATTACGGTAATTTTTCACTGCCGAATAAATAACGGCATATTTCCATGGCTCGATGTCTGAAAGTATGCGTTCTTCATTCAGCTTTGTCGGATTTTCGCCTAAATCTATGGCGACAAGATCAATCCCTTTAAAATCAGCACCTCCGGCTTTTAAAATTTCGCTGTTCAAATCAAAAAGATCGTTGAAGTCTTCCACACTTACCGTTTTTATTCCGAATTGGATAAGCTTTTTGCCGAGCCATTCAAAGTCTCCGTCTTTTCTTTCCAAAAAAGCGGTATTTATGTTCAACGAATTTCACACGGTTTCAATTTTTCCACCGTGTTTCCTCCCTTCGCAAGTAAGTTGCTTATTTAGTTTCACTTTGTGCGCTTAAATTCGAAATTTTCTCTTCTTCTTTTTTACTGAGAAGCCTGTCTATATCCAAGACCATTATCATTCTGCCTTTAACATTTGCTATAGCGCTTATATATTTGTTAGACTCATTTGTGATCTCTTCTGGCGGCTCCTCCAGAACGTTTTGTGAAAAGGTCAAAACCTCTTTTACCTCATCCACAAGAATGGCCATTTTCTTATCTTTTATGTTTACCACTATTGCTTTGTTGCTCTCATCTTCCTCATTTGGAGAAACAAACTTCTTTTTACCGCTTAAAACGGGGATGACCGTTCCTCTAAAATCCATTATCCCTTTGACAAAGTACGGAGCCTGTGGAACGTTTAGAATATCTTTGACTTCTATGATGCTGTCTATTTTCATTATATCCAGCGCGTACTCTTCCCCTCCGATTTTAAAACTTACGACTTTAATTTCACTCACGTTATTTCCTCCTTTCTTGAATTCTCAAAATGCCATAAAAGGAACCAAGAACTTTAAACCCTTTTTGCTTTTCTCCTGAGAGCTTCTCGAATTTTGATTTTTTCAAAAAGCCAACGAAAATTCTCCTTTCCATCGATACCATAGCCAGACCCTCTTTTGCAGTGTTCATTTCAAATATGACGTAATCGTTTTTTAAAATGTTTACCGCAGGAATGTCAGTTTTACTCACGACAGCGATGAGATCATCTTTTTCATCTGGAAGGGGAATAAATTTCAACTTCTTATTTTCTTGAACTAAACCATTTTCATCGAAATGCCCAAATACACGCGCCGCACTTATTTCCAAAGGTGGTTCCGCTACAAGCTTTATTCCTCTTGAAGCGTGATCACGCTTTATATATCCTTTTTTTTGAAGGGCTTCAATATGAGCGATAGCTCCCGAAGGAGAAGAAAATCCAAAATGATGAGACACCTCTCTTATGGTTGGAGGATATCCATTTTCTTTGATGAATTTTTTTATAAAATCGTAGACTTCCTTCTGACGCTTTGTAAGCTCTTTTATCAGCTAACACCTCTTTGTTCAACGATCAAAAAGTATGTATTAAAAGACCACTTTGAAGCTTTGGCTCAAACCACGTGGATTTTGGTGGCATAAAGAGATTGGCATCTGCAACTTCCATGACATCTTCAATTCTAGTCGGATAAAGTGCAAAGGCAACAACGTAATTCTCATTGTCTACCAGAGATTTTAAGTAAGGAATTCCACGTATTCCACCCACGAAATCTATTCTTGAATTGGTTCTCGGATTCTCAATTCCAAGAATAGGGCTCAGAACTCTTTCTTGCAGAATGGAAACGTCTAATTTTTTTATTGGA
Source organism: Mesoaciditoga sp. (assembly GCA_015489955.1). GTDB lineage: Bacteria > Thermotogota > Thermotogae > Mesoaciditogales > Mesoaciditogaceae > Mesoaciditoga. The sequence continues at coordinate 27,859 of WFYR01000048.1, read as the reverse complement.
TCTTTATCATTAACGTCAATCGCCTTCAATTCATACCACTTTCCATCAAGATACATTCCAAAATGATGAACGGTTTTTGGCTCAACCACACTGCTGTTAACTTCACAAACATCGAAATTCGCCTTCTTCAATCTTTTAAGAAATTCTTCTTCTGACATTCCATTCAGATCTTTCACCACACGGTGATATCCCATCAGTTGAAGCTCGTCATGAGGAAATATCGTTGCCATAAAGTAATTCCATTCTCCCTCACCATTAAACTCTTTGGAAACTTGAACAGAAGCGGATGCACGATGATGACCATCGGCAATGTAAAATGCTGGTACATCATCAAAAATATCTTCTATTCGTTTGATATCGATTTCATTTTCTATAGCGTAGATGCGGTGAACAACATCCGGGTTCTTGCTTTTAACCTCGTAAAGAAGCCGTCCATTTTCAACGTTAATGGCTTTTTTCAAATTATCATCGCTTCTGAAAGTCAAAAAAACCTGGCCGGTATTCGCCCGCGTAGCCAATATATGTTTTATTCGTTCTTTTTCTTTATCCTCTCTGGTAAGTTCATGTCTTTTTATTTTTTCTGGATACTCTTTCGCAGCAACGCATGCCACCAAACCCGTTTGTGTATGATGTCCCATTGTCTGAGAGTAAAGGTAAAAGATGGGCTTTTCATCTCTTATCAGCACCTTTTCTTTTATCAGTCTCTTTAATTCTCTGGCAGCGACTTCGTAGATATTTTCGTCTTCCTTTGCTATAGCATCTGGTCTTATAACACTCATGAAGGAGTATGGATCTTCAGCATACTTCTTTGCCTCTTCTTTCGTCACAACATCGTAAGGTGGGCATTGCACCCTTTCAACGTACTTTGAATCTGGTCGTAGTGCCTTAAAAGGTCTTACGATCATCTTAAATTCTCCTCCTTTGTACTTTTCGTTAACGTGGTCAATTCAATGCCTTCATGCTTCAAAAACCATTCTTTTCTCCACAATCCAGCACTGAAACCTCCAATTCCGCTTTTGGACACAACACGATGGCACGGAACAGCCAATACAAGTTTGTTCTTTCCCAACGCATTTGCGACCGCTCTGTAAGCCATTGGTCTACCTATAAATTTGGCCAGATCGGAATAAGTTTTCACCTTTCCAAAGGGTATTGAAAGAGCGGCCCTCCATACTTTTTTCTCAAAATCACTTCCACGCAATGAAATTGAGAAATCAAAAGTGGTTCTCCCTGCGTAAAAGTACTCCTTCAGTTCTTTTAATACCTTTTCAATTGTTGACTTTCCTGAATTTTCGCCTTTTACATCTTCACTTATATTTTCTCCATCTTTTACAAATCTTATTTCACATATTTTATCGTTTTCTTCACAAATTTTCATCGTTCCAATGGGACTCTCAAACGTTGAACATATTTTCATAGCGAAATTTCCTTAAAGAAGCTCATTCTAAAAACTCATCCATCTTTACCACACAACCAATGTGAGACGAATGAATCCCCGCCTCTATCAGCGCGAGATCTTTTAACGCCTCATCTGGAGTCCCTAATTTTATTTCTGTTCTATTTACGACTGCGTTGTAGAATTCCTTAAACTCTTCTTCGAAAAGATTGACTATCGGAGCTTCGTACTCCTCTATTTCTCCATTTTCCTTGATCACTTCTGTTGTTCGTGGAGTTGCCCTCATCTTTCCATGAGTGCCGTATATCTTCAAACTCTTATGTGCTGGCGCACGCAAACCATAGCTAACCGAATAACTGCCCACTATACCATTTTTAAAAAGCATATTCAGCACCATCGTATCTTCTCCACCAATATGATCGTTTATTTTCCTGACGAAGCCAGAAACTTCGCTCACTTCACCGAATATAGCCCTTAAAACTGCCATATGATGTACTCCCCCATCAGACAAAAAGCCACCTACGTGTTTTGGTTCTATGCGCCATGGCGTCCTAACGTACTCGTTGTCTTCAGAGAAATTCACGATGACATTCCAATCGAACATCGCCGGCTTTCCAATTTTACCGATTCTAATAAGATCATTGATCTGATTGAGTTGTAAGTCATATCTCTGACTTTCTGCCACCATGAAGATGCGATCGTATCCTCTCGCCACTTTTAAAATTTCTTTGGCGACCTTTACGTTTTCGGCTATTGGCTTTTCACATATAACGTGAACGCCATTTCTGAGAGCGTCTCTAACAACTTCTAAGTTGAATTGTGGTGGAATGGCAACATCAACCGCGTCTACAAGTCCTGAAACGATCATATGATGATAATTGTTGAAAACGTGAATGTTGGCATCAATTTCTTTTACAAACTCTTGAGAGCTCTCAACGTGTTCGCTTGCCACGGCAACGACATCGAAAAGATCGGACAGCTTTCTCAACGCTGGATAGTGAAGCTTCTTCATTGCTATACCCGTTCCGATAAGACCCAAACGTACTTTCTTAGTCATGCTTTCCCCCTCTTTTCAAAAAAGAAACTAAGCCTTATCCCAAAAAATCGACTACCCTTTTAACGGCTTTTTCGAATTCATCTCTCACTTCGCCTTTACTCCTCGTTAAGAACAAATTCGCGGCACCAAATTTTTCTCCCACTTCTGGTATTAACGGTATGCGCGCGATGATATCCGTTTGCATCTTTTTTGCCAATTCATCGGTGTGTCTTCCAAAAAGATAATGTTTCTTTCCACAATGGGGACAAACGTAGTAAGACATGTTTTCCCATATTCCAATCAAAGGCACTTTCATCTTTTTCAAGAAATTCATGATCTTTTCCACATCACCAAGCGCTACTTTTTGTGGCGTTGTCACTATTACCGCACCATCCACTTTGTTGTCGTAAACTTTCAAAACTTCAAGCGGCTCATCTCCGCTACCGGGTGGAAAATCCAAAACCATGTAATCCAAATCTCCCCACATGGTATCTTGCAAGAATTGATCTATTAACTTTGCCTTTAATGGACCTCTCCATATTATCGGTGTATTGTCATCTATAGCAGAAGCAATGGTCATGAATTTCAAGCTTCCTATTTCTATTGGCTGAAAATGTTTACCATCCGTTAGAATCTCAGGCTTTTCTATTCCAAGTATGACATGATCATTCGGTCCGTGAATATCGACATCCATAAGTCCAACATTGTTTCCATTTAAAGAAAGTTCCATGGCAAGGTTAACCGCTACCGTTGACTTTCCAACTCCACCCTTTCCACTTGTTACCATTAAAGTTTTCATGATGTAACCTCCATTTCATTTAGCTTTTCTGGTTCGATCTTTGCAATCCCCTCCAGCGCGATAATTCTTAACTGAAGAGGCTCGTCAGACAATGCGATTGTTTCCAGCTCATTAGCTTCGACTTGTTTTGATGAGATCAGAGTTTTTAAGGCTTCTTTTTTAACGTTCAGGGAATGATTTTCCTCCATGTATTCTCGGGCTTCTTCAACGTAAATTTTGAGTTTTCTAAGAGTTTTAAGCGCAAGGGCTGCGTTTCTTTCTTCGCCTTCTTTTATGATCTTCTTCAGAATTTCGATATTCTCTTGAGTTGGGTAATTGTAAACGAAAGGAATTGCCGCCTTTTTAAGTTCAAAAATATCGGAATTCAAAAAATCTTCGACTAAGTCCTTTGCCTGTGCCACATTCACTTGCATCAAAATTTTAAAGGCAAGTACTTTCACCTTTTTTGATGGATGGTCTAAGTGTTTCAATGCGAGCTTTTCAAGTTCGCTCTTTTCATTTGCGCAACTCCTAAGAGCCGAATCAAGAACGGGTTCCATAATTGTAGGCGATTGTTCGTCTTTTAAGAAGTTTTCAATGATTTCCCATACCTCTCCACACTTCATTTTACCAAGTGACTTTAGCGCCACCAAAGTCAAGGGTAGATGGTTCATATTTAAAACTTTTTTTATGATTTCCAACGGAGATATGGAATATTTCAAAAAGAGTTTCAAAGCCTTTTTCCTTTCTTTATCGTTAAGCAAAGGATTGAAAATGATCTTTTTCAATTCATCTTCCGTTACCTCTTCACCAAGTTCTATGAGCGTTTCTATGGCTTCTAACTTCAAATCCATATTATCGCCCTTTGCCAGTTCTTTAATGTATTCAACTTCGTCATCACACCCAATTTCTCCGCACGCCTTTAGAGCACTAATTTTTACATCATGTGATGGATCTTTAAGGAGCGTCTTCAACAATTCACAGGCACTCCTGTAATCACAAAGTTTTGCGGCACTTGCAACTGCTTTTTTCACTTTAGTTCCCTTTTTCATCAAAAAAGCCAGTTTTTCGTAAGGAACAGGATGCTCAACTTTTTCTAAATATTTCAAAGAAGCGATCACTATCTCATCGTTTGGGCTTTTTAAAAGTTCCACAGCGTTGTGCATGTGAAACGGATCCTTCAACTTTCTCAATTCGATCAACGCTGCTGTTACAATAGCCGGCACAGTAGAAGTCAAACCTTGAGAGACAAGTTCACCTTCCCTTTCTATGAAATTTCTTTTCAATCGTCTAAGAAGTTTTAACGAGTTTTCTTTCATAATTTATTTTTCCCTTTCATGAGTTTTTCTTGAGCTATAGGTCTTTGAACGTAGAATGGCTTGAGGGACATGTGATCGTAAGTAAGCCCCATTTCAAAAGCCCTCTTTAAGGCCTCAAGCATTTCGTAAGCGGTAAAAATCGGTTCTTTAATTTTCATATCAATTTGTTTCAGATCTTCTGCTTCTTCTTCTGCAATAACGTTCTTGTTTAAGGTAAGCTCTTTAAGTTTTTGCGAAGGCTGCAACGAATAGTACCATTTTTCACCATCGAATTCAGAAAAGTACCACCATCCTCTTCTTGCTCTTCTCAACAAAATCGTGGGTTCGCAAACATTCAAACATTCAGCGTATGGAAGGGCAGATATTTTCAAAGAGCTCGCGAAAGCCATGGCTTTAATGCTTGCAAGACCACTTCGCAATCCAGTGAAATGCCCTGGACCGCTTACGCATCCCATTCCATCCAAGTCTTTTAAGGAGATGTTGAGACTTCTCAAAAGATGATCAATTTCAACCATCAAAAAATCCGCTCGTCGATTGTAACGCAAATTCATCGTCGCGACTTCATTGTTCGCTTGTATCGCAATTTTTATCCAGTTAGACGAGGTATCCAAAGCTAAAAAATTCAATTCTATCATCCTTCATCTTTTCAAGTATCACAATTATAACATTCACACGGCAAGGGGTACAATTACTTTCAACGCTTCTCTTTTTCGTCTGAAAAATATGACAGAGGAGTATTTAGCATGAATACTTCACCTTTAACAAACACCTTTTTTGCGCAAACAAGTTTGCTCAATGCAATCCTGACTTCGCAAGAGCTCTTATTTCCATTGCGGAGAAAAATCATTTTTTTATCCAAAAGTGGTAAAAGCGCTTCCGTAATTTGAAACTCTGTCATAGCCTGTATTTTTAAAAGTTCAAGTATGGCTTTTTCCACCGTTTCATCTCCTATTCGTAGAGAAATAAAAAACATCTACGAATCGTAGTATACATCTTTCTATCTATTTTTACAAGATTTATTTGACAAAAAAATCTATATAATGTAGAATTGGTTGAGGTGATAAAATGCCATCGTTTTTCTCTTCACGATTAAAAACTTTAAGAATAAAGAAAAAATTGAGCCAAAAAGCCTTAGGAAAAATGCTCGGCTTAAGTGATAAGACCATTTCCGCTTACGAAAATGGAAGAAATGCGCCTGACTTTCAAACACTTGTTAAAATTTCCAAAATTTTTGATGTGAGCGTTGACTATCTTTTAGGCGCAACCGATATAGAAAAATCCAAAACAACCTTAAAAGAATACACGTTAAAGGACATACCTGTTTTCGATGAGAAATCCATACTTAACGAAGAAGCGATAGAACGAATAAAACTTCCAATATGGGCTGAATGCTCATATGGCTTTATCGTGCCTGATGACTCGGAAGAGCCGGTGCTTTCTAAGGGTGACGTAGCTTTGATAAAAAAAGGACCCGCAATGGATGGAGATCTGATTTTGTGGAAGGGAGAAAAGATTCAGATAAGGCGTTTGTACATTCAAGGCGATGACGTAATTTTGAAGCCTGAAAACTCGAAATACAAACCTTCCATAGAAGACGTTTTGAAAATTTCATCGTCCATTCTTGGAGTGATCGTGGGGAGATGGCAAAAATTCAAATGATGTGGCTAAAATCATGTTGGAGGGATTCCATGTGGACGAGGAAAAAATGGAATTATTTTTTATTTTATGGAAAAAAGGGTATGTTTGGACAAAAAATGAAAAGCTCAGATCGGACGGAAAAATAGAGTTGTGGAAAACTGCGATTGAAAGGATGAGTGAAAATGCTAAGAAAAAATTGGATAGATGAATTTTCTCCGCAAAATGCGTTTGAGATAGAATACGAACTGTCAAGATTTCATCACTCGAAAGGCGGTGAAGGATATTCAAAGGCGGTTGAACTTGTAAAAAGTGTTGTGGGAGACTCAAACATTTTGAAGTACCCGGCGGGCGTAAATTGCGAAGGGTGGAAGATTCCGAAAGGTTGGAATCTCAATGGCGGATTTTTAAAGGTAAACGGAAAATATGTCATATCAGATCTAAAACTTTCACCAATATCTGCTATTTTTATGTCATCTCCCACCAATGGAATTCAAAACCTTCAGTTGGTTGATGTTGGTAGCGGAGAGAAAGAAAAAGATTACGAAGGAAAAAATGTGAGAGGAAAAGCCATTCTTGCAAATGGTGACATTTCGAGAGTTTACGATCTTGGAGTGGAGAAATTTGGGGCAAAATGCGTGCTTTCATACTTTATGAGATTTCAAGTTAAATCAATAGAAAGAACTCCAGAGCTGCTTTCACATGCGGTTAACTACACCTCTTTTCCCTCATACGTTAAAGAAGGAATTTTTGGTTTTGCTCTCAGTTATGATCAGTACAAAAAAATAAAAAAGCAATTTAAGAACGGCGCTGTGGAAATAAAAGCGCTTATAGATTCAGATGAAGGCAATAACGTTTTAGAAGTTTTGGAAGCCAGGTTGGGAAGGAGAAGTTCTAAAAAGCTTGTAATCTTGACTGCTCATCTCTGTCATCCACGCCCCGGCGCGAATGATAACGCCAGTGGCTCAGCGTTGTTGGCGGAAATCGCAAGGGTTTTAAGAAAAGCCGAAATAGACAGGGAAGTAATTGCCCTTTGGGTACCAGAAATGTATGGAACGATATCGTATTTACGAGATCATGATTACGATTTTGATTTTGGAATAAATCTTGACATGGTGGGTGAAGATCAAGATAAAACCAAGTCAGTTTTGCAAGTATCCTCAACACCTTGGTCTATTCCCTCCATTGTAAGCGATTTGCTTTACGCCAATCTTCAAAACGATAATTTCAAAATGGTAACGGGACGGTATTTTGAGGGCTCCGATCACTTCATATTCACCGACGCAACCATAGGAGTGGGAGCAACTTCATTGACTCAGTTTCCTGATAGATTCTATCACACAAGCGAAGACACTCCAGACAAATCTTCGATTGAATCTTTCAAATGGATTGGTGAAGGTGTTCTTAACTCGTTGTTTGATGTTACCTACGATTTTCCAAAAACGGTTTCTTCAAAAGTGCAAGCGAACGTTGCCAAAGAATTCGTTGAAAATCATACAAGAAGTGAATTGCCTTTGGTAAGAAAGTGGATTTCTTACATGGCACGTGAGAAGATGAAACAACTTGAAAAGTACACAAAAGTGGAAACGCTGAAAAAAATGCTTGCTCCATATTCAAGGGAAGCGGAGGAAGCCCAGGGTCTTGTTAACCGTCAATATTTAAGAAAAGTAAAAGGCCCAATTCAAGACGTGTGGATGAACGAAAAGGATAGAGAATGGTTTTTTGAAGTGGTCAGACGTATTCCCGAATTCAGGAGTTTCAAATACGAACTATTGAATTTCATGGAATTGGGAATCTCATTTGAAAACTCGACAGAGCTTGCAAAACGCGAATTTGAAATTGACCAAAATGTTGTTGAAGACGCAAAGTATTACCTTGATCGATTGGCCGAAGAAGGCATAATTCGATACGGGAGATGATTAAAATGGAAGTGACGTTTGAAAAGTTGAGTGCGTTATCTCTAAGCAAGGTAGTGGATATGGTAAACGAAATATTTTCTGACTATGTCATTCCTATAAAGTGGGATGTCATCTCTTTTGAACTTGATGTAGAAGAAAATTCCATTTCACTTGAAAACTCGTTTTTCATACTTATCAACGGCAAAGAAATTGGGCTTTCCATAAATGCGATCAGACCTCCAAGGGCAAGAATAGACGCTTTTGGAATACTGAAAGAATTCAGGGGGCATGGTTACGGTACGGCACTTTTAGAATACTCGTTAGACACTTTAAAGTGGAAAAACACGAATAAGACGTTTTTAGAGGTAGCAGAAGGCGATCCAGCCGTTTCTTTTTACGAAAAATATGGCTTCAGATTTGAAAGAAAACTGACGTCTTATTTTTTAGATAAAACCATTGAAGAAAAGCCTGTAAAATTCGAAGAGGCAACGGCAGAAGAAATATACGAAATGGCAGTGCTAAACGAAAAAGAAAAAAAGAGATTTCCAAATTGGCAAAGAGAAGCGCTAAGTTTGAAGAATGCCGGACAAAGATACAACAACCATTTTATAGTGGAAAATGGTGAAAAAATTGGATACGTGGTGTGGGGAATAAATTCAAATGGTGCTTACATTGTAGATGCCGCTCCAGAAAAATGGGACTATTACACTCGCTTTTTTAAACGCGTAGTTGCCAACATTCAAAATGAATTTTTTCCAAAGAATATTTTGATAATGAACGTTCCAGACAACGATCCACTCAATAAAGCGTGTGTTAGCCTTGGAATGAAAGCGTTTTTTGAACAATTAGAAATGGTGAGATTTTGAAAATAAGAGTGCCAAAATTCAAAGTTCCAGATGAATTCGAAATAAAACATACCCACGCCTCAGTTATTCTGGGAAGTTACCCATTAAGTGTGAAAGTGTGGAATGCCGTTGAATTTGGAAGCGGGAATGGAGTGGCATCTATCATGATGGCATTGCTAAATACGCATCTTAAGATAAAGGCCGTAGATGTAGATAAAAAAGCCTGTGAAGAAGCGAAAGCTTTTGTGAAATTGAATCAGCTAAACGAAAGAATTGAAGTGATAAACATGGACGTTTTGAAAATACCAGAATTCATAGGATACGAATCGGTTGACTTCGTGTTTTTCAACCCGCCATTTCACATAAGTGGAAAAGTCAGCAAAAATGAGAGGAGATTTTTGGAAAGAAATGAAAACGCCTTCGAGAAATTCGTCATTTCATCCTTTAAAATATTGAAGAACAAAGGATATTTTAGAATGATAACATCTCCTATGAATTTGTTAACGCATGTGGAATTGCTCGAAAAAAACAGGTTGATACCGAAATTTTTTGTTCCGATCTACGGAAAAAAAGAAGTGAATTCAAAGCTGATTTTAATTGAGGGAGTTAAAAACGGGAAGAAGAAAGGAGTGAAGGTTAAATTTCCCGTATTTTTAAACACCGATCTGGTAAAATAAGTAAGTGTAAGAGTACCACCTTTGTACGATGATATAATTCAGCGAGGTGATCACCGACATGAAAGAAGAAAAAGTGGATATTGCCGTCATAGGTGGAGTCGCAGCTGGTACGAGTGCCGCGGCGGCAGCTGTGAGAGAAAATAAAGAGGCAAAAGTTGTCCTTTTTGAAAAAGATAGGTTTATATCTTACGGTGGTTGTGGGATACCGTACTACATAGAAGGCCTAACGAAAAGTTACAAAGACATAATTGTGTTCACACCTGAAGATTTTAAAAGAAGTAAAGGTGTCGATGTTAGAATACTTCACGAAGTTACCTCAATAGATCCAAAAAATAAGAGCTTGAAAGTTAAAAGATTGGAAGATTCGGAAGAAATAAATGTTTTTTTCGACAAGCTCATAATTTCAACTGGCGCAAAAGCCGTTATGCCCCAGATCGACGGCTTAAAAGAAGGCGAAAGGATATTCAAAGTTAGAACTCTTCAAGACGCCATAAGGCTTAAAACTTTTTTGAATGACAACGCTCCCAAAGATGCCGTTATATTGGGAGGCGGTTATATAGGCTTGGAAATGGCAGAGGCGTTGTCCGCCAATGGAATGAATGTAACGATCATAGAAATGATGGATCATGTCATGCCAACGGCGGATGTCCAAATGAGCGAAGCCATAGAACGTGAATTACTGAAAAACAACGTGAGAATTATGACCAAAACGAAACTCAATTTTGTGGAAGAAACTGAAGAGTCTTTGAGATTGAGTACCACCAATGGGGTTTTGGAAAGTGATATACTGCTCGTTACGATCGGTGTTGCACCGGAATCAGAATTGGCAAAGGCAAGTGGAATAACGACTTCGATTAAAGATGCAATAGATGTAAGAGCTGACATGTCTACAAATTTCAAAGATGTGTATTCCTGTGGTGATTGCGCAACGGCACCTCACAGGTTAACGGGTGAAAGCGTGTACATTCCTCTGGGTACAACGGCAAATAAGCAGGGAAGAATTGCCGGAAGAAACGCCGCTGGAAAGTACGAAGAATTCAAAGGCGTTCTTGGCACGGCAGTTACAAAAATATTTGCCCTTGAATACGCAAGAACCGGCCTTACATACCGCGAAGCTTCCGAAAAGTTTAAAGCCGGCATGACACTTGTAACTTCAAAGTCAAAGGCCCATTACTATCCTGGAAACAGAGAAGTTCAGATAATGTTGGTCTACGAAAAAGGAAGTGGGAAGCTTTTAGGAGCGCAGATGGCAGGCGGAGAAATTTCAAAGCGAATAGATGTTGTGGCTTCTGCAATAACGGCAGGTATGACAGTTGAAGAGCTTTCAACTATCGATATGGCATATGCGCCTCCTTTTTCACCCGTTTGGGATCCCGTTTTGGTGGCGGCAAATGTCGCAAAAAAGGATGTTTAACGATGATAGTGATAATAGGAGACAAAAGTGATGAAGGTCTCTTAATGGATTTGGTCGAGTCGAAGCTGAATGCGTTGTGTAATGATGAAAGAATAGTTAGATTGAGGCAGGTTGAATCAAAAGATGTCTACAGTGCTTCTTACATCTTAGAACGAATTGCTTACTACCTTCCAAGGGGCACGATTTTCTTAAGTATTGTGGACGCCTTTAACGAAAGTGCGAGAATACCCATTGTTCTCGAAACAAAAGATGAAAAAATTTTTGTTGGTTTCGATAACGGTATGTTCACGGCGGTTATAAAGAGCTACGGGATACACCAGATTAGAAGAATAAAGAGCAAAGATGGGTTTTCACTGTCTTTTTTTAGATCTTCTCTGAACATATTGGTTTCAACTGTATCTGATTTGACAATGGGTAAAAAAATATCGGAAGTTGGAGAGCTTTACATGACGTATTACAGTTTGAAATATCACAAAGTGGTTCTCTTTCCCGATAAAATAGAGGGGGAGGTGGCGTTTTTTGATGGTCAAAACGTGGAGACGAATATTCCATTTTCTCTCCTCAAAAAGTTGAACGTTGAATCTGGTGATGAGATAAGAGTTAAAGGGAAGATCGTGCTTGTAAGTGAGGATGAGCGCGATAGAGAAAATAAATCTCTCATTCTTCGAGAAGGCGCCGCCGGATACGCCGAGATAATATCACAATTCAGTGCCGCAGATATTTTAAAAGTTCAACTTGGGGAAAAATTAACTTTGGAGGTCCTAAAATGAATGATGTCGCCATAGTTACCGGTGGAAGTAGAGGAATTGGGTTGGCCGTGGTAAGGAAACTTTTGAGCTTGGGCTACGAAGTGGTTGCCACCTACGCGCATTCCGCCGGTGAGCTTGAAAAAACGAGTGCCCACTCAATTAAAGCAGATGTAAGCGTTCAAAGCGATGTGGAAAAAACGGTGGACTTTGCAAAAAAAATTGGAGGAATAAAAGTACTGGTGAATAACGCCGGAATAACGGCGGATGATCTCCTTATGCGAATGAAGGATGAAGAATGGGAAAAAGTCTTGGACGTGAATTTAACCGGTACATTTAGGATGACAAGGGCCGTCATTCGTGATCTGATAAGGAACAAAGGAAGTGTGGTTAACATCGCTTCTGTTGTGGGACTCGTTGGAACAATAGGTCAGGCAAACTACGCAGCTTCAAAGGGCGGAATAATTTCTTTCACCAAGAGTGTGGCAAAGGAATACGCTAAGAAAGGCGTAAGGGTTAACGCGGTTGCACCTGGATTTATAGACACCGCGATGACTGAAAAATTAGATGAAGCCCACAAAAAACAATATCTGAGCTTGATTCCGCTTGGAAGGTATGGAAGACCAGAAGAAGTTGCGGAATTGGTGGCCTTTTTAATTTCAGATGCGGCTTCTTACATAACCGGTCAAGTCGTAAATGTAGATGGTGGCATGGTGATGTGAAAAGTGAAATTATTACCTTTTTCCAAGGCTGAAAGCCACACTCGCCTTGGAAATGGAATGTTCATTTTTTTGCTTTCGGTTGTTTTTGCCCTTGAATTTTTAATATATTTCTTCTTTCTTCCTCCGGCACTCCTGTATTTCTTGGTGGTAATAGCTTTCGACGCGGTGATCTACTTTATCACCATTTTCTTTATTTCTCACTTCGTGGATGAACCGATATTGACTCTTATAGGAAGGGTGAAAAAAACTTCTTTAACCCTTAAACCTTCTCGAAAAAAAGGGTTCAACGGAGAATTTGATGAAATTCTTAAAGAAGTGGACAGATTGGCTGAAACTCTGAAAAGGGAAAGAGATGGCTTACTTGAAACGTACAACGAGTACAGAAACATAGTGGAATCCCTTGAAGAGGGAATAATAATGACAACGGCCAATGGCGAAATACTCATGATCAATCACGGTGCCGAAAAGATATTCTCGACTCACCGAGCGAATTGGAAGGGAAAAAACATAAACGAATTTTTCAGATTTTATGAAATTATTCCTGGAGAAATAAAGAAGATAATATCTTCCAAAAAAACGGGGAAAAAGCTTATAATACGACAAGTCTCCATGGAAGTTGGAGGAAGGTTCAACGCACTTTACATATTCGAAGACGTAACTGAAGTGAAAAATCTTGAAAATGCATTGAGTAGAGCTGAAAATCTTGCTTTGCTTGGAAAGATAACTGCAAGCGTGGCGCATGAGATAAAGAACCCGTTAGCGTCTTTAAAATTATCGGTCCAGCTTTTAAAAAAACAGCTTGGAAATTCCAATTCAGAAATTTTGGAAACCATAAACGTACTTGATAAAGAAGTAAGGAGGCTTGAAGAAAGGTCAAAAGGTTTTTTGGAATTTTCAAATCCAAAATACGAATTCAAAGCTTTAAACGTGATAGAAGTTGTTACAGAAGCCGTTAAGCTCGCGAGAATAAGGGCAAGAGATAGAAATATTCAAATAACGACGGACTACTCCGATGAAAATGTGGTTGTATTGGGAGATATGAACGCGTTGAATTCGGCGTTTTTAAATGTTTTAGTTAACGCAATGGATGCCTGTGAAGAGAATGGAAAGATAAGCATAAAAGTAAAAAAAGAAGAGAAAATGGTTACCATTTCCTTCACGGACAATGGAAAAGGAATTTCTCCAGACGCGTTAGACTACATATTTGAACCTTTTTTCACTTTAAAAAATGGCGGAACTGGTCTGGGAATGAGTATTGTAAAAAGGGTCGTTACTTCTCACGGCGGCAAAGTAAAAGTTATGAGCAAGAAAGGAGAGGGAACGACGGTGAATTTGTACATTCCGCTCTTAGGTGATGATAATGGCTGAAATCCTGGTAGTAGAAGATGATACAAGTCTAAATCGTCTTATCTGCAAGGCGCTTGAGATGGAAGGACATACGACAAACGGCGTTAAGAGCTTAAAAGAGGCTAAAAAGGCTTTTGAAAATTCCTGTTACGATTTGACGATATTGGACTTAATGCTTCCGGATGGAAATGGTCTTGACATCCTCGAAGAAGCGGTAGTGAAAAGTGAAGTCATAGTTATAAGCGCTCATGGTGACATAAATACAGCCGTTAAGGCAGTTCAGCTCGGCGCCTTTAATTTTATTCCAAAGCCTTTTGAATTGGCAAGTTTGACAACGGAAGTCGAGAGGGCTTTGGAAAGCAAGGCGCTGAAGTTGGAAAATCTTTCCTTGAAGCTGCCAACCAAATTGGTAGGAGAAAGCTCTGCCATGAGAAAACTGCGCGACGTGATAAACACAGTCGCATCTAAAAATGTTACCGTTCTCATTCAAGGTGAATCTGGTAGTGGAAAAGAAGTGGTGGCAAAATCCATTTGGAAGTTAAGTGATAGGGCTAACGAGCCATTTGTGGCCGTTAATTGTGGAGCGATACCAGAAGAGCTTTTTGAGTCCGAACTTTTCGGCTACGAAAAAGGTGCTTTTACCGGAGCTATGAAATCAAAGGCTGGAAAAGTTGAACTGGCGAATGGAGGGATACTCTTTTTAGATGAAATTGGAGAACTTCCGAAAGCTGTACAGGTTAAGCTCCTACGCGTTTTAGAAACATCCGAAGTTGAAAGGCTTGGAGGAACGCAGCCAAAGAAAGTGAACGTGCGTGTGCTTTCTGCCACCAATAGAAATCTGGAAGAAGCCGTGAAAAGAAATGAGTTTCGTGAAGATCTATATTACAGGATAAACGTCGTCAAAATAGACGTTCCACCTCTTAGAGAAAGAAAAGAAGACATTCCAATGCTCGTTGAACACTTCACCAAGCTTTTTTCAAAGCAATTGAACGTCAAAGCAAAACCCTTTAGTCAGGAAGCGTTAAGCGCCTTAAAGGAGTACGATTTCCCGGGAAATGTGAGAGAACTTCAAAATATCGTGAGATCTGCGTTAGTCTTTTCAAATGAAAGCGAAATCAAAGTTGGAGATCTTCCAATTCAATCCGATAATCCTTTAAAAGAGTACGTTAAAATCCCGATAGGCATCTCTTTAGAAGAGGCTGAAAAATTGGTGATTGAAAGTACGCTGAAAAAGTTTGGAGACAACAAGACAAAAACGGCGAAAGTGTTGGGAATAGGTTTAAGCACTTTACACATGAAATTGAAGCAATGGGGGATTAAAAGTGAAAAAAAAGATTAAGGTTCTCGACAAAGGTTTTGTAGAACTGATAGATGTTTTTGGGGGAGACAGAGCAGCCGCGCGTGCAGCGCGAATATCTTACATGTCTAAATCAGATCCGCAGGGGGACAAGAGACTTATAGAACTCTTGATGACAAATGGTCATGAATCTCCATTTGAACACATAGTCTTTACCTTTCAAATAAAAGCTCCTATTTTCGTTGCGAGACAATGGTTCAGACACAGAATAGGATCTTTCATGGAACGCTCCGGCAGGTACACAAAATTCGATGAAGAATTTTACGTGCCTGCAAAAGATAGGGCAAATGGACTTGAAGAAGTAATGAGGGCACAAATGCAATCTTCGTTTAAAACTTACAAAGAACTCCTTGAAAATGGGGTAAAAAAGGAAGTCGCAAGAATGGTACTGCCGATGAGTTTGTACACGCAATGGTATTGGACCGTTAACGCAAGAAGTCTTATGAATTTCTTGAATTTGCGCGCGGATAAACACGCACAGTACGAAATACAGCAATACGCATTGGCCGTGGCGATTTTTTTCAAAGAAACTTGCCCATGGACATACGACGCCTTCTTAAGAAAATCTTACGAGGGCGATTTGTTGGAGGTGTAAAGTGGTGATATTGGGTCATAGGGGGTATTCTGGAGCTTACCCCGAAAATACGCTCCTTTCATTTCAAAAAGCCATCGAGTACAAAGCGGATGGCATTGAACTGGACGTTCACCTTAGCAAAGATGGACAAATGGTTGTATGTCACGATGAAAACATGTACAGAACTTACGGTAAACGCAGATGGATAAAAGATGAAACCCTTAACGAGATTAAAGAGTACGAATCGATGGGACAGAAAATGCCGACACTTAAAGAGGTTTTTGAGGTCATTCCAGAGTCGGCTATAGTAGATGTGGAGCTAAAAACAAATGTAATTCGTTACAAAAATTTGGAAGAAGATGTGTTGGGACTTATCAACGATTGCAACCCGGAAAGGGTGTGGCTTTCTTCTTTTAATCACGAAACGTTAGTCAAAATAAGAGAACTGGACAAAAACGTGAAACTGGGAATGCTCTTTGGCGAAGAACATCTTAAAACTTTAAATTTAAAAGAGAGTTTGAATTTGAGCCTCAAGATAAACGTTTTTTCGTACAACATTCCGACTTACGCTGTGGGAATTGAAGGATTTGACGATTTTTTCTCGTTCGCAAAAGAAAACGGTATAAAGGTCGTATTTTGGGACTCTAATACTGTAGAAGACTTTGACTTTGCAAAGAAATGTGGGGCCTACGCCGTTATAACAAACGAAGTGGAAAGAGCGGCTAAATTCTTCAAAGAGGAAAAAGAAAAGTGAAGGAATTGGTTTTGAAAGCTTTAAAAATTTTAAAAATAGAAGATGTTCCTCCATTTCCCCATTACTTTGAATGGGCTTTGACACACAGTTCTTACGCCAATGAGAACGGTGTGCCTTCTTACGAAAGGCTTGAATTTTTGGGAGACGCTGTAGTCGGTTTGGTAATAGCTCATCAAACTTTTGAAAACTTTCCGAAGATGGCAGAGGGCGATATGGCAAAAGTAAAAGCCGTTGTAGGAAGTGAACCGGTTTTATCTGAAGTAAGCAAAGAAATCGGTCTATCCAAGCTGGTGTTGATAGGAAAGAGCTTGCGTTCATCAGATGATAGTTTAGAATCTATATTCGCAGATATATTTGAATCAACTATGGCAGCGATCTTTTTGAATTTTGGCTTTGAAAAAGCTTACAGTACGGTGGAAGGATTGCTTAAAGACAAGATAAACGCCGCCACTCAAAAAAAGATCTTCTTCGATTACAAGACCATGCTTCAAGAGTATACACAGGACAAATACGGCACCCTGCCGGAATATCTTCTTGTAGAGGAAAAAGGACCCTCACACAAGAAGATATACACTTTTAAAGTAATTGTGAACGGACAGATTTGCGGAAAAGGTATGGGTAAAAGCAAAAAAGCCGCGGAGCAGGAAGCGGCGAAAGATGCGTTAAAGAGGTTGAAAAAGATTTGAAAATAATTCCAATTTTCTTCCCAAATGCAGGGTGCAAATACAGGTGCGTCTTTTGCAATGAGTGGATGGCAACGATGAAAAGAGTACCGTTATCAATTTGCGAAGAGATAAAAAAAGCTTACGCTTTTTACCATGGCGATGAAAATTCCGAAATCGCTCTTTACGGTGGTACTTTTACCGGTATAAAAGAATGGAAAGAAATACTTTTAAGAGTTGAAGAGTGCGCTTTGAAAATAGGTATAACCAGAATAAGAATCTCAACAAGGCCAGATGAAATAGAAGACGCCGAATTTTTATCCAATCACCACGTAACGTTTGTTGAGATTGGAGCCCAGTCTATGTGTGAAGACGTGTTAGAAGCTTCCAAACGTTATCACAGCGCAAAAGATGTGAAAAATGCCATTAAATCTTTAACTAAAGCAAACGTGAAGGTCTCAGTCCATCTAATGACAGGGCTTCCAAAAGATACGAAGTCGAAATCTCTTTTTTCCGCTTTTGAGGTGGCAAATTTAAATGTGGATGCCGTCAGAATACACCCAACTTTAGTGCTGAAAGAAACGGAATTAGAGCGTTTGTACATTCAAAAAAAATACGTTCCTCAAACGCTAAAAGAAGCTCTTGATTGGGTGTCCGACATGGTGGCAATTTTCTTAGATTCCAACATCACCATAGAAAGATTGGGTATGTACCAGGATGCTCAAACCCTTCCCAACGTTGTTGGAGGACCATACCACCCAGCTTTTGGAGAATTGGCAAGGGCAGCGCTGTACAGAAAATTTCTAATCTCCACAAACGCCTTAAAAGTTCACGCGCCTGATAAACTCAGGTCACAGATAGTGGGAAGAAACAAAGATTTAAAGGTTGAATTTAAAGAAGATGGTAAAATATGGGTTGAATCGGAAAACGCCACAATATCATTTAAAAAGTGGCTAAAAGAACACATTGTCAAGCTTAAGGAGATATCCAAATGCGACTCGTGAGGTTAGAAGTTGAAGGGTTTAAATCTTTTGGAAATTACGTGAAGTTTGATATTCCAAAGGGAATAACTTGCATCGTTGGACCAAACGGCTCTGGAAAGTCGAACGTTGTTGACGCGGTTAGATGGATATTCGGAGAAAGGGCAAGCAGTAAACTGAGAATGTCAAATGCTTCAGACGTGCTTTATGCGGGTTCATCAAGTGTAAAAAAGGCGGAAAAAGCGTGGGTGAAGGCTGTTTTTATTGATGAAAATAACAAGGAAATAAGCGTTGAAAGGATATTCACCGCGGATGGAAAAAATTCTTACTTTTTAAATGGTTCGACCACAAGGCTGAAAGATATCAACTCACTTTTTACCGGTACCGGGACGGGAAAAGATCTTTATTCCATAGTCGGTCAGGGTGAAATATCCAATTTGGTTAATTCTTCGCCAGAGCAAATAAAAGCCCTGGTTGAAGAAGCGGCAAGCGTTGCGACTTACAAGGCAAAAAAATCTGAAACTCTTTCAAAGCTCTTTGGCGTCGAGGAAAACCTTCAGAGGCTCCAAGATATCATTTCTGAGGTTGAAAGAGGTCTTCGCTCTTTGAACTTGAAATTGAAGAGGGCAAAAAGGTATAAAGAATATGAAGAGAAATTGAAAAAATTGAAGAGAGCGTACTTTGGCCACTTCTATTTTTTGAATTCCACAAAGATGAATGAAGTTAAAGAAAAGTTGAAAAACCTCTCTGAAGAAATAGAAAAAGAACAGAAAGAGCTTTTTGAATTAGAGCTTCAAAGCTCTGAGCTTAAAGAGCTTTCATCTGGAGTCGAAGAAGAGATAAAAAGATTTGAAAACGAACTTGAAAAGTACAGAGAAAGAGAGAAAACTCTGGCAAACCTTAAAGAACTGTACTCTTCAAAATTGTCAAATGATAGAACGAATTACGTTGAGCTGGGAACAAAAAAAGATTCCATGCGTTCTGAAGTCGATAGGAGCCTTGAGAGATTAGGAGAACTTAAAAGACTTATTTCAAGCTTAGACGAAGATTATTCTAAAATGAACGAAGAGCTTGAAAAATTTGAAAAGGTTTACAATTCAAAAGCCGAAGAGATTTCTCGAATAGAAAAGAGAAAAGCCGAAATGGAATCTGAGATTTCCGCCTTGACGAAACAAAAGAATTCACTTGAAGTGGCGAAGTCAAAAGCAATAGAAAATGTAAAAGATCTGAAGAAACGCCTTGAGGTTTTGCGGGTGCAGCTTCACGAAAAAAAGGAAAAAGCCGCTCAATTGCAAGACAAACTGGATGAAATATCGAAGAAAGAAAATGATTATGCCAAGAAACTTGAAGAGAAGAATAAAAAACTTTCCGAAATAGAACAAAAAAGGCGGAAAATCGATGAGGAAATAGAGAAACTTCAAAGACATCACAACGAGTTGAATTCTCAAAAGATGGAACTCAACTCAAAGAGAGACATATTAAAAAGGAGTATTGAAGAATACGCGGGATATTCCAACGCCGTAAGGGCTATAATGAATGCAAAAATAGACGGGGTTATAGATGTCGTTGCGAATCTTCTTGAAGTTCCAAAGGATGTGGAAACGGCGATCTCCGTTTTGCTTGGCGGTAGGGCTCAAAACGTGGTGGTAAAAGATTCACAAGTGGCCCGAAAATGTGTTGAATTCTTGAAAAGAAACAGAACGGGAAGAGCCACTTTTATACCAATGGACATGATAGACCTCAGAGAGCCAGTGATAAACGTTTCACTCATTTCCGCTCCTGGTATGGTAGGATATGCGGCGAAATTGGTAAAAGCCGTTCGAGGATTTGAAGGACTGGTCAATTTCTTGTTTTCACACGATTTGGTAGTGGAAAGTCTTCAAAATGCCATTGACTTAAAACGGAAAAAGGCACTTCATTCCAGAATAGTTAGTTTGGATGGTCAAATCGTATCTTCATCTGGAACTATAACGGGCGGAAGTGTTGAGAGATCTAACTTTGTTTCTCAAAGAAGAATTTTGAAGGACGTGGAAGGAAAGATCGTTGCCATTTCGCAGCAAATGAAGGAAATAGATGCCAGAATAGCCGATCTTCAAATTGACAGGGAAATAGCATTTAAAGAAAAAAACGACATCGAAAAAACCCTGCTTCAGGACAACCTTTCACTTAACAATTCCAAAAGTACAAAAGAATCCATATTGGCACAATTGGCTTCTTTGCAAAAAGAAGTTGATAGCCTTGAGAAATTCCAGAAAGATTATTTGAAAAGGATAGAAAAAGATGAAAAAGTAGTTGAAGAATCCAATGTGAAAGTAGAAGAGATAAATTCAAGGCTTGCGCGAATTCAAGAAGAGTTAAGTGGCGATAAAACTGAGACCTTGAAAAACCGACAGGAAATAGAAAGCCTGCAAGAAAAGATGATAGACATCAGGATGAACATGAACTCGCTAAAAGAAAGGGCAGAAGGTTATAAAAAGGAATCTTTTAGACTTTCAAAACGCGTAGATGAAATAGAAAACGAAATTTCAGAAATAAATGCCAGGATGGAAAAAATCGCGAATGATATGAAACAATCACAAGAAAGGCTTGAAAACGTTGAAAGAGATCTTTCTTCTGTAAGAAAAGATATGGAAGATCTCTTCAGCAGATCTAAAAATTCCAAAGGCAACCGTGATCAAACGCTTCAAAAATTGGAAAATCTCGAAAGAATGATAAACGAAAAAAAAGAAAGAATAGAAAAAAATCGCGAAGAGGCACACGCTTTGGAAATAAAAAAAGTATCTTTAGAAAACGCTGTACAGAATTCACTGGATGAACTGTTAAAAGCGGGGGGGAACACGCAAGAATGCGCCATTTTAAATGAAGAAGAGCTAAACAGCATAGCCGAAGAAATAGAAAGCTATGAAAAAAAGATGAAATTTCTTGGCCCGGTCGATCTTTCGTCCATAGATGAATATTCCAAGGTTGAAAAAAGGCATGAAGAATTATTGGAACAGAAAAAAGATCTGGAAAGATCTAAAACTTCACTTGAAAATGTCATAGAGAAAACGGATGATGAAGCAAGGAATCTCCTTAAGGAAACTTTAAACGTAATAAACGAAAAATTCGGAAAGATGATATCTATTCTTTTTTCTCATGGTAGCGGTTACCTCTCTTTTACCACAGATGACGTGTTGAATTCACCAGTGGAAATAAACGTCAAACTCGTGGGAAAAAGAACTCAAAAACTTTACATGCTTTCCGGTGGTGAACGATCATTAGTGGGCCTTGCGCTTATTTTTTCGCTCTTGATGATAAATCCAAGCGCTTTTTACATTCTTGACGAAGTGGATGCAGCTTTGGACGATTTTAGCACGCAGCGTTTTGTTAATTTGCTCGTTGAATATTCCAAAGATTCAAATTTCATAGTTATGACGCACAACAAAATCGTTATGGAAAGAGCGAATACACTTTACGGCATTACTATGGTAAACGGTGTATCCACGGTTATTCCGGTGGAGCTTTCTGAATTTTCTGAAACGAATGCGGGGTAAAAACATGTTTGATAATTCTTTGATAAGGAACATTTCGATCATTGCCCATATAGATCACGGAAAATCAACATTGGCAGACAGAATACTTGAACTTACAAACAGCGTTGAGGCAAGAAAAATGCACGCTCAATACCTTGATACCATGGAAATAGAGCAAGAACGCGGAATAACGATCAAAGCTCAACCCGTTAAGATTTTGTACAATGCTAAAGATGGGAAAGCTTACGAAATAAATATTATAGACACGCCGGGACACGTAGATTTTTCTTACGAGGTTTCTAGAAGTTTGGCCGCGTGCGAAGGAGCCATACTTTTGGTTGATGCAACTCAAGGTGTGGAAGCCCAAACTGTTGCAAACGCTTATCTGGCTATAGAAAATAACCTGGAAATAGTGCCGGTGATAAACAAAATAGACATGCCAAATGCCAACGTAGAGGAAACGCAACGCGAACTATACGATACCTTAGGAATAAGGCCCGAAGAAACTCTCTTGGTAAGCGCGAAAACCGGTGAGGGTGTGCCAGAACTCATGGAAGAGGTTGTTAAAAGGATACCGGCACCTTCAGGAAGTCCTGAAGACAAGTTGCGCGCCTTGATATTCGACGCAAATTACGATCCATACAAGGGTGTGGTGGCACATGTGAGAATCTTTGAAGGGAAGCTTTCTACGAAAGACGTGATAGAGATGATGTCTACGAAGGCAACTCATGAAGTCGTCGAAGTTGGCATTTTTTCTCCTTACATGACACCAACGAATATTTTATCTGCCGGAGAAGTTGGCTACGTTGCCGCTTCAATGCGAGAGGCTCGAGAAGCGCGAGTTGGTGATACCATAACGCTGGCTGTAAATCCAGCAAAAGAGCCTTTGCCGGGATATAAAGAGGCGAAGCCAGTTGTTTACGCCGGCCTTTATCCAACCGATCCAAAAGATTATGAAGAATTGAGGAAGGGATTGGAAAGATTCAAACTTAACGATGCGGCATTTGTTTTTGAACCGGATAATTCTTCCGCACTTGGATTTGGCTTTAGGTGCGGCTTTTTAGGATTGCTTCATATGGAAATAGTCGTTGAACGATTGGAAAGAGAATACAATCTAGATGTTATAGCAACTGCTCCAAATGTCGTGTACGAAGTTGAAATGAACAACGGTGAAACCGTTAGAATCACGGATCCCGCAAAAATGCCAAAAGAAGGTACTTATTTAAGGATAAGAGAACCATATGTAGATTTGAGTATTATGACGCCGGTAGATACCATGGGTGCTGTGATGAATTTCATTCAAAATGAAAAGAGGGGTGAATTCGTTTCGACTGAAAATGCGGGTAAAAATAGGGTAACTTTGAACTTTAAAATGCCAATGTCTGAAATGATATTCGATTTTTTTGATAAAATAAAAGCCATAAGCCATGGATACGCTTCAATGGATTACGATTTTGCGGAATACAGGGAATCAAAGTTAGTTAAAATAGGAATCCTTGTAAACAAAGAACCCGTTGAAGCGCTAAGTACGGTTGTGCACGAAAGCAAAGCGTACAAAGTTGCAAAAGCGTTAGTTGAAAGCATTGCAGAAAAAATGCCACGTCAGCAGTTTGAAATACCAATTCAGGCAACTGCGCGTGGTAGAATAATCGCAAGGGCGACGGTGAAAGCATATCGAAAAGATGTTCTGGCAAAATGTTACGGAGGAGATGTTACGAGGAAGATGAAACTTTTGAAAAAACAAAAGGAAGGCAAAAAGAGAATGAGAATGCTTGGAAATGTGAGTATTTCAAAGGACGTATTTTTATCCATATTGAGCATCGGAAAGGAGGACAAAAATTGAAGATCTCAACAGAACTAAAAATACTTATTGCGCTGGTAGCTGGTGCCATTGCACTGTGGGGAGTTTTTGCTTTAAGTGCCAATTTTACCAAGACGGTAAACGATGTGCTTGTAAATGGAACTCACGCAAGCATAGATGAAATAGATCCAATTTACACGAATGCCCTTATGAATGCCGGAACTTACCAGATAATAGCAAAAAACGTGTCAGAATCTGAGATTGCAAAGTCGTTCTGGCTCACGTACGTTGGAAAAGATGTAAAAGACGTTAAAATTTTGAAAAAAGCAAAGCTTTCAAAGGAAGAAGTTAACCAGGCCTTTAAAAATTATACCTTTGTGAATGCTAAAAGTCTTGAATTTTTAAAGAAAAATGGTTACGTTACAAAGGATCTGAACGCTCAACAGTTAAACACGTTGCTCGCCAATTACAACATTTCGACCATTCAAACGATGCTAAACGCGCGAGAGGATATCCCGCAGTTCACAGCGTATAAATTAGAAGTTCAGTTGTCATTTAAAGATGGAAGTACGAAGAATGCCAACGTTCTCGTAATGAGGGCAATCTCGTCCGCAACTGGTCAGCCTTACAAACATTTGAGATGGGTGGTAAGTAAAGTATATTGAAAATACCTGAAATGATAGCCCTTCAACGGGAATTATCGTCAAAAGTAGTTTTACAAAAACTTGTAGGACAACCGAAACTTGTGGCCGGTTTTGATCTTTCTTTTCTTTCAAAAGAAGAAGCATTGGCAGTGGGTGTCGTGCTGAACTTTGAAACGTTGGAGATCGTTGAATTGAAATGGACAATTTCCAAGGTGAAAATTCCGTACATTCCAGGCTTATTGAGTTTTAGAGAAGGACCGGCGATTTTAAAGGTTTATTCGATGTTGAAAAATGAGCCTGATCTGCTCTTTTTTGATGGACAAGGAATAGCCCACCCTCGCCATCTTGGACTGGCCTCCCATATGGCATTGGAACTCGGAAAACCTTCCATAGGAGTTGCAAAATCACATCTTTATGGAACGTATGAAATGCCAGAAAAGAAAAGGGGGAATTATACCTATCTTTACGATAAAGATAGGAGAATAGGCGTTGTGTTAACCACAAAGGACAACGTTAAACCGCTTTTCGTTTCTCCTGGAAGTTACGTGAATTTAGAGGATTGCATTGAGTACACATTGAAAACCTCAATGGGATATAAACTTCCTGAACCAACACGCATAGCAGATTTTTACACCAAAAAGCTCAAAAAAGAGGTGGTGGATTCTTGAAAAACAGAGATGAGGAAGATTTGGAAAAGCAAGCCGATGCCATTTACCTGACGTCACTTTTATTGGGACAAATAGTGATCTGGCTTTTAGTTGCCTTGCTTGTTTACGCTGGAATTCGTATAGGCATTCAATCATTTGATAAAAACTTCGTGAAAATGATAGTCATATTTTCTATGACGGCTGGCTTGATATTTTTATCCATTTTAATAGTGAAAAAAGGAAAAAAAAGAATAAGGATGATCGGGAGTAGAAGAGATTGATGAAAAATGAAGAAAAAATAATTTCTCGTGTATCGCTTATCACCATAGAAGAGATACTTGACAACGTGGCAACAGGAGTTTACTTTGTAACGCCTGAACGCCTCATTCTTTACTGGAATAAAGGCGCCGAGGAGCTTACAGGCTTTAAAGAGAGTGAAATCGTTGGGAAGAAATGCTTTGAAACTCCTTTGAAGCACTTAGACGATAGAGGGGAAAACCTTTGCTTTGGAAGATGCCCGCTCGTAGAAGCTGTGGAAAAGGAAACAAAGGTTGAAAAGAAAGTTTGGGTTCACACAAAAAAGGAAGGATTAAAGCATATTTTAGTTAAAGCTATTCCAATGCGTGACAAATTTGGAAATGTAATAGGAGCCGTTGAAACTTTTGACGATATATCTGAATACGATAAGCTTGAAGCCCTAAATAAAAAGCTTAAAACCCTTTCCACAAGGGATTCACTCACCAATCTTTACAACAAAAGAGAAATGTTTAACCATCTCGAAAAAGCGATCGCGGCTGTCAAACGTGGTAAGCAAATGTACGCTGTGCTCTTAGATTTAAACAATTTCAAAAACGTAAATGACAAATGCGGTCATATAGAAGGAGACAAAGTAATAAAGAAAATTTCGGATGAACTTCAAAGTCTCGTTCGAAAGGAAGATGAGGTTTTTCGCCCACGTACAAGCCGTTTTGGTGGAGACGAATTCGTTGTCATATTTGAAATAGATCGTTCGACCGATGTAAATGTGATGATGAAAAGAATTAAAGATATAAAGGAACGCCTTGTTGTAAAAAGTTGTGCTGGAAGGGTTACAGCTGCCGTCGGTGTAACTAAAATCCGTGAAGACGACAACAAAGACAGCATTTTAAAAAGAGCTGACAAAGCAATGTACGAATCTAAGATGAGAAACGAAGTCGTCTTTCTGGAATAAAAGATGGGCCTTTCTACTTTACGAACACCCAACTTTCTTCTCTTGCGGATTCGAAGAGAGCGTCTATCACTTTCATGTTGTGAAGAGAATCATTTTGAAAAGAAAAAAGTGAGCGTTTCTCTTCGATTGCTCTAGCAAAGTATTCGAATTCCAAGAGGTAGTGATCGGTTGGGCCCACTTTCACGTCTCGGCTTCCAATATGAGTTTTAACAAACAAATTGGCTGGAACATCTGGAAAGGTGTTGAAGGGAATTTCAACTTTCACCCAACCATCGGTTCCGTATATCTCCACGCTTTGTGAGGGAAAAGCCTGAGTGGCTACGGTGAAAAGGGAATTTTTTCCATTGAAATCCATAATTCCTGAAACAAGCGTGTCTACTCCAAACTCTTTGTCTCTTTCTAAAATAGAAAGCACTTTTGTTGGTTCTTCATTGAAAATCCACCTTGCACTTGAAACGGCGTACACGCCTATGTCTAAGAGAGCGCCTCCGCCGTATTCCAAAACGTTGCGTATGTTTTTTGGATCTTTGTTATCGTAAGAAAAATAACAGTGAATTGATATAACATCGCCAATTTCCCCGCTTTCAACTATTTCTTTTACTCTTATCCATTGTGGATGATGTTTGTACATGAAAGCTTCCATAAGCAAAACATTGTTCTTTTGCGCGTATTCAAAAGCTACTTTCGCCTCTGCGTAGTTCAAAGCAATTGGTTTTTCACATATTACATGTTTGTGGGCATCAGCCGCTTTTTTTATGTATTCCAGGTGTAAATGGTTTGGAAGTGGTATGTAAATCGCATCGATATCTTTGTCTTTAAGAAGCTCTTCGTAAGAAGCGTAGGCCTTTTTGATTTCGTACTTTTGGGCAAAAGCATTTGCCTTTTCCTTATTTCTGCTTGCAATGGCGCTTATTTCTACGCTGTTTGATCTTTTCAAAGGAAAAAGCACTCTCTTTACAAAATGGTGCGAAATACCCAAAACACCAAGCTTTAGTTTTTTCACAAGATTCACCCCTGACCAACATTTTCATTTTCAATTTTACACTAAAAATTTCATAATGAGAAACCGAAAAGCACTTCCTTCTCGAATAAAAAAGGAAGTGCTTTTTGAAGAAAAACTAAGTTGAGCGGAGCTCTTTTTAATTCAATTTGAGAATTTTTTAATTTCTCCTGAAATTTCTACACAGTTTTCCAGGGTTCTGTAGGTTGTGCTTTGCTTTTCCATGAATTCTTTCAGCGTTTCTGGATCAAACTCAAACTTGTCGTTTATCTCTACAACGTAAGTGATTTTAACAAGTTTTGGAATACTCGGATCCCTGTACCCTTTCAATTCCATATGTACATCCGAATCAGTCAACTTCTTTTGTTTTTCATTGAAATACCTTTGAAGATTTATGAGAAAGCATGCTCCTAACGCCCCTATTATGGTTTCCACAGGAGAATGAGCGGCAGGATGACTTCCGGTCGGACTCACTGAAACGGTCGTGATGATTTCCCTTCCTTTGTTTAATGCCAAGGTTTTATCTGCTTTAAACTGCGTTTCTATCAAAAATTCTTGCAGTTTTACTTCGTTACTTTCCATACTCTTGACCTCCTTCATTATAGTCATATGCTCAAAATATATTTTACCACCCCTTCTATGAAATATTGTGAAGCAAAAAGAAGAAATGGTTAAATAACAACGTTGGAAATGTTAAATGTGAAGGATTTTGGTCTACTTAGCACAATTAAATTCAACTTTTTGAGTACTCAACGTACGCTGCCTTTTTTTAATTTAACCCTATAGAACAACATAAATAGTAACATTACGAAAAGCACCGAAAGTTCAGATAGCAAGAGTATGGAAAAGGCAACAGCAGAAAGATAGCAGATGATCGCAAAAGCAATGATTATAACAACTAGCCC